>SUVT01000054.1 GCA_015061845.1 Lentisphaerota bacterium
CAGGTGTTAATTTGGTTGCAGGGATCTGCGTCACATGCATATAAGGCGGAAGCGGTTCAAACTTCTTGGTGCTGATAATCGGCCTGGAAGAAGTTGAGAAAAGGGCTTTCAATCTGTCAATGACAGCCTGTTTTCCGGAATTGGGAGCAAAACCGGAGGCAGCAGCGGCAATTCTTTGCTGATCTGCAGATTTGTTTGTTTTTACGGCAGGTTCCTGAGCTACAGCAGCAACAGCAAGCAGCGCCACTGCAGTAATTTGACTCAAATACGTTTTGGCAGTCATGATGTCGTTCCTTATGTATGAAAAAAATTATTCTTTACTTTTTGGTAATGTAGCATACCTTCAGCTCTTTTTCAATCCGCAAAAGAAAAAAAGAAAGAAGAAAAGATAAAGAAAAGAAGAAAACAGGGTCAAAAAAAAGGAAAGCAGAGCATTTCCGCTTTCCTTTTCAGATTATTTTTGATGCAATGATTATGCTACACTCTTCCGGAACCGGATCAGAGAAATGACAAACAAGATCACTCCGATCAGGAATAATATCAGGAAAGGCCGCCAGACAACTTCAATTCCGGCTCCTCTGTAGAGGATCGCCTGACTGAATTCCACAAAGTGCGTTGTGGGAGCTGCCAGCATGACATCCTGAACCCATCCGGGCATACTTTCCCGTGGTGTCGATCCGCCGGAAAGCATCTGCATCGGCAAAAATACCAGAATCAGAAGCATTCCGAGCTGGGGCATGTTCTGCGACATACACGCTAGGAAGATCCCAAGGGATGTCGCAGCAAACAGATGCAGTGCAACTCCGCCCAAAAACAGAAGAACGGAACCTTCCACAGGAACCTGCATGTACATCCGGATCACAAAGATCAAAGCAAACGCTGATGCCAGCAGCACCACTGCCATCATGGACCATACCTTTGCCGCCATGATCTCAAACGTCCGGACCGGCATCACCAAAAGATGTTCCAGCGTGCCGTTTTCCCGTTCCCGGATCAATGCAGCTCCTGTCAGAATGATCGCAAGCATCGTAATATTGTTCACCAGCTGCATCACTGATGTGAACCATGACTGCGTCAGGTTTGGATTGAACCGGTTCCGGACAACATATTCCGCCGGTTGCTTTCCCTGACTTTCTGCCAGATAAGTCTGAAGCTCCCTCTGGATGATCTGCTGAATGTAACCGCTTCCGGTAAACGCCTGCGTCATACGGGTTGCATCCACGTTGACCTGCACTTCAGGCTGGTTTCCTGCCATGACATCTTTCTCAAAATTCGGGGGAAAAACTACAACAAATGTGTTTTCGCCCTTGTCCATGGAAAGATCGATCTCATTCTGCTTGATCTGTTTTGCAGGCAGGAACATCGGCGGCATGAAAGCATCCGACAACCGCTGCGTCAACTGGGAACGGTCATCATCAACAATCGCAATTGTCGCTTTGTTGAGCGAGTCCGGCTGAGCTTTCGATGCGACAACGATCGCAACCGAAAAGGAGTAAAGAATCAAAACCAGCATAAGCCAGTCACGGCTGAGACCGACGATTTCCTTGATTCCGAGACGATAAATATTTTTTACTGACTGCAGCATTCTCAGGACTCCTGTTTTTTCTGGAACATCACACCCAGACCAATGATGATCGGGATCATGATCAACAGTACCATGATCGGTTGACGGAGATCCGCAAAACCGAGTGCCTTATTGAAGATTCCGCGGCTGATCAGAAGCATGTGAGTCGTAGGATAGATCTCACCGATCACACGCGCCATTCCCTCCTGCGTGTCCACAGGGTTGGTCAAACCGCACAGCTGAACTGACGGCAGAAGCGTTCCGATCATGGTCAGGAAGATCACCGCAATCTGACTGCGGGTCACTGACGATGCCAGCAAGCCCATGCCGGTCGCAATAATGCAGTAACAGACACAGCTGAAAATCAAGGTCAGGAAACTGCCCTTGACCGGGACATCAAAAATCGTGACTGCCATCACAATGAGCAGCAGACAGCTCAACATGGAAAACAGCAGGTACGGGAACTGTTTGCCCAGCAGGAACTCCAGACGGCTCAGGGGAGTCACATAAAGGTTGATGATCGACCCCATCTCTTTTTCGCGGACAACTGCCAGTGCCGCAAGGATCGCCGGGATCATCAGCATGAGGATCGGGATCATTGCCGGAACCATTGCAGGAAGACTCAGCACATCAGGATTGTAGCGGTAACGGGTCTCAACGGAAACCAGCCCCTTCCTGTCCTGCCCCTGATTCTGTGTCTCCAGCCATTTCTGATGAAGAGCTGAAACATAACCGTTGATAGTCTCCGCACGGGAAGGCATGGCGCCATCGATCCAGAAAGAGACTTCCGGACTCAACCCTTTTTCCATATCCCGTCCGAAACCGGGGGGAATTTCCACCACTAGACTCAATTCCCCGCTTTTCATCCGGCTGTCAAGATCCGTATAATCCTTCACAGGCGGCTTTTCTACAAAATACCGTGATCCGGAAATATTCAAAGCGTAATTCTGACTTGCAATGGTCTGGTCACGGTCAAGGATCGCAAACGGAAGATCTTCCACGTCCATATTGATCCCGTATCCCATCACCAGCATGAGGATGATTGCACCGAACAATGCAAGTGTCGCACGGATCGGGTCACGCATCAACTCCAGATATTCCCGCCAGAAACAGCTGTACCACCGCTGAAAACTGAACACTTTATCCAATTTCTGACGGAATGCAGAGGGTTTCTTTGCAGGCACGGGAGCTGCCGGCTCCTGAACTTCATCCTGTCCCATACTGCTTGCCTGCTCCGCTTTGTTGGCGGGGTCGGCATCTTCCAGGATCCCGATAAATGCTTCTTCCAGAGTTGCGGCATTCCGCTGCTTCACGATTTCAGCAGGCGTTTCACAAGTCAGCGAACGCCCGGCGTGCATCAGAGAAATTCTGTCGCACCGCTCAGCTTCGTTCATGAAGTGCGTAGTAATAAAGATCGTCACTTTATCTCTGCGGGAAAGCTCAATGATCAATTCCCAGAAGAGGTCACGCGCCACAGGGTCAACTCCGGAGGTCGGCTCGTCAAGGATCAGGATCTTCGGACGGTGAATCACAGCAGCGGCAAGAGAAAGTCTCTGTTTCAAACCGAGCGGAAGATCTTTCGGAAGGACCTTCTCGATCTCTTTCAACTGGAAACGGTTCATCATCTCTTCCACCCGTTCCGGGATCTCTGATTCCGGGATCCGGTACAGCCGGGCATAAAGTTCAAGGTTCTGCCGGACAGACAATTCGCCATACAGGGAGAAGAGCTGAGTCATATACCCCAGCTGTTCCCGTACCTCCATAGAGTTACTGCCGATGGGTTTGCCGAAAAGTTTTGCAGTACCTTCTGTTGCAGGCAGCAGCCCGGTCAACATACGCATGGTAGTCGTCTTTCCGCATCCGTTGGAACCGAGGAACCCGAAGATTTCTCCTTCCCGGATCTTGAAACTGACATGATCCACTGCGGTAAAAGAACCGAATTTTTTTGTCAAACCTTCAGCCTCAATAGAATAGCCGTTTCCGCCGGAAGATTCCAGCGGAGGAACATGCAGATCTTTGTGTCCCGCCCGTTTCTCTTCCGGAAGAAGCTGAATGAATGCGGCATCCAGATTATCTTTCCCGGTTTTGGCAAGCAGTTCTGCAGGAGTTCCGGTATCAAGGATTTTTCCTTCATCCATAGCGATGAGCCAGTCGAACCGCTGAGCTTCATCCATGTAAGCGGTTGCCACGATCACGCTCATATTGGGCTGTTCCCGCTTGATATTGTCCACAAGATCCCAGAACTGACGGCGCGCCAGCGGGTCAACCCCGGTAGTCGGTTCATCAAGGACCAAAAGATCCGGGTCATGGATCAGGGAGCAGCACAAACCAAGTTTCTGCTTCATTCCTCCGGAAAGTTTTCCAGCCGGACGGTCAAGGAACGGATAAAGCCCGGTACTCTTGGTCAGACGGTCGATCCGTCTGCGGCGTTCTGCTGCATCATGTCCGAAAAGACGTCCGAAGAATTGGAGATTTTCTTCCACCGTCAGAGTGAAATAGAGATTTTTTCCCAAGCCCTGGGGCATGTAAGCGATCTGGGGACAGATCCTGCTGCGGTGTTTGGCATCGCGCATATCTCCGCCAAGAACCTGCAGGGTTCCTTCCTGCATCTTGTGCGCCCCTGTGATCAGGGAGAGCAAAGTGGATTTTCCAACTCCGTCAGGACCGATCAGACCGATCACTTTCTGCGCCGGAATATCCAGCGATACAGAGTCAAGTCCAACCGTCTTTTTTCCGTAAACAAGGGAGAGATCCCGGAACGATACAGCTGGAGCATTGGTCTCCATTACAGTCGTTCCCTCTTTCACTTCTTATCTCCCCGGTCTTTCCGCAGAACAAGGAATGCGGGCCATTCTGCTTTATCATCAAGTCTCACCCAGGCAACACCGGGAAGTCCGGTCTTCACATAATCAACATATTTTTTCAGCAATTCAGGATCGACTTTTGCTTTGACCCGGAACATGAGTTTCTGACGTTCCACCTTGGTTTCAACGGTCTTGGGAGTAAACTGGGCAACGCTGGAAACAAAGGAGACCTTTGCCGGGATGGGAACATCGGGGATCGCATCAAGAAGAATACGGACATCTGCACCGATCTTGACTTTTCCGGCAGCTTCTTCAGGAAGGAAGAATGTCATGTAAACATCTGTCAAATCAACAAGATTCAAAACTTTTCCACCGGCATTGAGGACTTCACCTTCTTCGGAAATTCTGTACTGAATCCGACCTTCCAGCGGGGCGAGCAGAGAGCTGTCATCAATATCAGCCTGCGTTCTTTCAGCATTTGCCTTTTCGGCAAGGATCTCTGCTTCTTTCTGAGCAACAGCAGCTTTTGCAGCAGCAAGTTCCGCCTTGGCAGACTCATAAACTGCCAAAGCATTTTCATAAGCCTGTTTGGAAACCACATCACCGGCAAGAAGTCCCTTTTCCCGATTGTAACGGCTTTCTGCATTTTTCAAACTGCTCTCTTTCTGCAGAACCATTGCTTTTGCAGAGGCAAGTTCAGCTTCTTTCACCTTGATATTCGCCTGATTCTGAGCAAGTTGTGCTTTCAGGGAATTTGTCTGCATCTGAACAAGTTTCTGTTCTTTCTTCACATAATCGCCTTCCTGAACCAGAATCTTTTCGATCTTTCCGGCGAGTTTCGTGGAGATGCTGACTTCCGTAGCTTCCAGACGTCCGTTCCCGGATGCAAACGCCGGGTTCCGGTAGATTGCATTATCACGGTAGTTCTTGATCAGGTAAAAGCCAAGTCCGGCAACAGCGATTACCACCAACACAATAACGAGTTTTTTCATGCAGAAATCCTTTCTTTTTTTGCTTAGACAATATTTTTTCCGCTTTTGGTAATATATACCACAAAAAAAAATAATTACAAGAAAGCCTGTAATTATTTTTTTTATTTTTACTTTCACAGATTTTCCAGCAGACCCACACATCCGTCAAGGACATCGTTCCAGGTCGCACGGAAATCTCCAGTGTACCATGGATCCGCAACCTCTCCGGGACGATCCGTATAATCCATCAGCAAACGGACCTTCCCTTCCGGATCACCGCCTGTAAAACGTTCCATGTTCCGTAAATTCCGGTGATCCATGGCAATCAGCAAATCAAAATCTTCATAGTCTGCACGGGTCATCTGACGGGCAAATTTTCCGTTGCAGGAGATCCCGTGCTTTGCCAGAATACTGCGGGTCCCGTAATGAACCGGATTTCCCAATTCTTCTGTGCTTGTTGCCGCAGATTCTATGTAAAACTCATCTTCCCGACCGGCTTTTTTCACCAGATCTTTCATGACAAATTCCGCCATAGGACTGCGGCAGATATTTCCGTGACAGACAAATAAAATTCTGATCATAAACGGATTTCCACAGCTCAGCGGGAAAGTTCTTCCTGCAGAAGTTTGATCACAGACTTCGGATTCGCTTTGCCGCGGCTGGCTTTCATGACCTGTCCGACAAAGAACTGAAGAACCGCTGTTTTCCCATCCTTGAACTGCTGAACCTGATCCGGGTTCGCAGCGATTGCCTGCTGGACAAAACCGAGGATCGCAGATTCATCGGAGACCTGAACAAGACCTTTTTCCTTGACGATTTCAGCAGCAGTCTTTCCGTTTTCAAACATATCGGCAAAGACTTCTTTTGCAATTTTTCCGTTGATTGCGCCGGAGTCGATCATGTTGACCATTTCGCCCAGCATTTCCGGTTTGATCTTGCACTCTGCAACCGTGATTTTTGCTTCAGAGAGCAGACGCAACAGTTCGGAGATGATCCAGTTTGCCACCAGTTTCGGAGCTTTGGAGGATTTTGCAGCGGCATCAAAATATTCAGAGATATCCTGTTCCAGAGTCAGCACATGAGCATCGTAAGGAGTCAGGGAGTAATCGTTGACAAAGCGGTTTCTGCGTGCTTCGGGGAGTTCCGGCAAGCCCTGTCTGATTTCGTCGATCTCTTCATCGGTAAAATTCACAGGCAGCAGGTCAGGTTCCGGGAAGTAACGGTAATCATCCGCATTTTCCTTGGTACGCATGAGGTAGGATTCGCGGGTATCATCATTCCAGCCGCGGGTTTCCTGAACGATCCGTTCGCCGGATTCTTTCATGATGATCTGGCGTTTGATCTCGTAAGCAATGGCACGGTGGACAGCAGAGAAACTGTTGAGGTTCTTCAACTCAACCTTTGTACCGAACGCAGTTTCACCAACCGGACGGATGGAGATATTCACGTCGCAGCGCATCTGTCCTTTTTCCATGTCGCAGTTACCGATCCCGCCGTACTGCATGATCTGCTTGAGGGCAGTAAGATAAGCGTATGCTTCATCGGCACTTCTCATGTCGGGTTCGCTGACGATTTCCAGAAGCGGCACACCTGCGCGGTTGAAGTCGACCCCGGTGGATGTTCCGAAGTGAGTGGACTTTGCCACGTCTTCTTCCAGGTGGATACGGGTCAGACCGATATATTTATCCGGCAGTTCATTTCCGGAAAACCCTTTTCCGCTGATGTGGATTTTTCCCTGCACACAGAACGGCATATCGTACTGGGTGAGCTGATAGTTTTTCGGCATATCGGGATAAAAATAACTCTTGCGGTCAAATTTGCTCTTGTTGGGGATGGAGCAGCCGCACATCAAACCAGCCGCAACAGCTTTGCGAATGGCTTCTTTGTTCGGCACAGGCATCACGCCGGGATGTCCCATACAGACAGGACAGACATTTGTATTGGGTTCTGCGCCGAATTCATTCGGACATGTACAGAACATCTTGGAGGCGGTAAGTACCTGACAATGGACTTCCAGCCCGATCACTGCTTCGTATTGTGTACTCATATTTGATATTCTCCTGATTCCGGTAAGATACTCTCATTTCCGGATTTTTTCAAGTCCGGTTCAAAAATTAAATCTCAATCAGTTCATATTTTCTGCTGCCCAGCCCGATTTCTTCAGCATAGGCAAGCTGCTCACTTCCGCTGAATTTCTTCCCCGCTTTTTCTGCTGCATCCAGACATGCCTGATCGATCGCCACAGGATCGGTGGAAGCAAAGATCCCGATATCCGGAATACATGCCCGCATGGGCAGCGGTTCGCAGTCACAGCCGCGGGTCACGCTCATGGCAAAGTTCAGATAAATATTTTTCTTTCCATGATGCGCCGCATAAGCATATTCTACAAGTTTTTCACGGAAACTGTTCTTTCCGAACAGCATACTCTTCAAGCCAGCCCATGTCAAAATGGAAACTGCATGGTGACGGCAAATGGAAAAACAGGCACCGCAGCCGATACATTTTTCATGGTCGATCACAGCTTTTTTCGGAGTAACAGTAATCGCTTTCACCTGACAGCGGCTGGCACATAATCCGCAATGTTTGCAGAACAGATTGAAAATTTTCGGCTTCACACTCAGGTGCATTGCCATTTTTCCGCCTTTTGCGGCACAGCCCATAGAAAGCTGTTTGACAGCACCGCCGAACCCGGCAAGTTTATGTCCTTTGAAGTGGGAACAAACCAGGATCTGTTCCGCATCTGCCAACCCTTTTGCAACAGCACAGCTCCGGAAATGCTTCAATCCGACTTTCACATCGACAGCCTCTTCGCCGTTCGCACCATCTTCAATACAGGCAGGGATACGGGTAAATCCATGAGCAGCTGCCAGTTTCAGGTGTTTCTCCCGGCAAAAACGTTCCCCGCCATATAAAACACTGGTCTCGGAAAAACGACACTCTTTTCCCTGTCCCTGCAGAAAATCGATCAAACCGTCATACATCTCAGGTTTCAGATACGTCCGGTTTCCCTTTTCTCCGAAGTGGACCTTGATGGGAACCTGATCCGCCAAAGTCACATTTTCCCGTTCCAAAATCGCCTGCAAAAGCCGGACAGATGCCTCTTTTGCACAGCTCCCGGCTGGAATAAAATAGACGTTTGACATTCCGGCACCTCAATATTTCTTTGTATATTCCAGAAGCTGCGGCAGCAAAACCGGATTGGCAGCAACGATTCCCTGTGCAGGATAACCTGTTCCGCCACGGTAATCACAGACCTTTGCTCCGGCTTCCTGAGCAATCAGAACACCGGCAGCCACATCATAAAGCTTCAAATCAAATTCCCAATAACCGTCATAGATCCCATAGGCGACATTACAGAGATCCAGAGCCGCAGAACCGCACCGCTTGATGTCTCGGAGATTCGGAACAAGTTCACTGAACAAAGCGATCCCTTCATGCTTCACTTTCGTTCTCAAATAACCGAACCCTGTTGTACATGCCGCATTTTCCAGTTCCCCGCAGGAGGAAACATGGATCGGGGCATCATTCATATAAGCTCCTTTGCCCTTCTCCGCATAAAAAAGCTGATTCAAAGCAGGCGCATAAACAGCTCCGGCAATGGTCTCGTTGTTTTTCTGAAACGCAATGGAAATGGAAAAGTAAACGTGTCTTTTCACAAAACTCTGTGTTCCGTCAATCGGATCTATGACCCAGCGGTACTCTGCATCAGAATTTGCCGTCCCGGTCTCTTCTCCGAAAAATCCGTGATCCGGAAATTTTTCCCGTATTGTTTCAATGATCAGTTTCTCCACCATTCTGTCAGCGGTAGAAACAAGGTCAGATGTTGTGGTCTTGGAAGAAACTTCGTTGGGACGGATCCCGTCAAAATATTCCATCGCAAGAGTTCCGGCTTTTTTTGCCAGACTGCAAATAAAATCTTTCATGTTCAAAACTTTCCTTTTTTCCGCATTTCCTGTACAAATTCCGGCAATGCTGCTTCCAGCCGTTTCTGGGACAACTTATTGGCTTCAATAAGGATATCTGCTGATTTTTCTCTCATCTTCTGACCAACGGGAGAACGGTAAAATTTCGTTATCTCCTGAATCTCACTGAGGGAAAAGTACTTCATGTAAAGCTGCGCCAAATCTTTCTTTAAGACATCATAACTGGCGACGCTCATATAAAACCGAAGCAGATCCATCCGGTACGGCTTGAGCTGCGGATTCGCATTGATTTGAGACTGAACCATTGTCGCAATGATCCTGTTCATCTGCAACTGCATTCCCTGAGCCTCAAACAGTTCATAAACAGCCTGTTCTTTTGCTTTTGCATCATTTGCCGAAACAGAAAAACAAACAGAGGTCAGAAGAAGAACCGCTAAAGAAATTTTTATAAAGTTTTTCATGATACCTGAATCCCGTATTTTGCAGCAAGTTTCTTCAATGCTTCCACCTGCTTGATACTTAAAACCTTGCCGGACTTTTTCTGTTTCATGATCGATTCAAAAAATTCTTTGTCATCATAAACACGGCGACCGCGTTTGACAGGTTCCGCCCATGCAGTGATCCCGGACATCTCTTTCAAAAGCAGATCGACATCGGATGGAGCAGAAAAACCGGCAGGAGAAGTAGCAGGGGCTGCAGAAGCAACATTCACCCCGACAGCAGATGCCATTTCCGTAAATCCGGGAATGGAACCGCTGTACCGTTCCGCCAGTTTCACCAATGCGGCAACCTGTTTTTCTGACAACGTTCTGCCCGCATTCAACTGATCTTTCAAAGATGTAAAGAACTTCTTATCATCATAAACTCTGGCACCGCGTTTTTCCGGTGGATTGAATTCCACCTTGTCCAATGCGGAAACCAAATCGATCTGAGCCTGCGGAGGAGGATTGTTTGCAGCAGCCTCTTTCCGGGCTTCCGCTTCTGCACGTTTCGCCTGGATCGCTTCGGAACGCTCCTGTACTTTCCGCAGATCATCCATGATCCCGTTTGCCATACAGAAACTTTCAATATCTCCCAGTTGGGACGCATATTTTACAAGAAATGTCATCAGGGCTTCCCACTGCTTGCCGGAAACACTCTTCTGCTGTTTCTGGATGGAAGTAAAGAATTTCTTGTCATCATAAATCCGGTTTCCGCGTTTTTCCGGGGCATCCCAACTCTGGATCCCGGAAAGATAATTGATCAAAGCAGTTGCCTTGGAGGATTCCGGGGCACCTTCCTGTTTTGCATCAGTCAGCCAGCCGGAGAACTGATCATAAAATTCCTGCATCATAGAGGTCCACTGAACAGAGCCTTCTTCCACCTGGTCAAGCTTCGTTTCCATGTCAGCAGTAAAACCGGTCTCCATCAGCACCGGCAATGCACGGACAAGATAGTCATTCACTTTGAACCCGAGTTCCGTCGGAATCAACTTGCCTTTTTCCTTATTGACATATTCCCGTTCCTGAATCGTGTTGACAATCGTCGCATACGTTGACGGACGTCCGATTCCGTTGGATTCCAGCTCTTTGATAAGCGTTGCTTCGGAGAAGCGCGGCGGCGGTTCTGTGAATTTCTGGTCAGCAAGAAGATCGACAAGCGTACAGAGATACCCCTTCTTCAACTTGCCGAGAACTTCCGGATTGTCGCCATCCTCTTCCTGTGCCGCACCCTCTTCCTGAATGTTGTACATCCGCAAAAAGCCGGGGAATGTGGTGACGGTTGCCGTCGACCGGAATTCATAGAGACTTTTTGCAGAACCTTCCGTTGTGACAGTGGTCCGCAGCTGTTCAGCGGGTGCCATCTGACACGCAACAAAACGCTGCCAGATCAGCTTATACAATTTATACTGCTTCGCATCAAGAAACTCTTTGAGAGATTCCGGTGTACGGTTCACATCGGTGGGTCGGATCGCTTCGTGCGCCGCCTGAGCCGTAGATTTTGACTTGAAGAAGTTCGGCTTTGCAGGAACATACTGGTCACCATACTGGAACCGGATGAATTCCCGGCATGCGTTCCGTGCTTCATCGGCAATATTCACAGCATCGGTTCTCATGTAGGTAATCAAACCTGCGGTTCCGACACCGATATCGATTCCTTCGTAAAGCTGCTGGGCGATCCGCATAGTGGAGCTGGCTGAAAATCCGAGAGCGGAACTTGCTGCCTGCTGCAGTGTACTTGTGATGAACGGCGGAGGCGCATATCTGCGACGCGGCTGGGTGTCGATATCAGAGACTTTCCAGTTCTGCACCGCACAGACATCTGTAGCGACCACATCGGCATCGGTCTTTGTATTGACTTCAAACTTATCTCCGTTGATCCGGAAAAGTTTTGCCGCATAATCACCTGCCGTGGAGGAATTGAAAATGGCATTGAAGTTCCAGTATTCTTTCGGTTCAAACGCAAGAATTTCCCGTTCCCGTTCGCAGACGATCCGCAGAGCGACAGACTGCACACGACCGGCACTGATCCCACGTTCGATCCGGGTCCACAGCAGCGGACTTACCATATACCCGACGATCCGGTCAAGGACACGCCGTGCCTGCTGGGCATCTACACGGTTCATATCGATTTCGCCGGGAGCCTGAAATGCTTTTGAAATCGCATTTTTTGTGATTTCATGGAATGCCACACGGTGGAATTTTGCTTTTTTGTTTGCTTTTGCCAGCACTTCATGAAGATGCCACGCAATCGCTTCTCCTTCGCGGTCAGGGTCAGGAGCCAGATAAATTTCATCCACCTTTTTGGCAGTCTGCTTCAGATCTGAAATATTCTTTCCGCGCGCCTTGGACTCTTCATAAAGAGGAGTGAAGCCGTTTTCGATATCGACCCCGAAGACCCGCTCAGGCAAATCACGGATATGTCCGTAGGATGCCTTGATGATATAATCTCTGCCCAGCATCTTTCCAATGGTCTTCGCTTTGGCAGGAGACTCTACTATTACTAACTTGCTCATAATCTCTTCCTGTTGTTAATTTCGGCACAGGCACTCAAAAAAGGAAAGTCCCGCCCGTACGCACGTATATAATTACATTGCATCCGGAAACGGGATTTGTCAAATGCTTTCTGAAAAAATTTTTCTCAGGAGCCGTTATTTCACATCAATGACCCCGCCCCAGGAGGTCGCCAATCTGGAACCATCCTTGAAATCACTTCCCTTGGGATTCAGTTCGGAAAAAACAGCCACATCTGAACCGACTTTGATCGTATCGGAACTGAGAGTACCATTTTTCGGACGTTTGACATCAATGGTATTTTTTCCGGTTTTACTATACATTATATAGTATCTTCTGCCCCAGGGGTTGGCAAAAAATCCATTTGCCTTCATATATTCCGGGGTAGGATTCAGAAAAACTGTCTTCTTTTTGTTTTGCGCTGCAAAATTAGAATCATCAGCCCCGCCGCCGGGAAGAACGCCGGACAGAATGAAAATAATTTTATCATAATCATTCAAACTGCCGTAACCGGATGCAGCTGAACCATCACCGCCGCCAACAGGTGCAGAGGTATCTACTGACGGAAACTTCTGGTATGCAGCTTTATACTGTTTCAGTGCAAGAGAAATGTTGTTTGCTCCTGCTGCGGCATCCGTTTCTCTTGATTTTTCCCTTACCCGTCCAACAACGGGAAATGCTAAAGCTGCGAGAAGACCGATAATCGCAATAACCACCAACATTTCCATCAATGTGAAGTGTTTTTTTCTGTTTGTCATAGTTACCTCCCGGAATTATCTGATAATGCCTTTCATGATCTTCAAATCTTTGTAATCGCGTCTCAAGCGATTCAGAAGACGGATATCATTTTTCTTTTTTGCCTCGTTATACTGGAATTTGATCAACTCCTTTGCTTCTTCTTCATAGAACTTTCTTTCATGATCCAGACAAAGATCAATCGCAAGTCTGTAGAGTCCCATGGAGAAATAGAAAGGCAGCGCAATAGATTTATCCAGTCTCTTGACCATAACAATACGTTCTGCCAGTTTTTCCTTATCATACATACTCAAATTCAGGAAGTTTTCAGGAGAACTGCCCGGGTTTGAAAAATGAACAGAACCATTTACCAGTTTATCGACCTTCAGATATGTTTTTCCAAGCCCGCGGTTCAAATCTGTTGTCCGGACCTGCAGTCCCCGGAAATATCGAAGATTGTTCAAATCAAAGAGAGCATCTTTTCCGACTTTTGCTGCGACGGCAATTTTATGATACTTCTCATGTTCCCGCTTCAGGTTGTCCAATGCAGCTTTTACTTGAGGTGTCTGACGGAGAGAAAGCAGTTCCTCCCGGAATCTAATGTTGCAGGCTGCATCCATATCAGCTTTTGCGAATGCTTTAAAGAACTCATTCTTTATCTTCTTTTGTTCTTTTTCTATTTCAGGGACCGCATCAGAACCGCCTACCAGAACGACACGATTCCGTTCCGCAGCTTCTTTTGCCCGTCTCTCGGCTTCTTGTTTCTTAAATCTATTTTGCTCGGCTGCAATTCTATCTTCAGCCGCCTTTTTTTCCTTTTTGATCCGTTCCTGTTCAGCCTGGATTTTCTTGGCAACCTCATCTTTTCCTGCTTGTTCTGCCTCGCTGAAACTGGAATCGTAAGAAATACTGTCACGGAGCGCTTCTTCCCTGGCTTTTGCAGCAGCTTGAACTCTTCTTCTCTTTTCTTCCTCCTGCTTTGCCAAATATGCCTGCATCTTTTCCTGCTTGACAGCAAGAGTCTTCCTCATTGCAGCGATGGATGCACCGAATTTACGCTTCTGTTCCATCTGGGCGGGATGACTCGTTCTTTGTTTTTTAACAGAATTTTCCAGGTTATCAATCATGTTTTTTATTGCAATGGGCTCGTCAGATGTTCCCTGTATGACATTGAACGAATTCAGTTTTTCACCGATCATTTTGTTATCGCGTTCAAACTTTTTAACGAACTCATTGAAGTCATCATATTCAAAGTTTAACTGTTGAGCCTGCTGTCTGGTGCGTTCCACCTCATCAAGCAAATCTTTCGCATCATCAGGATGAACTCCAGCGGCTTTTGCGATTCTTTCAGCATTCTTTGTTTCTTTCAGGAAATCTTCAAGAGCATTTTTTGTCGGATTCTTTCTGTACTTTTCAAAAGCCTCTGACAATTTGGAAACGGCATCTTTTTTATCTCCTCCGAGATATTCCCGTGCTTCTGCAGCATTTTTCCCGGTAAGATACCGATAGCCGAACACTCCGCCGCCGGCGATCAAAAGAATGATCAGCAGCGTAACCATGGATGCTGTCTTCTTTTTCTTCTTCATGGCATCCCGTTTTGCCTGTGCCATGGCAACGGCATCCATCTTCAAGCGTTTACCGGGATCTGCAGCAAACTCCTTCAACTGAGCAATAACAGTATTCAGTTCCCGGATAAAGTCACCCCAGGTTGCGAAACGCTGTTCCGGGGACTTTGCCATCATCTTCTTCAACAGGGCAACTGTTTCCGGTGAAATATTGCTTTCAGGATTCCGTTCTGACGGTTCAGGGAACTCTGCCTGACAATGCTTTTTCAAGATTTCTTCGATCGTTGTATCATCATAAGGCGGTACGCCTACGATCAACTGATAAAGAGTTGCCCCCAGAGAATACAAATCTGTTGTCCAGCTCAATGTATGCCCCTGGATCTGTTCAGGAGACATGTAATAAGGAGAACCTTCCACGCTTTCACTTTCGCCATTGACATCGCCAAGCTTCTGGGCAATACCAAGATCCATGAGCATCGCTTTGTTCTCATCTGAATCGATCATAATATTTCCGGGTTTGATATCCCGGTGGAACAATTGATGTTTATTCCAGACATAAGCAAGAGCCCCGGAAATCTGAGCAGCAATCTCCAATGCTCTGATTTCCTCCAGAGCACCGCTGTTCTGAAGAATATGATCCAGAGTATCCCCATTGATATACTGCATGGCAAGAAAATAAGTGCCGTTTTCACAACCTGCATCAAAGGCATTGACAATGTTCGGATGGTGGATCTGTCCGGTGTTACGGACTTCATTCAGGAACTGTTCGACTGCTGCAGCATCTTTTGTCACAGATGAATTCAAAATCTTCAGCGCGATCTGACGCTGCATTGATTTCTGTTCTGCAAGGTAGACGGTTCCCATTCCGCCGTTGCCGAGCTTTTGTAAAATACGGTATCCATGCAATTCTGTACCGACTGCCAGTTCGTTTGTATCATCAATTCCAACCACGGGAATTTTATCCGCTGCAGAACAATCAGCACAAAGATTTCCTGTCTCTCCGAGAGGAAGTGATTTCCCGCATTTTTCGCAAATTTTCTTCAGATTCATGTTGCTTACTCCAAAAGATATATTAGCTCTGTTTTCTATACACTATTATCCGGTAGTAATATAAGAGTTGTTTTTTCATTTGTCAAGTTGTTTTTTCAAATCCGATATATGATTTTCTTACTCAAACTGCAAAAAAAGCAAATCTTTTTACTTTTTACGGTTTGCATTTTCCTGAATGACCATTATATTACGGAATATCAACACTGCAAAGTGTCCGCTTAGTTCAGTTGGTTAGAACGCATCCTTCACACGGATGAGGTCACAAGTTCGAGTCTTGTAGCGGACACCATTTTTTTGCCTTGATTTCCTCAAAAAAAAATCCTCCTTTGCCAAATGCGCCGGAGGATCTGAAAATACTGTTCTTAAATCTCTTCTGCAAGTTCCTGCCATTTTCTCAACAGGATCTCTGCGGTCTTCATGGAATAGGGATTGGAGCGCGGAGTATCTTCATATCCGCCACGCCCGAAGTTCCAGGAGTTTGGAATATATCCGCTGTGGTTGGTATAAGTTCCCGTTCCGTTGGCAAGAGCCGTGATCATACAGATCCGGTCACCGAAAATCCCTTTCCGGACAGTCAGTCCGATCTCTGTAAAAGGTTCACTGGGCAGAGAAGCGATCATAAAGGAGGATCCGAATGCAATTCCTGTCAGGTACAGACGCATTTTTTCTTTATGAGCAGCTTTTTCCAGCAGTGCCGTTGCAAAATATTTCAGAACAGCCGGAGCCCCTTTCGCCAAGTCTTCACTGTTCAAAGTTCCGGCATTGATATCAGCATCAGGATATTTTGCGATGGTTGCTTTTGCTTCTTCGATCTCTTCTTCCGAAATCTCACGGGGCATGGTGATGGCTTCTCCGAACACGACTTTCATTGATCCGCCATCAACGGGACGGAGTGTGTTCAATGCCGTCAAAACCGTTTCCGCATAACCGGAACCGAGCCGTTCCGCTTCGCCGTAAGAGTTCTGTTTTTCGGAACTGGAAACGTCAAAATGGTTGATATTTCCCTCTGCCCCGGTAAACGGAATGACCATGGAACCTTCGCCCAGTTCTTTTTCCAGTATTCTGCGGTAGAATCCGGGCCAGTCAGCAGAAACGCCTGTTCCGCCGACAGTATCGGCATGATTGACAATGCTGCTGAGCAGAAGTTTGATTTTTCCATCGGACTTCACAGCCAGCAGCGGAATTTCCGGGTCGATCTCGCCTTCCGGACGGACAATATCAGGATTGAATTTCCCCGGATTTGTCATAACGCGTCCGTTTTTCATCCAGTAACGGCGGTTAAACAGGAACCGGGCATCAGAAGTCAATCCCTCAAACAGTTCCCCCTCCTGCAGATTCTGAACGGCTTTCTCCAGCGCAGCAGCTGCCTGTTCCGCAAGGAAAGGAACATAATCAGGATTATGTCCCTGACCGATCCGCACTTCGGGAGCTGTGTGAGTATGAGTTGCCGACATCGTCACATTCTTCCGGCTGAACTGAACAAGGCCTTTCTCCTGGATCTTTGCCAGAATTGCATCACACAGATACAGAGGCACGCAGAGAATGTCAAAGTGGAGGATCGCTGCATAATCGGGACCTTTTTTGAACACTGCGGCACGGACTTCAAGATCATCCAGAACGTGATCCCACATTCTGAGATTGAAATATCCGGCAAGAGAAATCGGAACGTTGGGGTTGATATTACATCTGGAAAAACCATATTCAATTTTCATAGTTGTACTCCTATACTGTAAAATTTCTATTAAAATACCCCTGTTTCACATTTTTTTCAAGTCATAATCGATATTGATTCTGAAAAACATTTTCTTTTTCGCTTGAAAATTCAAAGGATTGTGTTATCTTATCTCAAGAGACATTAGTTTCACCAAAACTGAAACCCAACGAAACCTAACTGATCAAGGAGAAAAAAATGTCCGGCTATACATTGACCAGCAAAACTGTCCATAACGCAGAAGGATGGCAGGTCGATACCGACGCTGTCAGTATTTTCACCACAAAAGGCGGAGCAATGACTGCTCCCGTTACATTCAAATTTGCAGACGGCTCTACCGTTCAGCCTTATCATGTCACTCCCTGGCAGGATGAAAATAAGGGCGGCATGGGAAATGACTGTCTGAAAAATCTCCGCGGTGAATTTTTCTGTCTTCCCTTCGGCGGAAACGGGGATGCACTCAACGGCGAACTCCATCCCTGCCACGGCGAAGTCTCCGGTGAAGACTGGACCCTCGCAGATGTCAAGGAAGATGAAAACGGCGTAACCATGGAATACAAGTTCTCCATGAAGGCACGCGCCGGAGAAGTCACCAAGAAGATCAAACTCAATTACGGCGAAACCGTTCTTTATCTTTCCGATTCTGTTTCCGGTTCTCATGGTAATATGCCCGCCGGACACCATCCCATCATCCGTATGCCCGCTGACGGCAGCAAGATGTATCTCTCTTTCGGAAAGTTTGAAAAAGGTTTGACCAGCCCCGGTCTTTTCTCCAACCCGGATGCAAAGGAATACCAGTATCTGGCACCCGGAGCTGAATTTTCCGCTGTCGAAAAGATCCCCACCATCTTCAAGGATCCCGAATTTGCCGACTATTCCGTCTATCCGACACCTTACGGTTACTGTGATCTCTTCTCCGTTTTGAAGAAACCCTCCGACACTCCCGCATGGTCCGCAGCAGTCTACCCCGAAGAAGGATTCCTCTGGTTCGTCCTGAAAGATGCTGCAGTTCTGCCCATGACAAGTGTCTGGGTTTCCAACTCCGGAAGATTTGCCGCTCCCTGGAACGGAAGAACCTACTGCATCGGCGTGGAAGACTCCTGCTCCTACTTCGCTGCCGGTCTCAAGCCTTCTGTCGAAGAAAATGAGCTGAACAAGATGGGTTATCCCACAGCCTTGAATTTTGACAAGACCACCGAGATCCGCATGATCCAGGGGGTCGCCGCTATTCCCGCAGGCTTCGGAAAAGTCGCTGATGTCCGTTTTGAAAATGAAACGGTCACATTCCAGGATGTTTCCGGTAAAACAGCTTCTGTTAAATGCAATTACAACTTTGTGATGGCGTAAAAAAAAGCTGGCTTGACCGGAAAGCAGCTTTTCTGTTCATGATCGCGCTGGTATTCTTATACCGCCCGATCATGTCAGCCGGTTTTATTGACTGGGCAGGGATCACGATCTTTTCTCAAGGATTGTTTGTTCTCCTCGCCCTCAGTCTCATTCTGTTCCGATGGGAAACTCTGCGGCAAACACTGCTCAATACGGATTGGTGCTCAAAAATCTGTGCCGGACTGTTCCTTATTCTGGGCTTCATGCACTGGCTGGCTGGCGGTTATTACCGTCCGGAACACCTGGGTGTTTCCATTTTCTGGTGCGTGATCCCGATGTTCGGAGCCGTTTACAGGAATGATCTTGAACGGAAACTTCCGACAGTTCTCGGCTTTTTCTGGCTCGCCAATGTCATTGTCTGCATCTGGACAGAGACTGTCCGTGCCGGAATGCACGGCATTACCGGCAACTGGAACTGGAGCGCACTCCTGATGTTGATATCGTTCCCCTTTGCTCTCCGCTGCGTTCCGCAATACTGCAAAGGACGGAACGTTTATCTTGCATTGATGTGGATCGTCACGCTGGTTCTGATGGTATATCTGCAGTCCAGAGCAATGGTAATTTCTGCTGTTGCTGCCGGTGCGTTCTGGTGCTTCCTGAAGTTCCGGAAAGCCAGGATCGGTCTTGCAGCGGCAGCACTGCTTCTGATTGTCGCCGGATGGTTCGTGGCAACCCGTGTCTATCCGCAACGGACACAGGCATTTCTCAAGAATGAAATCCGCACAGAAATCTGGAAAGGAACTGTCGATATGATTAAAGACGTTCCTTCCGGTGTCGGGGTCGTAACGTTTGAAAACACATACATCCCCTACCGTACAATAGAATATTTCAAACATCCCCATGCGGCTCCCCGGGATCCCCACCCGCACAATGAACTTCTTTACATTGCAGCGACCCTGGGCATCTGGACCGCTGCGGCTTTTGTACTCTGGATCATTATGGCATTGATCGGCGCAGTCCGGGAATACGATTCAGGAACGATGAGCCGGAAACGGTTTTTATTCCTTCTTGGCTTCATTGCGATTTTGTGCAACAGTATGCTGGATTTGACACTTCAGGTCTGGCCCGTTGGGATCCTGGGATTACTCTTTTTCGGGATGTTCGCCTTCCCCGGAAAACGGGTCGTTCAATGCGCCTCTGCCGGTCCGGCGAACCTGATCGGAAAGACAGCTTTCTTTCTGACCATCCTGCTGGCATTGGCAAATCTGGTCGGAACATTCTGCTGGGAAGCTTCCCATAATGCAATCAAGAGAAAAAACACGCCGGAAGCGAAGGATTATGCAAAAACAGCACTGTTATTTGCACCGGAGATCCCGAATCTCATCTACCGTTCCGCAATGGATATGTCAAGACGTGACATGGATTTTGCGCTGGAACTTGCAGCACGAATGGAGGAGTCTCCCTGGAAAGATTACGCTCATATCCACGGAATGAAAGCCCAGATCTATGCCTTGAAAGGGGAAGATGAAAAGGCTGTCGGGGAATATCAACTCGAAGGTGCGAACTACCCCTTGCAAATTCTCCCTTACTATGGACTTCTGATGGCATACGGAAGAATGGGAAGAGAAGATCTTTTTCCGCCCGTCATCCAAGAATTGCAGCAACGGATCAAGGCACGAAATCTGACACCGGAACAGGTTCTTGCGATCCACCAGAATCCGGAATATGACCTTCATCCGGAGAGAATCGGCAGAAAACACACACCCCGTTCGAGCTGGAAACCGCCGTTCTGAAACAGTCTGCAGGTTATTCAAAGATAAAATCTGCAGCGACCGGACAGTGATCTGAAGCCTGCGTATTGATCACCCGGTAATTTTTCGCTTTCACAGACCCTGCCGGATAGATGCAGAGATAATCCAGCAGACGGCGCGGTTTCCGGGAGGGATAAGAGAAACTCTTCAGGTCATTCACGATCTCAAAGCCCTGTTCCTGAACCCGCTTGATCACCTCACTGTCGCCATAAGAGTTCAAATCTCCGCAGAAAAGAACCGGAGAATAGTTTTTCTCTTTGATATATTTTGCGAGGAGATCAACACATTTGAGACGGACTGCCTTGATTTTTGCATTCTGTTCAAAAGCAAAATGGGTTCCGATCACATAGTATGGCTTCGGAGCATGGATCTTGACCACGATTGCGGAACGGGATTCATAACCGTTTGCCGGGATGTCGATCACATCAAGTTTTTCTACCTTATAGATAGAGAGGATTGCATTTCCATAAACGCCGCCGGGACGTTTGCTGGCTTCTCCGAACGCATAGTTCATTCCGAGTTTTTTGGCAAGATAAGCGGGCTGATCCACCCCGAGAGAGCGATCCGTTTTGACATCAACTTCATTCAAAACGATTGTCTCTGCGTTGAGGCTCCGGATCGCTTCTGCAGTTCGGTCAAGATCGTATTTTTTGTCCATGCCGAGACCGATCTGGATATTATAGGATGCAATCGTCACGTTTTTGGTTGCACATCCGGTCAGGAAACAGGTGCAACATCCGAGAGCAAGATAAAAAAAGATTTTTTCAGAAAATTTCATAATAATACCTTCCGTTGTTTTTTCCTGTGATCAAAATATATTATGGAAAAGAAAAAATTCAAGAGGATCAGGAAATAAAGTTTTCAGGAGAAATATTTTGAGTTTCAGGTCGATAAAAAAATATCAAATCCGAACATAAAACATCAGAAAAATGCAGATTTTTTCATAAAAAATTTGTTTTTTTAATAAAATGTGATATATTATCTTGATTTGTTATACCATACAACAACAATAATATAGGCAGAAAACCGCATAAGGCGGGACTGCCGGAAACAACACAAGGAGTATCCCGTGAGCTACACAATCATCGTGTTTGTGAAGCAGGTGCCGGACACCCAGAACATTTCCGGTGACGCAATGAAGCCGGACGGAACAGTCAACAGACAGGCTCTTCCCGCGATCTTCAATCCTGAAGATTTGAACGCTCTGGAACTGGCTCTTCAACTGAAGGACCGTTATGGTGCAAAAGTCGTCGCAGCAACAATGGGCCCGCCGAATGCGGCAGAAGTCCTGCGTGATGCACTCTGCCGTGGAGCTGATGAAGCAGTTCTTCTGACAGACCGTGCATTTGCCGGTGCTGACACCCTCGCAACCAGCTATGCGCTGATGTGCTGTGCAAAAGCAATTGGCAACTTCGACCTGATCCTCTGCGGACGTCAGGCAATCGACGGAGACACCGCTCAGGTTGGTCCCCAGATCGCTGAAAAACTCGCACTTCCCCAGATCTCCTATGTGGAAAATGTGGTTGAAATGGAAGGCAAGAGTGTCACCGCACGCCGCGCGATTGAAGGCGGTTACGAAATCCTCAAGAGCCCCCTCCCGGCTCTCTTCACCGTCATCGACGCTAATGATCCGCGCCCGAAAAATGCGGCACGCATCATGAAATACAAGAAGGCTAAAACCAAGAGCGAAGCCGCCAAGGCAGCCGATCCCGCAGCGGAAATGGCTAAACTGGAAGCAAAAGGTCTCGTGATCAAAGAATGGTCCGCAGCAGATGTCAACGCTGATGTGAACCGTATCGGTTTTGCCGGATCTCCGACCAAGGTCAAACAGATCATGAGTGTTGTCCTCGCAGCTGGCGATTACAAAGCTGTCGAAGCAACCGAAGCCGGAGTTTCCAACCTCGTACATGAACTTATCGAAGACCATACTTTAGGGTGATTGCCATGTCTGAAAAAATCGGAAACGTTTGGGTATTTATCGAGCAGGAAGGCGGTAAAATCGCCGATGTCAGTCTCGAACTCGTTTGCAAAGGTACAGAACTGGCAAAACAGCTGGGCGTTGAAGTCGAAGGTGTCCTCCTCGGCAACAAAGTCGAAGGCTGCTGCGAAACACTGTTCCACTACGGCTGTTCCAAGGTCTATCTCGCTGAAGATCCCCGCCTGGAACCCTTCACTGTCCTCCCCTATGCTAAAGTCATTATGGGACTTATCATGGAACACAAACCGAACATCCTCATGTTCGGCGCAACCATGAAGGGCCGTGAACTCGCTCCCCGCGTCGCATCTGAAAAACTCGCAGGTCTCACCGCAGACTGCACAGATCTCCAGATCGACGACTTTGACGATAAAGTCAACAAGAAGTTCTACAAGAACAAACTGATGCAGATCCGCCCCGCATTCGGCGGTAACATCATCGCAACGATCGTCAACAGCTGGGATGACCCCCAGATGGTGACTGTCCGCGAAGGTGTGATGAAGATGACAGAACCCGACACCACCCGCAAGGGCGAAATCGTCCGCGTTCCTGTCGCTCTGACTCAGGAAGAAACCGTTGTTCAGGTCATCGAACGCGTTCGCCGCGACAAGACCGTGAACCTGAAGGGTGCCCAGATCATCGTCGCCGGCGGCTACGGTGTCGGTTCCAAGGAAAACTTCAAGCTCATCGAAGAACTCGCCCGTACCCTCGGCGGTCAGGTCGGAGCTTCCCGTGCAGCTGTTGACGCAGGCTGGATCGATCACGATCATCAGATCGGTCAGACCGGTGTCACCGTCCGCCCGAAACTCTAATCGCATGC
>SUVT01000157.1 GCA_015061845.1 Lentisphaerota bacterium
CTGGAACGGAGTTCCTGTTTGGTGAAAACCCCATATTTTTCCATAAGAATTTCATTCTTTTCCCAGAGGAACGCATCAAGAGCTTCCGGCGTGGAAATCAGATTCGGCAAGCCGCGTTTTTCTGCTTCTTTGCGCCAATCGTCGGTATAATTATCTCCGTTGAAAATAACCCGTTTGTGTTTTTTGATCACAGATTGAAGCACTTTCTGAAGCTTCTCATTGAAGTTATCACGTCCGGCTTTTTCCAGCTGGGCGGAAATATCATCCATAGCCTCTGCAACGATCGTGTTCAGAATCACGTTTGCTCCGGCACAAGCCTGACTTGCTCCCGGCGCACGGAATTCAAACTTGTTCCCGGTAAAGGCAAAAGGACTCGTTCTGTTGCGGTCGGTTGCATCCCGCGGCAGCGGAGGAAGTGTATCAACACCGATCTTCATCAATCCGGCATGTTTGGAGGATTTCAGATTTCCCTTTTCGATCTGTTCGATCACATCGGTCAACTGTTCGCCAAGGAAGATGGAAATAATTGCCGGCGGTGCTTCAGCAGCCCCCAGACGATGATCGTTTCCGGCAGAAGCAGTTGTCGCACGCAGCAGGTCTGCATGTTTATCAACTGCCTGGATCACAGCACAAAGTGTGGTCAGGAAGATTGCATTCTGATGGGGGTCTGAACCGGGGTTCAGCAGGTTCAAATCACCGTAATTGACGGACCAGTTCACATGTTTCCCGGAACCGTTGACTCCAGCAAACGGTTTTTCGTGAAGCAGACAGACAAAGCCATGTTCCGCCGCTTTCTGTTTCAAAACATCCATGACCAGCATGTTATGGTCACATGCAAGATTCAAATCTTCAAACAGCGGCGCAAGTTCATACTGTGCCGGTGCCGCTTCATTGTGCCGGGTCTTTGCCGGGATGCCGAGCCGCCAGAG
Organism: Lentisphaerota bacterium; assembly: GCA_015061845.1. Taxonomy (GTDB): domain Bacteria; phylum Verrucomicrobiota; class Lentisphaeria; order Victivallales; family UBA1829; genus SIG79. Next base: position 930 of record SUVT01000157.1, read on the forward strand.
CGCATGTTCCACATCTCCCATAAAAGAGAGGATCCGGGGCTGGATCGTTCCGAAATAGTGATCGTCCAACTGCTGATGCTTCGGAGGCGCAGCTCCGAAAAGTGTTCTGCCTGCCTGCACAAGGTCGGGGCGTGCAAGATAAAATTGACGGTCTATCAGAAAATATTCCTGTTCCGCACCGAGAGTGACTGTCACAATCGCGTTCCCGTCTTCCCCGAAACAGCGCATAAGCCGGGAAACGGCTTTTTTGATCACATTGATAGACTTCAGAAGAGGTGTCTTGCGGTCAAGTGCTTCTCCCGTATAAGAACAGAATGCTGTCGGAATACAAAGCGTGGCACCGTTCGGATGCTGTTTGATAAACGCCGGACTTGTGGGATCCCATGCCGTATAACCGCGGGCTTCAAAGGTTGCCCGGAGTCCGCCGGAGGGAAAACTGGAAGCATCAGGTTCACTGACGATCAGGTTCTTTCCGGAAAAAACGGTAATTGCTTTTCCATCGGAATCTGGTTCAACAAAGGAGTCATGTTTTTCTGCGGTAGAGCCGGTGAGAGGCTGGAACCAGTGAGTAAAATGAGTTGCTCCCTTTTCGATTGCCCAGCGTTTCATTGCGTTTGCAACATCATCGGCAATCGTGGGATCCAGCGGAGATTTTTCAGTGATCGTCTTGTAAAGTTTTTGAAAAACCCCTTTTGGAAGCCGTTCGCGCATACAATCGATACCGAAGACATCAGAAGCATAAGTTTCCAGATCAAAGGGGACGGCATCCCCGGATTTCAGGGCGGGACGGGCCGCAACAGCCGCAATTGCGTCTTTGCGAGTTTCAAACATAGTGGGTCTCCTGTAAATGACTCCGAAAATTCAAATTATCAAAGTAATATAGCATGGATTTATCAAAATTCAAAAGGATGAATAAACTCTGTTAAAAAATAATTGAAATAAAAATGCCTCTTTCTTTCCTCTCCGGGCTCTTCCCGGTTGAAAAATTCCCCGATATAAGTTATAGTACCGGAAAAGAAAGGAATTATTATGCAGGATCTACAGCGGAATATTTGGGATTTACAGAAAATTCAACAAGTACCTGAAGTTCATAAAGCATACGGCTTTGAAGAGGATGGTCTGACTGCTGTCTTTTATGAAAATATGCCATGGAAGGGAAAAGAGACCAGAGCATTTGCATGGTATGGATTCCCGGAAAATGCAACGCCGGAAAATCCTGTGCCGGGAATCGTTCTGGTTCATGGCGGAGGCGGAACTGCTTTGCCGGATTGGTGTCGGCACTGGATCAAACTCGGCTATGCCGTGGTCGCTATGGATAACTGCGGCGGCGTTCCTGCCTGGAACGTCTCTCCGCACCACCGGATGAAGTGGCCCAGACATGAGTTCTCCGGTCCGGCTGGATGGGGAAATCTCGATCAGGCAATGGAACCTCCGCAGGAACAATGGATGTATCATGCCGTCTGCAGTGTTCTCCGGGCAAAGGAACTGCTGAAATCTTTCCCGCAAGTTCAGAAAGACAATATCGGGATCAACGGTATCTCCTGGGGTGCAGTCCTCTCCTGTGTTGCTTGCGGTCTGGATGATTCTTTTCGTTTTGCAATTCCTGTTTATGGCTGCGGCGGATTCAAGACACCGGAATCGTTTATTTTCGACAGCAAACTTGACAATTCTGTCCTGAACCGGTGGTTTGAATTGTGGGATCCTGATCACTATCTGCCGGAATCTGCGGTTCCATTTCTCTTTCTTGCCGGAACTTGTGATGCCGCTTTCCCGCTTGGGGCATGGTTTGAATCCACAAAATGTCCCAAAGGAAAAGTCTGCCGTTCTTTACGACCGGATTACCGTCATGACCACTCTATTTCATGGCAGTCGAAAACATTGATCGACTTTGCAAAGAGCTGTTCTGAAAAAATAGATCTGCCATCGTTTTCCAATGTGAAACGCAACGGAAAAATGCTCACGGCAGAACTCTCTCTTGCCGGAAGAAATGTTGTTTCTGCTGAAATTTATTTCACCCGTGCAAGCGGTGTCTGGATGGACCGGAAATGGAACTCTGCAAAAGCTGAGATTTCAGGCAACAAAATCACCGCTGAAATTCCGGACATGACAACGGTCTGTTATCTGGGATTTACGGATGATCACGGAGCTTTCCTGACTTCTGAACCTGTATTCTGTTGATAAAAAAAACACCCCATCAGCCGAAGCATCAGGGATGTTGAATGTCGATTCCGACGAATGTTTATTGTGAAACTTTTAATTTCTTTAATGCTTCTTGCGCTCGGGCAAGTCCTTGTTCAGCAGCTTTGCGATACCAAAACTCCGCTTGGTTCAGGTCCTTTTGAACGCCTTTGCCGTCCTCATAGCAAACACCTAAATTATATTGCGCCGAAGCGTCCCCTTGTTCAGCTGCTTTGCGATACCAGAACACTGCCTGTTTCAGATCCTTTTGAACGCCATCGCCATTAGCATAGCAAGCACCTAAAGCAAATTGCGCTTGTACAAATCCTTGTTCAGCAGCTTTGCGATACCAGAACACTGCCTGTTTCAGATCCCTTTGAACGCCTCCGCCGAAATGATAGCAAACACCTAAAATAGTTTGCGCATGTGCAATTCCTTGTTCGGCAGCTTTGCGATACCAGAACACTGCCTGTTTTAAATCCTTTTTAATGCCATAGCTGTTAAAATAGCAAAATCCTAAAGCATTTTGTGCTCTGGAAAAATTTTGTTCGGCAGCTTTGCGATACCAGAACACTGCCTGTTTCAGATCCTCTTCCACACCTTCACCTTCAGCATAGCAATACCCTAAATTATATTGAGCATGCGCATCTCCTTGTTTTGCGGCTTTTCTCAACCAGAACACCGCCTGTTTCATGTCCCTTTTAACACCATAGCCGTTCTCATAGCAAACACCTAAATTACAT
>SUVT01000055.1 GCA_015061845.1 Lentisphaerota bacterium
CTTTTTGCGGCATTCCGATTTTTACGATGTAAAAATCGAAATGCCATCTTAAAGTTGAAATAGCAGAAGGATTTACCAACCTGTATGGGGAACAGCGCTACTTCTAAAAAACAGATTTTGTGTTGTAAGCAAGGGAATTATTCACTTTTTTGTCAGATACGATTTGATTTTCCTGCTTGGGATGATATATTAATAACATCTGTAGATCAACACAAGGAAAGTTATGAAAATATTAAACACCCCTGCCATGCGGCGTATGCCGACTTACCTGCATAAATTATTCCAGTTGCGGCTTTCCGGGCAGGAGTGGGTTTCTTGTGCAGAGCTTGCAAAATATATGAATATCCCCCACGTTATGGTTCGTAAAGATATCGGGATGACTGGCTTGCCCGGCAATAAACGCCACGGATTCAAAGTAAATGATCTGATCGATGCCATATTGAGATTAGTCGGATGGCACAAGCCCTCCACTGCCACATTAGTCGGGGCTGGTTCATTGGGAGCCGCAATATTGAACTTCGGTGATTTCCGTTCCTATAATTTCATTATTGAATCTGTATTTGATTCATCTCCCGAAAAAATAGGCCGTTCCGTTCATGGTCATGAGGTTTATGATTTGGCAGATATCCGCAAGCGGCTCAAGTTTGCGCCCCCGAAAGTCGGTATCATCTGTGTGCCTCCGGTAGGAGCCCAATTGGTCGCAGATATTTTAGTGTCTTTAGGCATCAAATATCTCTGGAATTTTTCCAATGTCTGCCTGAAAGTACCTCCCGGGGTAATTGTTCAGAGAGAAGTTATCGCAGGCGGCCTGGCGGTTTTATTTGCAAAAATCAACAAAGCAGAAGGCATAGAAGAAATCTCCTGCGATGATTAAGCATTTTCAGTAACGAAAACTGTCTTCATCTTTATCCATCAATGTAGATGCAATGTTTTCAAGCATTTTTGATGTTCGTTTTTTAACATCCGATTCTTTTCCGTTTAGAAAAACACCTTTACCTCTTACACAAAAAATTTATTAAAGACAAATTTTCGCACCTGTAATTATATAAAATTATCTTTATTAACAGCAAGTTGCGCCTTATCTTACATACAAATCAACACCTTAATTTTCTTGAGATGATAAAAAAATATCAAGAAAATTACATTTTCCGCTTGCATTTCCCAAAACTTGCAGTATATTAATGCAGATGATAAAAAAAACACATCTGATGATAAATAAAACACATCACACACAAGGAGGTCAAAATGGACAAGAAAGTGAAAAACACACCTGAAGTCGCCCCGGAAGTAAAAGAGGCAGAGGAAAGAGCCCTGATTGATGCACTGGTTGCCAAAGTCAGTGCTGCACAAAAGGAATTCGCCAACTTCTCCCAGGAAAAAGTGGATAAGATCTTCAAGGCTGCAGCTCTTGCGGCAAACAACATGCGTATTCCCCTTGCTCAAATGGCTGTCGAAGAAACCGGCATGGGTATCGTGGAAGACAAGATCATCAAAAATCACTATGCGTCCGAATATATCTGTAACAAGTATCTCCCTCTGAAGACCTGCGGAATCATTGAAACAGATGATGCCACCGGTATGATCAAGGTTGCAGAACCCCGCGGTGTTATCGCCGGTATCATTCCGACAACGAACCCGACTTCTACTGCGATTTTCAAAGCTCTTTGCGCGCTCAAAACCCGTAACGGTATTGTTTTCAGCCCCCATCCGCGTGCAAAAAAATGCACCTGTCTGGCAGCCAAGATCGTTCTGGATGCAGCTGTCAAAGCTGGCGCACCGCAGGATATTATTGCATGGATCGATGAGCCGACTGTTGCGATGAGCGGATATCTCATGAGCCACAATGACGTTTCTCTGATTCTTGCCACCGGCGGACCGGGAATGGTCAAAGCCGCCTACTCCAGCGGAACTCCGGCAGTCGGTGTCGGCCCCGGCAACACTCCGGTTGTTTTTGATGATACCTGCGATATTGAAATGGCTGTCAGCAGTGTTCTTCTTTCCAAGACTTTTGACAATGGTATGATCTGTGCATCGGAGCAGTCCGTGACGGTCATGGCATCCATTTATGATGCTGTGAAGAAGGAATTCATCAAACGCGGCGGTTACATTCTCAACGCAAAAGAAGCGGAAGCTGTCGGCAATGTGATCCAGGTTGACGGCAAACTCAATGCAAAAATCGTTGGACAGACAGCGATCACCATTGCGGAACTTGCCGGAATCAAGGTTCCAGCCAATACGAAAGCATTGATTGCAGAAGTCAAGGGGGTCGGGCTTGATGTTCCGTTCTCCAGAGAAAAACTTTCTCCCACCCTTGCACTCTATAAGGTTGATACCTATGAACAGGCGATCGACAATGCGAAAGCTCTGCTGGAATATGGCGGACTTGGTCATACCGCAGTTCTTTACACCAACACCCAGAATGAAGAACGGATCCGTGAGTTCGGTCACATGATGCTGGCAAGCCGTGTTATGATCAACTCTCCTGCATCCCACGGTGCAATCGGAGACCTTTACAACTTTGCCTTGAATCCGTCACTGACCCTCGGATGCGGCAGCTGGGGTGGAAACTATGTTTCTGAAAACGTTGGCCCCATGAATCTTCTGAACATCAAATCCATTGCGAAACGGAGAGAAAATATGCTTTGGTTCCAGATTCCTTCCAAAATCTACTTCAAGTATGGCTGTCTCTGCACTGCGATCAAAGATCTCGCCGGAAAGAAGCGTGCCTTCATCGTCACAGATAAGTTCCTGTACTCCACCGGCTTGCTTGCTCCGATGCTGCAGACTTTGACAGATATGGGAATTGCAACACACGTTTTCAGTGATGTTACACCTGATCCGACGATTCAGCTGGCACACAAAGGTCTTGAACAACTCAAAAGCTTTGATGCAGATGTGATCATCGCTGTCGGCGGAGGCTCCCCCATCGACGCTGCAAAAATCATGTGGTTGATGTATGAACAGCCGGATGTCAGCTTTGAAGATATTGCAATGCGCTTTATGGATATCAGAAAACGTATTGTAAAGATCGAACCTCTGGGCAAAAAAGCGATGTTCGTTGCAGTTCCCACCACCAGCGGAACCGGTTCTGAAGTTACCCCGTTTGCAGTTATCACAGATGAAGAAACGAATCAGAAATTCCCGCTTGCCGATTATGCTCTTACCCCCAGCATGGCGATCATCGACACCGAACTTGTTATGAAGCTGCCCAAAGGCTTGACTGCGATTTCCGGTATGGATGCTCTGACTCACGCATTGGAAGCAAGAGTTTCCTGCATGCAGAGTGACTATTGCAACGCTCTTGCCAATGAAGCTGTCAGCCTGATTTTCAAAAATCTGCCTGAATGTTACAAGAATGGTCCGATGAATGAAAAAGCCCGTGAACACATGTTCAATGCTTCTGCAATGGCTGGCATGGCATTTGCAAACGCATTCCTCGGTCTGTGTCACTCCATGGCACACAAGCTGGGCGGTATGTATCATGTTCCGCACGGACTTGCCAACTCCTTCCTCATCAACTACATTATCAAATTCAATGCAGTTGACTGCATGACCAAGCAGGCGGCATTCCCGCAGTATCATTATCCCAATGCGAAGGCTGATTATGCAGCAGTTGCCCGTTATATCGGTCTGAAAGGTAAGGATGATGATGAATTGCTGGCTGGTCTGTTGGATAAGATCGATGCTCTCAAAGCGGAACTGGATATTCCGAAGGCGATGAAGCCCTGGTTTGACGCCAAGGGAATTACAGAAGAGACCTTCCTCAAGAATCTTGATGAACTCAGCTTGAAAGCATATGATGACCAGTGTACCGGAGCAAATCCGCGGTATCCTCTGATTTCCGAAATCAAAGAGATCTATCTGGCAGCATATTACGGAAAATAAAAACTCCCTGTGCCTTCCGTTAAATCAGGTATTGGTGACACTTTCCTGATTTAACGGAGGGGTTTTTCAGAAAAAGGATTTTTAAATGGATATCTTGGAACGAATTTCTCAAGTAAGAAGAGAAGATTACGAATTTACCGGGAATGTTGAAGAAGCCGTGTTTATTTTCAAAGGTGTTCTTGGGGAATCGCTGGTCAAACAAGCCAATTTTGCCGGAGATGCTGTCAAAGTTCTGGCTGCCTTTACGGAAAAACCGGTCCAATCAAATTACTATGAGGTTTTTGAACTGGAAAAAATGAGTAATCTTATTCCGCGTCTGGCAGTGAAGACTGCGATTCTCTGTGTTCCTCATAAAGAGGCGGCATACACTGCAGAACAGCTCATGAAATGCGGGATCAGCCGCATTTTGAATTGGAGCGGAGAGTATCTTACAACGAACACAAAGACTGCGATTCTGAATGAAGAACCGCCTTGTGTCAAGAATAAAAATATCTGAGAAGGGAGCCTGATATGGGTGTCAAAATGACAATATGCATTGGCAGCAGCTGCTTTGCCAGAGGAAATGCTGAAAATGTTAAGATAGTTGAAGATTTTATCGCCCAGCGGGGTCTTTCAGACGAACTGGATATTGAATTGTCGGGCGGATTGTGTACCAATAATTGCCCTGATGGTCCGGTCGTCATTGTCAATGAAAAAATTTACAAACATGTAAATGCGGATGTGATGCAGGAAATCATGGAACATTATTTTCCGCGGAAGAGAATTGAAAAATGATCAAGACGGCTCCGGTATATACGATAGAAAACGAGTGTCAGGATTGCTATAAATGCGTTCGTCATTGTCACTGCAAGGCAATTCGTATTGTAAATGGGAAAGCATCGGTCATTGCAGAAAATTGCGTTGCATGCGGTGTTTGTGTGAAAGTCTGTCCTTCCCATGCTAAAAAAATCAGAACGGAGCTTCCCAGATTGCGGCAGATGCTTGGAACAAACGTGAAGCTTTACGCCTCCATTGCTCCGAGTTTTCCGGCATATTTTCCCGGTACAACAATCGGACAGCTTGCAACGGCATTGAAGAAAATCGGGTTTTCAGGAGTAGCAGAAACAGCGATCGGAGCCCAGGCTGTCAGCCGTCAAACTGCCGAATTTTTGAAAAATACAGATTTGGATATTGTTATTTCAAGTGCATGCCCGGCATGCGTCGATTACATAAGAAAATATCACCCCCAATACACTAAAAACATTGTACCGCTGTATTCTCCGGTCATGGCTCACTGCCAAATGATCAAAGAGCGTTTCGGAGATGATTGCAAGGTTGTATTTTTCGGACCTTGCGCAGCAAAAAAGAATGAAGCGGATCGGAATCCGGAGATTTTTTCTTTAGCAGTTACGTTTGCAGTCCTTGAACAATTATTTGAGGAGAACGGTATTGTTCCGATGGCGGAAGAAGAATCTCCTCTTTTCATGGATAAAGCGGAAGAAGGTCGTTTTTATGCCGTTGAAGGGGGAATGAACGACACTTTGCGTGATGAAAACCGCAATGTCCGTTATATTTCTGTTTCCGGATTGGAAAATCTTGACAGAATGCTTCGTTTCTATAACGGAAGTACCGGAAAACGTAAGATTTTTCTGGAAGCGCTTGCCTGTCCGGGGGGGTGCATCAATGGACCTGTAATTCCCGCTGCATATGCCGGAAGTCTGGATGTCATAGCAGAAACGGACAAAATCAGTACGATGGAATCAAGCACGAAACGGGCAGTACAGGATCATATCGAAAGTAAATTCTCTGCAGAATCGCTGCCGGAGAGTCATGCGTCAGAAAAAGAGTTGACCATTGCTCTGGCAAAAGTTGGAAAATTCTCAAGAGAAGATGAATTGAACTGCGGAGCCTGCGGTTATAATACCTGCCGGGAGTTTGCGACTGCCTTGCTCCAACACAAAGCTGAAGAAGCGATGTGTCACACATATTTGAGAAAGAACTTTGAACGCACCAGTAATGCATTGATCCGTTTCATTCCGGCGGCAGTGGTTATGGTCGATGAGAATCTCAATATCTGTGAATGCAACCGGAATTTTGCCATCATGAGTGAGATGACTGAAGTTTACGATGCACTTGGGAACTTGAATACCATTGCTATTGAAAATGCATTGCCCGGATTCTCGGAGTTGTTTTCCAGCGTGATCAGCAATGGCGGGGAAATTGAGAAATTCAACCAGAAGCTGAAGGATAAAATTGTCAATATAAGTGTATTTTCCATCGCACATGGAAAATCTGCAGGAGCTGTGATTCAGGACATTACAAAGAATGAACTGCAGCGGGAGCTTATTGCTGAAAAAGCACGCAAAGTCATTCGCAAAAATGTATTGACGGTTCAGCAGGTGGCACGGCTTTTCGGAGAACATGTTGCCGACACTGAAATACTGCTCAACGAGATTGCCGGAAGTTACGAACGGCGCGGAGGCAAATAATGTATTCGCAACTGTTCGTGGAAATGGAATCGTTCCAGTTTACCAAAACCGGTCAGGCGGCATGCGGTGATGATATCCAGATCAAGGTTCTGAAAGACGAAAACCGTTATCTTGCGGTTCTATCTGATGGACTTGGCAGCGGAGTCAAAGCTCATGTTCTTGCAAATATGACCACAACAATGGCTTTGCGGTACTTGCAATCCAACATGGATACGCTGCAGTCGGTCGAAACGATCATGGACTCTTTGCCGGTTTGTGAAGTCAGAAAAATCAGTTATTCCACTTTTTCAATGATAGATCTGCGTTTAGGCGGGATCACAAGAATCGTTGAAATGGGTAACCCGCAGTATATTCAACTGCGCGGGACGGAAGAGGTTCAGCCGCTGAAACATGAAACGATCGTTTCCAAACATTGGCCAGACCGGCAGGTGGAATGTTATGAGTTGAAGATGGAACCCGGAGACCGGCTGATCGTAAGCTCCGATGGAGTCACTCAGTCCGGACTTGGAGAGGGACCGCAATACCGTTTCGGCTGGCGTCGTTGCGGCGAAATGGAATACGCCCGGGAACGGATCTCCAGCAATCCTGAAATATCATCGTTTTCCCTGGCACGTTCTATTGCATATCAGGCATATGGAATTTCAAAAAACACTTGCAAAGATGATATTTCCTGTATGGTCATTTACATGAGAAAGCCCCGTGTAATGCGTCTTCTGACAGGTCCTCCGTTTCATAAGGATCATGATATTGACTTTGCAAAGTGCGCCAATTTAGGGGAAGACCATACGATCGTATGCGGAGGGACAACTGCAAATATATTGGAAAGAGTCATTGGCAATAAGGTTGAAATCGATATTTCAAAGCTCAAGAGGGATGATAAACTTCCACCTGCCGGAAGATTGCCCGGGGTTGCAATGGTGACAGAAGGGATCCTTACTCTTACACGGGTATGCAAAGCTCTTGAAAATTCCGAACCGGCAGACAGCCTTCCCGCAACGGCGCGAAAGATAATCGAAATGATGAAGCAGCACGACAAAATCGAATTTATTGTCGGGACAAAAGTCAATGAAGCTCATCAGGATCCGAGTCTGCCGCAGGATTTGGAATTGCGACGTGGAATAATCCGGAGAATATCAACAGCACTGAATCAGAAATTCCGTAAGGAAACTGAAATAACATTCTTTTAACCCAAGGAGAAATGAAAATGAAAAAAATGCAGCTTGAAATCTGTTGCGGGACCACCTGTTATATGATGGGTGCAAACCGTCTGTTGTACATCGAAAATGAAGTTCCGTCTGAATTGCGCGGTAAATTTGAAGTCAAGGCATTGCCCTGCATGGAATTGTGCAATGACAAAAATCTTTCCGGGGCACCTTATGTAAAGCTCAATGGGGTCGTTATTGAAAATGCCACCATTGAAAAAATCTGCGATAAAATGAGAGCCATGCTCGAGGAGTAAAAATGATTGACGGTTCTGTTTTTCTGAGACGTGAGTTGATGATCCGTTTCGTCAGAGCATTTCACAACAGTTCTCTGGAAACGGAACTGGATCGCTTTCCTGTGGAGATGCGCCCCAGGCAGGATCATTCCATCCGGTGCTGCATCTACCACGACCGTGCGGTCATTAAATACCGCCTGATGAATCTTCTCGGCTTCTCCTGTGAAGAAGAAACCGATGAAGCACGGACACTTGCCTCTTACTACAAAGAAGCAATTGCCAGAGAAAAACCGGTAGACCTTGCAGACAAACTCCCGTTGTCAGTCTGTGAAGCCGGCTGTTCTGAATGCCCCAGTGCAAAAGTGGTGATTACCGGAAACTGCCGGGGCTGTTTTTCCCGTCCCTGTATGTACAACTGCCCCAAAGGGGCAATATCAGTAGTCAATCAGGTTTCCACCATTGATTACACGAAATGTATCAAATGCGGAAAATGTACAGCTGTCTGTCCATATCACGCGATCATCAAAACCAAAGTTCCTTGTGAAGATGCCTGCCCGACCGGAGCAATTCACAAAGATAATGACGGACACACCAAAATCAATATGGAAAAATGTATTTCCTGCGGCAACTGCTTTGCAAAATGTCCTTTCAGTGCGATTTTGGAGCGTTCACAGCTGTTGGATGTTCTGAAAGCATTGAAAAATAATGAAAAAGTGGTTGCGATGATTGCTCCCGCAGCAGCCTCCCAGATCGCAGGATCCATTGAACAGCTTTTTACCGCTGTGAGCAAACTCGGGTTCACTGACGTGATCGAAGTTGCTCTCGGCGCAGAAGATACCACCGCCCATGAAGCGGAGGAGTTCCGGGACAAGATGAATTCCGGAGCAAAATTGATGACCACCAGCTGTTGTCCGGCATACGTGGAACTGGTCAGAAAATTTGTTCCCGACTTCATGCAATATGTTTCGTCTACACCAAGTCCCATGATTTTTGCTGCAGAAATTGCTCGCAGGGAACACCCCGGCTGCAAAGTTGTTTTTATCGGACCGTGTGTAGCAAAGCGGGTTGAAGCAGCCCGGAAAAATATTGACTTTGTCTTGAGCTTTGAAGAACTCTTTGCAATGCTTGCAGGGAAAAATATTGATGTTATTTCCTGTGAGCCGTGGCCGATCCCGCGTCCGGCAATCGCAACCGCACGGAATTTTGCAAAAAGCTGCGGTGTAACAGAAGCGGTCATTTCCGAACTCGGCGGATTCAAGGATGATTTCAAACTTGAGGCAAAAGCGATCAATGGGATCGACAAAAAAACAGTTGCAATGCTGAAAATGTATGCTGCTGGAAAAATCCCGGCAAACTTCCTGGAGGTCATGTGTTGTCCCGGCGGATGTGTCAACGGTCCCTGTTCGCTGAAAAAGTAAAGAGGATACAAATCTTTATTGCGGCATTCCGATTTATGCCGCAATAAAGTTAAAACTGATTTACCCCATCACAAAAAACAGGGCTAAAAACCCAAAAAAATGTTGCCAGTAATTCCCGCATTAATTACTGGCAACATTTGTAATATAACAGAAAAATTAAAAAAATCAAATCAGAAAATAAAGGAGGCAATTTCAAAAGTCTTCAAAAATGGCAGAAAATTCTTGTTGCGATCTGCAAATGGAGCATTTTCGGTGGTTACCCTGTGGGTAGCCACCGAAAACTACCATTTCCAACTCATCAACAATCTTTTTTCAGCCAAATTTTGCCGGACTTTTGAAATTACCTCAAAGAATGTTAAAATTTTCTTCAAAATCAAGATTCAGATATCTGTTTTTCAGTAATTTATAATTTTCGGGAACTTCTACACTTGAAAAATCAACATCTCTGTAGTAAATTACAATACAATTTTCAACTGAAAAAATTAAAATCGGAGTTAGAAAAATGGCTACACTTGACAGAGGTGCTTATCTCACCAAGAACACCGGAAATTTCCCTGAAACATTTGAAATCGGCGGACGCCGCTATGTGAAGATCGACGATCTCCGCTATGGAACAAATCCCCACCAGCCCGCTGCAGCTTACAAGCCGGAAGGTTTCGCCGGTTCCATCATGGATATGGTCACCCTCAAGAGCGGCAAAAACGGTCTCTCCCAGACAAACTACGAAGATATCTCCGGCGCGCTGAACATCGTCAAATACTTTGACCGTGCAGCCTGCGCTGTCATGAAGCACGTCAACCCCAGCGGTGCTGCTGTCGCATGTGACGGCGAAACCCTGAAACAGGTCTATATCAAAGCCCGTGACTGCGATGCTCGCGCTGCTTTCGGAAGTGTGATCGCATTCAACAAGCCTGTGGATGCAGAAACTGCCGAAGAGATCATGAGCAGCTTCGTGGAATGTGTCGTTGCTCCCGATTTCTCAGAAGAAGCTCTGGCTGTTTTCAACGACGGCGAACGCTTCAAACTGAACAAGCAGGTCCGCATCCTCAAATGCGCCCCTCTCGAAACCCTGCCCCGTTACGTCGGCGAAAACCCCGATGGCAGATTCAACACCGTTAAAGTTCTTACCGATGGGACAATCATTCTTGCAGAACCTCTGCTGACTCATGTCCGCAGCTTCGATGATCTCCTTCCCGCATCTGCAGAAAACAAGGCTTGCGGGATCCAGGCTTCTGCCCACGCTCCCACCGAACAGCAGAAACTTGACCTTCTCACCGCATGGTATATCAACCTTGCAGTCCGTTCCAACGGCGTTGTGATCGTTAAAGACGGTCAGACTCTCTCCGTGGGAACCGGTGAACAGGACCGTGTCGGTGCCGTGGAACAGGCTATCGAAAAATTCAAAATCAAGTACACCGGAACAGGCACACTGGAAGGAGCTGTGATGTCCAGCGATGGATTCTTCCCCTTCCCCGACGGTGTGGAAACTGCCGCAAAAGCCGGTATCACTGCGATTGTTGCGCCCTCCGGCTCTCTCAAAGATGCGGATGTGATCAAGCGTGCCAATGAACTGGGCGTTGCGCTCCGTTACGCTCCGGAACGTATCTTCTCCCATCATTAATTCAGCGATGCCCGATGACCGAATTGCCCGGACAGAGTGAGAATGGAACTCTTTCAAAGAACTTGACAGCCAGCACCTTGCGCGGTGAAGTGGAAAAAGTTCTGTATGAAAGAGAGGATGGTTCTTACTCTGTCATCGTGGTAAAAGATGCCGCTGCTGAACGGCATACGGTTGTCGGAACCATGCCCGGGATCGCCGTTGGTCAGGGGATCAAAGCGGAAGGAAAATGGGAACAGCACAAGGAATTCGGCAAACAGTTCCGTGTGCTGAATTATGAATATACCCTGCCCGTCACTAATGAGGGGATCATCCGCTATCTTGCATCCGGGATCATCAAAGGGCTTGGCAAAAAGAATGCCGAAGCGATTGTGGAACATTTCGGAGCGGAAGCACTGGAAGTCATTTCTAATGCACCGAACCGTCTGATGGAGATCAGAGGCTTCGGCAGAAAGCGTGTGACAGCGATCAAAGCGATCTGGAAGGAAGATGCCGCCCGCAGAGATTTGCAGATGCACCTGCAGAGTTACGGCATTTCCTCCGCATATTTTACCCGGATCTACTCCGTTTATGGCGCAAATGCTGCTGACAAAATCAAAGCGAATCCCTATAATCTGGCTTCTGATATCAAGGGAATCGGCTTTCTTATGGCAGATGCCATTGCCGCAAAAATGGGCATACAGAAAGATGATCCGAAACGGATGTTGGCTGGAATCACCTATACCTTTACTCAAGTCCGTTCCAATGGGCATGTCTGTATGCCGAAACCGGAATTTATCCGCTATGCTGCCGAGCTTCTGGATGTGGACGAACCCAAAGCGGAAGAAGCCCTGCAGTCTGCCGAAGAACGGTTCCGGGCGACTGTCCGGAAAAGTGCTGATGGCACCGATATGGTTTATGAACCCGGTCTGCTCCGGTGCGAAGTGGAACTGCCCCAGCTGATAGCAGCTCTTTCCACGATCTCTCATCACAAAGGGGAACGGATGCTCTCTTATGAACCGCTCCCCGGAACGTTATTCAGTGATGAACAGCTTGCCGCAGTCAAAATGGCAGGTTTTGCACCGGTTTCCATCATCACCGGCGGTCCCGGCGTGGGAAAAACAACGGTTGTTTCTGAAATCGTGCGGCGTGCAAAACTCGCCGGGATCAAGACTTTTATGGCTGCTCCGACCGGACGGGCTGCCAAGCGTATGACAGAAACCACCGGGGCAACTGCTCAAACCATTCACCGTCTGCTCCGCTGGGATCCGGAAGAGAAAAAATTTGTTCACGGCGTGGATTGTCCACTGAATTGCGGACTTCTTATCATTGACGAATCAAGCATGCTGGATATCATGATCGCCACCGCTCTGTTCCGTGCGATCCGCCCCGGAACGACGGTTGTTATCGTGGGCGACGCCGACCAGCTGCCGTCTGTCGGACCCGGCAATGTTCTGAACGACCTTATCGACTCCAGAGTGATCCCGGTTTCCCGCCTGACAAGGATCTTCCGTCAGGGGAACGGCAGCGGGATCATCCGGGCGGCTTATGCGGTCAATACCGGGATCATGCCGGAATTGAAGCCGGTTCCCGGCGGACCGGAAGATTTTTTCTGGATCGAGAAAGAAGATCCGGAAGATGCTGCGGATGTGATCCGCCGTCTGGTTTGCGAACGGATCCCGAAAAAATTCCACTTTTCTCCCATCACTGATATTCAGGTGCTTTCCCCCATGAATAATGGGACGTGCGGCACAGCAGAGTTGAATAAACGTCTGCAGGAACTGCTGAACGGTGAAGCGAAAATGCGGTTCAAAAACGGAGAAAAATTCTATTGTCTGGGTGACAAGGTCATGCAGACCTCCAACAACTATGACAAAGGCGTTTTCAATGGAGATTCCGGCTTGATCAAACGGATCGACCACGGCAAAAAAAGATTTTATGTTGAGTTTGACAGTCAGACGATCGAGTATGAGTTTCATGAAGCCGACCAGCTGACCCTTGCCTATGCGGTCACGATCCACAAGTCACAGGGCAGCGAATTTCCGGCAGTTGTGATCCCGCTTCTGAACCAGCATTTCATTATGCTGCGCCGGAATCTGCTTTACACCGGAATCACCCGTGCGAAAAAATTGATGGTGCTTGTCGGTTCCCGGAAAGCGATTTCAATGGCAGTCAGGAACACAGCAGCGGAACCCCGTTTTTCCCTGTTGAAAGAACGGCTTCTGCAAGCCTTTGCTGCGAAAGGAGTTACGCCATGAGACCACTGACAACGCCCGTTTCATTTTCCATGCCCTTTGATTTTTCAAAGATGCCTATGCGATTTGCCTCAATCGGTTCCTGTTTTTCTGAAAAAATCGTGGAACTGCTTCATCATGCCGGAATCGAATGTGCATCGAATCCCAACGGGATCGTCTATAATCCAAGCTCTATTGGAAAATCTGTTCGGCATGTCGTGAAAAATCTTCCTTATGAAGAAGATACGTTTTTTCACCATAACGGACTTTATCATTCATTGGAACATCATGGAGCTTTTTCTGAAAAAGAACTTGAGGCGGTTAAAAATGCTGCTGAAAAAATCAGACTCCAGTTCCGGGAGTTTCTCAAAGCCCCCTGCCCTGTCGCTTTGACGTTCGGTACAGCAGTCGTTTTCCGGGAGAAAAAAACAAACAGGATCGTTGCCAACTGCCATAAAGTCCCCGGAACTGCATTCCAGCGGGAACTGATGACCGTTTCTGATTGTGTAGAATCGATTTCCGGCGCAGTCAAAGCACTGTCTGAGTTCGGCAATCATCCGGTCATATTGACGGTTTCTCCGGTGCGGCATCATCCCGGAGATCCGGTTCTGAACAGCAGATCCAAGGCGATCCTGATTGAAGCATGCCATGAAACAGTAGAAAAATTTCCGGAACACTGCGCCTATTTCCCGGCGTATGAACTGCTTCATGATGAACTGCGTGACTACCGTTTTTATGCGGAAGACATGGTGCATCCATCTGCGGCGGCGGAAGAATTTATTTTGGAAACATTTGTAAAACACTGCTATGGCAGTAAAGCGGAAGAAATTTTGGAACAAGGCTGGAAAAATATCAAACAGAGCAGACACGTTCCGGGAGGGTTGAGATAAAATGTGCGGAATTGCCGGTCTTTTTAATACACATGACATTCCTGCGGATCGGGAACTTTTGGAAAAAATGGCATCCCGGATGAACCATCGAGGTCCGGATGGAGAAGGCTATTTTACAGAGGGGATCTTCGGACTTGTTCACAAACGCCTCTCCATCATTGACTTGCAAGGCGGCGTCCAGCCGATGTACAATGAAGATCGCACGATTGCATTTGTTCATAACGGAGAAATCTATAATCACCATGAGCTGCGCCGGGAACTGGAAGAAAAAGGACATAAATTCCAAACCCATTCTGATTCAGAATGTATCGGTCATCTTTACGAAGAGTACGGCATGGATTTTCCGGTGAAACTGGAAGGCATGTTTGCGATTGCTCTGGTGGATTTGAAGCGGAGAAAGCTGATTCTGGTCACTGACCGTGCCGGTAAAAAACCGATTTTTTATTACAGCGGTCTGAGCGGATTCCGTTTTGCCAGCACCCTTTCTGCATTGGCGATGGATCCGGAAATGCCGCGGGATCTTGACCTGCAGGCTGTTTGGGATTACATGTCATTTCTTTCCATCCCTGCTCCGGATACCATGTACCTTGGAGTCAGCAAAATGATTCCGGCTTGCATTATGGCGGTTTCCCCCGACATGGAATATCCGGATGCCCGTATCTACTGGCAGCCGGATTATTCCCGGAAAACGAAAAAGGAGTTTGCCGAAGTTGCAGCATTGCTCCGTCAATCCTTGAAAAATGCAGTTCACCGCAGACTGGAAGCAGATGTTCCGCTGGGGGTATTTCTCTCCGGAGGTTTGGACTCCACGATCATCGCTTCCGTTGTTTCCAGAATCCGTTCTTCCGAGCCGCTGAAATGTTTCAGTATCGGTGTCAATGATCCCAAGTATGACGAATCAGCAGAAGCGGAACGGAACGCACAATATCTGAAAGCGAAAGCGGAACGCCCCATTGAATTTCATAAAAAAATCGTTCAGCCCAATGATTTTGATCTTTTGAGAAAACTCTGCCGGGAATATGGCGGACCCTTTGCGGATTCTTCCATTCTGCCAACGCACCTGCTTTGTGAATTTGCCAAAGAATCTGTGACCGTTGCACTCAGCGGAGATGGTGCGGATGAGCTGTTTGCCGGATATGAACGTTACCGGGCGTTGAATTTGCTGGCGGCATTTGACAATCTCCCGAAATTCATCCGGAAACCGATCCTTCATTTTAACAAAAAACTGAAAACCGGAGCCGGGGAGAGAAGTTTTCTCGGGCGGGCACATCGGTTCCTGAATGTTGCAGAAGCTCCTCCGGAATACCAGTACCATGTAATGATCTCGAAATGTCCGTATCCGCTGAAAAAAAGTCTTCTCGGACTTGCCTTTTCTGATTTTACGCCGCAGCAGACCAGACGGTTCAGCACGGAGATGCGAACCCGATCCACCGCTTTGGGAAGAGTGGAACGTGCGATGGAATTTGATTGGAACTTTTATCTGCCCAATGATATTCTGACAAAGATGGATACTGCCTCCATGGCAGCCTCTCTGGAAGTGCGCTGTCCGTACCTTGACCGGGAAGTGATTGAAGCCGCAGCATCCATGCCCCTTGAGTTCAAACTCTGCGGAAAACTGAGAAAATATATTCTGCACGAGGCTTTCGGCGGTTATATCCCCGTTCAGCTTGCCAAGGCAAAGAAAAAAGGATTCGGCATCCCCATGGCAAGTTGGCTCAGAGGTCCCTGGAAAGAAAAATTGCAGGAAAATCTTCTGGAAGGGATCGCCATCAATGAATATGAACTCTTCCAGCATGATACGGTGGAATTCATGATCAATCAGCATTGCCAGAAAAAGGCAGACTTCAGCTATCCGCTTTACCTGCTGCTGGTGTTTGAGCTGACGCTCCAGGAAAATCTGAAAGATTGAGAACTCAGTCGATCGCCTTGACGTTCACACCGAGATTTGTCAATTTCTCGCTCAAGTTTTCGTAACCGCGGTAAACCATCTCTGCCCGGTTGACGATCGTCTGACCTTCTGCACAACATCCGGCGATCACCATCGCCATCCCTGCACGGATATCGGGGCTGACAAGCTCCGTTCCCCGCAATTTTGCCGGACCGGAGATCACAACCCGGTGCGGGTCGCAAACAATAGCATTTGCCCCCATTCCGTTCAAACGGTCAACGAAGTAAATGCGGCTTTCAAACATTTTCTCAAAGAAAAGAACCGTCCCTTTTGCCTGTGTTGCGGCAACAATCATACAGCTCATCATATCGCTGGGGAACTGGGGCCATGGTCCATCAGAAATCGTGGGAACAGCATTGCCGAAGTCAGGTTCGATCTGCAATCCTTTCCGGCAATCCATGTGAATGTGATTGGGTTCCAGACGGAGATCTGCTCCGAACTTTTCAAACACACGGCGGGTCATCCAGTAGTGATGAGGTGAAATGATTCCGGTAACATCGATCGTGCCTTTTGCGGCGGCACAGAGTGCAAGGAAACTGGCAGCCTCAATGTGGTCGCCCTCGATCGTGAACTCTGCTCCATGCAGTTTTTCTTTGCCGATGATCGACAAAATATTGGTTTCGATCCCGGAAATCTCTGCACCCATTGCGCTGAGCAGCTGGGCAAGCTGGGTAATATGCGGTTCGGAAGCGGCATTTCTGATAATGGTTTTACCTTTCCGCAATGCTGCAGCGGTCAGAATATGTTCCGTTGCGGTCACACTGGCTTCATCCAGGAACATATCGATCTCCTCTTCAGAACTTCCGACTCTGACAAAGGTATAAGGCGATTCCTCCGCTTCCACCATAATACCGAGTTTCCGCAAGCCGTAAAAATGGGAATCAAGACGGCGTTTTCCAATGACATCTCCCCCCGGCGGCCAAAGCTGCGCCGAACCGGTCCGCATTGCCAGAGGTCCGGCAAAAAGCAGAGAAGTGCGGATCGCAGTACAAAGATTACGGGGCAGTTTCGTCAACTGAATATTTTTTGCACAAATCTCAACTGATTTTCCTTCCCGCTTGATCTCTGCGCCCAGAACCCTGGCAAGTTCCAGCATGTTGCGAACATCCAGAATATCAGGGACATTATGCAGAATAACGGGTTCATCGGTAAGCATTGCGGCGGCGATCATTGGAAGAACGGCATTTTTGTTTCCGCCGACCCGGACTTCACCGCTGATTTTGGAAGGACCTTCGATCAGGAGACTGGACATCTGAACACCTCAATCAATTTTGGGAACTGGAAGAATATCTGTATTTATAACCGTCATGGGGAACAATGAGGAAAGGGATCCGACGACATTGAAATCTTCACGGGAGTCATCTTTGCTTTTGCTCAAAACACCTTCCCGGATCAAGTGAAAAATAATATCTCCAATGGCAGAACCATCCGTGATCCCCCAATCATAAAGCACATAGGGAGCAAGAACCCCGAACTCCTGTGTCGCCAGTTCCACGGTTCCATAGATCAGTTCACCGCCGGTCACATGACGGTCTTTCCGACCGGAATTTTCAGCAGCACACTTCTTGACGGTGTAAGCCACCGCATCGTTCATAAACGCATAAGCCTCTTTGCGGTAACGCCCGTCAACCTGCCGGATCCGGTCCACTGCTATTGTAAATCTATCGTCTGACATAATAGAAAAATCCTCCGGTCATATAATACAATGCTTTTCCGTTTTTTCAAGCGGAAAAGCATTTTTTTCAAAAGGATTTTCAAAGATATTCTGCGGCGGCGGAAGCCAGAGGACTCCGTTCGCTCTTCTGAAGCGTGATATGTCCGTGGAGCGGCAGTTTTTTCAACCGTTCCGCTGCATAGGACAACCCGTTACTGGAAGAATCCAGATAGGCATTGTCGATCTGGTTCGGGTCTCCCGTCAGAACGACTTTAGTCCCCTCCCCTGCACGGCTGACGATCGTCTTCACCTCATGGGGTGTCAGATTCTGCGCTTCATCCACAATCAGATATTGCTGCGGAATACTTCTTCCGCGGATATAAGTAAGTGCCTCAAGCTCAAGTTTTCTTGCCCGTTTCATCTCTTCAATCTGCTTGCGGCTGGAATCCTTTTTGTCGCTGCGCAACAGAAAATCAAGATTGTCATAAATCGGCTGCATCCAGATATCCAGCTTGTCATCTTTCGATCCGGGCATGAATCCTAAATCGTTCCCCATGGGAATGATCGGACGGGAGACAAGCAGTTTATCATAAACATTCCGGTGCAGCACATTTTCCAATCCGGCAGCCAATGCAAGCAACGTTTTTCCGGAACCGGCACGCCCCACCAGAGTAACGATCTGAATTTCCGGATCCATCAGCATGGCAAGAGCCATTCTCTGTTCCCGGCTCCGCGGAGAAATGTTCCAAACCCGGTCGGCGGATTCCGGCAGGGGAACGATCCGGTCTTCTTTCACCCAGCCAAATGCCGATTTCTTCGGATTCGCTTCATCCTGCAGGATCACAAACTGATTCGGATAAAAATTCCCTGCCGGAAGAGCGATTCCGTCAGCCTGATAAAATTCATTCAGCGTTGTACCGGTAACAGAAAGTTCTGTCACGCCGGTATATAATTCATCGAAATTGACTTTTTCAAACTCAAAATCAGCAACTTGCAGCCCGAGTGCATCTGCTTTCAAACGGAGATTGATATCTTTGGAAACCAGAATCACATTGGGATCATTTCTGCGGAGCATATACGCCACCCGCAGAATACGGTTATCCGGCACCGACATATCCATTCCGTCGACGACTTCGCCGATTCCGGTGATGATCTGGATCCGTCCGCACTTCTCCGGATCGCCGGAATTATCCAGCGGCACGCCGTTATAAAGGGAACCTTTTTTCCGGAGTTCATCCAGTCTCCGGATCACATGACGTGCATTTCTTCCGAGTTCATCCTGATGTTTCTTGAATTTATCCAATTCTTCGATCACAGCCATAGGAAGAACCACTGTATTGTCCTGAAAATTCTCGATAGAATTTGCGCTGTGCAAGAGGACATTTGTGTCTAAAACGAAAGTTTTTTTCATAAGGGACCTCCTTTCGATCCGGCTTTATTGGTATATATAAATCAGCTTTTTGAAAAAATCAAATGAGTTTTTTATATATTTTCTGCTCTTTTTTTTACAAAGAATTTACTTTTGGACTTGACAAATCTGAAATATGGTGTAGATTAAGAGATATCCGAGCCAGCTTAGCTCAGTGGTAGAGCTACGGTTTTGTAAACCGTCGGTCGTCGGTTCAAATCCGACAGCTGGCTCCATTTTTTTTGCTTTTTTCCGATATTTCCACTCAAACTATACATCTTTTAGAGTTTCTCACAGATTACTTTGTTCTGCTCGGTTTTCTATGTTTTTCAGGAATCTTTCAACTTTTTCAGTTGCAAATACAATTATTTTCATATGAGGGGAATAATGGTGTTTGAGTAAAATTGCAATCCCAAATCATTGCATCGTGGATACATACATTTCGTAAAGCTGTCAACCATTGGATAACGTCCGGAAAAGTGCGCACATTTTCCGGACGTTATCGAAATCTACCGGGCGATCTACGCAACAATGAATATGAGTCCTTGAAAAAATCAAATTTATTGCAAATTATTTCACAGATATCTCATGAAAAAAATCTGATTTGATAAAAAAGAGGATTCATGCAACCTTTTCTTTACCACAAGCAAAAGGAGAAAATCATGAATCCTCAAGATGCATTTTATTGCAACTTTTTCCATTACTGGACTAAGTTTTGTGAATTTTTCAACTACGGTCAAATCTCCCCGCAACGCTTCTATGCCACTCGACTTCTGAATTTACTGTCATAAAACATCTTCATAAAACGGTCTTTTCTTTGTTTTAATTTAATACCGTTTTACTCCTTAGTCAAGTTGTCCAGTTTTGGGGAGAACCGCACTCCCCAATTCAGCGCCACATTTTGAACAAGAATTCTTTGTTCTCACCTTTTTTATTCCCAAGTATATCCGTATCCTCTACATCGAGAACAATCTGTCGTTCCATAACGTTTCCCATTTGAGCAGTAAGAACAATCCCTGCGTTTCTTTACTACTCGATCTCCGTTACAGGATTCACATGTAGTAGTTGAATAACGTTTCCCCGAACCACTACAGGAAGAACATTGGCGTGTCCCAATATCAACTTGACCATTGTTACACCTAGAACACTCCCACCAACCATCTCCACCACAGTTATTACAGGGCCAGCCCCCTTGACCTCGGCAATTATTACACACACTAACCCAAGGATAAACTCCAACTCGTCCAGAGCCTCCACAAAACATACATCTTACAGCGTGAAGCCCAGCAGGAGTATATTCAGGGGCTCTATCATGCAAACCTAATCGGGGATTGCATATTTGACGAGGAGTTCCGTTGCAGTTTGAACAAGTGACAACATTTCGTACTTGACCCCTGCCACTGCAGGAATAGCAGTTACGTGAACTACTTCTTCTTCCCGTTCCATCACATGAACTACATGAAGTTGTTGACTCTACTTTGCCTGAACCATTACACGTCCAACAATCAGATCTAGTTGAAACCTTTCCGTCTCCACCACAAGAACCACAAGAAGTTTTGTATAACCAGTTACCTTCGGTTTGAGCAGCTTTTCGCTTTTTATCATTTGACAAAACTCCTGGATTCCAAACTAATTCACTCAATCCCTCTGCGCTGGAGTCCTTCTTGCGATATCCATCTTGAGGTTTCCAATATCCTATGCGCTCAACGGAAACCCAATGCGGATAACGATCTGAAGTCTGTCCTGCTCGCCACTCATAGTTTGTTCCTCCTGTCCAAACATATCCCGGAATTGTACAAATCCATTGGTCCGCTGTGGATCCCGATTTTAAATTTGAATTATCGGGATGAGTCACCCCGCTCTGCCATTCTATATTTGATCCGGAAGTCCATTTATAACCAGGTTTCTTGCAAATCCAATTACCTTCGCTTGAATCTGCGATCAGGTTACTATTTTGGGGATGAACTCTTCCGACGGTCCACACAGCACGTTTTTTCCCATTTTCTGTAATGATTTCGTAGCCTTGCTCTTCTTTTTGACGCATTTCTTGCTCATGTTGCCGAGCCAGTTTTTTCTCTTCCTCTTCCTTTTGTCGAGCCAGTTTTTTCTCTTCCTCTTCCTTTTGTCGAGCCAGTTCTCTCATCTGTTCATCATAAACTGCTTGCTGATGGGTTGTATAACCGACCCAACCGGCTATGGTGATTGCCACGATTGAAAGAAGTACCAAGGCTATTTTCAATTTTTTCCGTTGTATTGCCGTGTCATGATTTTTTTTCAAAATATTGAAAAGGCTGTCAATTTCTTGAGAAAGTCGAGGACGGTCCATCTCGACCTGTTGCGATGTGCGCGAATATTCTTCAAGTTTATTTAATGCAGTATCTTTATCAAAACAGGTAACAGTGGACATGATATCATTAGCTATAGATTCAAAATCAAAGAACTCTTGAGCTTTTATTTCCAGAATATTCACCTCTTCTGATGTCTGGGCATTTTTAGGAGACTTGATGTTTGCAGAACGCAGCTCCTGCAAAGTTTCATAAAGATCTTTAGCAATTGAGTATCTTGTCGCAGTTGATTCAAATTGGCTATTTTGATATTGGGTATACAAATCTTGCGCTTTGGCCCAAAGATGAATTGGTGCAAGACGGGTATCAGTCATAGATTGAGCCAAATCCGCATATCCGGGAGTCTTCGAAATAATCCACTCCATTAATTCATCAAGCCCTTCTGACTTAAAATCTCGTGCAGGAATGGCGATACCAGTATTTTCATCCGGAACAGTTTTATTGATTGCTGAAACTGTAAAAACAGGCAAATTATCATAAACATTTGCGACATGCGGAAGATATTTTTGTAAGGCAGCTTCTTTTCCCCCACAGGCTTCAATTTCTGATTTATAAATATCCGCTTGAGAAAAAACAATGGCAACATCTTTATCATTTCCATTACGGGTGGCATAGTCAATAACACTCTTCGTCAACCACATTGTTTCTCTTGCACGTGGATTAGACGGAGATGCATTTATAACATCGCTCAAATTAACAATAACAATTAACAGATCTGATTCGGCGATATGTTTTTTGAGGATCTCCATCTCCTCTGCCCAGTTGCCAATTTCATCTTCGGAGTGTTCTCCAAAACAGAGGCGATACAATTCGCCTGCAAAATCAAGCAGAGATAATTGACAAATTATTTCTTTGACAGAGTCTGTTTTTTTGAAAAGAGTCCAGTCCAAATTGCTATTTGTTGTTGTTGCAGCAGGCCATTGCCCATTTCGCATCGCTTCCATATGAAGTTTTACGAAACCAAATGCCCGTGCATTTTCAGGAGACATAAAAACACCAGAAACATCTGGATTTTCATATTTGTCTCCGATTGCACTTAATAAAACAGTTTTTCCACTTCCTTCGACGCCTACAATTGAAATTTTTCTCATATTATATCTCCTTGTATATATGCAATTGTTCTTCTGGATGATCGATTGGAACCAATGATAATCTGAAACCAATCATATATTTGTTTTCTTCCTTGTTCCTCTTAGCTGTGTTTAAAGAGAGATCTTTTTTATACCGCAACGAAAAGCTAGAATCTGGATGTTTATACTTATTTCCAAAAGCAGCCATCATAATCGTCTTGTCACGGGCTTTCATTCCGACCATGAAATATTTTGCTCATTGCCGTCTCCATTTTTCTTTAGTTTGTCGTGGTATACGGGTATTCGTATCAGAAGCTGGCAGATTTCGTTGCCCATTATCTATCTTATCACGGACAGGTTGATTTCGTTGCCCATTATCTATCTTATCAC
>SUVT01000158.1 GCA_015061845.1 Lentisphaerota bacterium
GTAAAATGCAAGCATCCAATCAAAAATTATGGGTTGGCATTGATGTCGGCTCCAAATCATTTCACGCCGCCTTAGACTTTCCGATGTTGTTTACCAATCAAACTGCGTTATCAGTGGTTGATCTTCCACAGCGTGAATTCAAGTTTACCAATGCCGGTGTTAAAAGTTTTTTGAGTTGGGTGCAAGCTCAACAAAATGACTTTTTTGCAGAGTATTCAGAAGATGCTTTTGATGATCTTCCTTTGAGCATTGTAATGGAGTCCACAGAAATTTATTCAACACAATTAGAAAAAATGATTCTTGGATTGTCCCCTTACTGTAATATCATTATTGCCAATCCTGAGCCAATAAAAGCTTTTTGTATCTCTTTGAATATCAAAAATAAAACTGATAAAAGCGATGCTCAGGTTATTGCAAGATATGGTAAAGAGCGTACTCCAGCTGCTGAAAAGAAAATATCCCCGGAAATGGAGAATCTGCGTTCTTATTCCCGAGCCAGAATTTTTTTGAAAGATCAGAGAACGGCTATGGGAAATTATCACGACAATGTCATTGGTAGTTTGCCCAAAAGAATGTGCAGCAATATTATTAAGTCCATAGATAAAGAGATTGCCGGCTTGGATCGGGAGATTGATAAGATTGTTTCAGCAACGCCGGAAATAAAACACGAGCTTGATATTATGACTTCTATGCCTGGTATCGGTCAGGCTGCCGCAGTAACTTTATTAAGCGAATTGGGATCATTAAAAGACTACACAACCAGACGTAAAATAACTGCAATGAGCGGATTAAATCCAGTAAGAAAACAATCAGGAACAAGCGTCAATTCAACCCATTTGAGTAAAAAAGGAAGCCCCTTGGTCAGACGCTTCCTTTATATGTGTTCAAAAACAGCATTGCCACGGATTCCGGCATTACAGGATTTGTATGACCGGCTGCTTGCAAAAGGAAATACCAGAATGCAAGCTCGATGTGCTGTGATGAGAAAGATGTTATTGATTCTCCGGGGAATGGTCATAGCCGATAAAGAATTTGATAAAAATTACAAAAATATTTCAAAATCGGCTTGACTTTAAGCAAACCATCTGACAAAGGTCGGTAAAAGAACTTAAGAGAGTTGGGGCGCAGAGGAAAGGGCATTTCCTCACGCCCCAAACTCTACGTGCCTTTCCCCTTGTCCCGGCGCAGCGCAGCGAAGACGGAAAACCTTTTTCAGCACTTTTGTTTTGCAGGATCTGCCAAACTGAAGTGCCGCTAAAAGATTTTTGAAAACAGAAAACTGCCCATACCGGAAAAAAATCAAAAAATAAAATATTTCTTGTCAGAACTGCAAATTTTCTTCCCTCTAAAGCAATAGAAAAAGCTGCAATAAAAGTTAAATGTTTTCTTGAAAAACAGATAACAGCAACTTATATTATACAGTACGGATCCTTGAAATACGGCAGATTTTTCAACTGCAGAAATCAGATTGTCCGGATTTGAAGGAATGGGCTGAAATACAATAACATAATATAGTACGGGTAGTGAAAATTATGGTCCAGTTGACAGTAACATTTGAACAGGAATGGGTAGAGGAACAGCGCAAACAGGAAAAACGTGTGATCCGTTTGCTTGAAAAATGGGTTGCCTCCCTGGAAGGCGTTACCCTGAAGTCAGCTTCTTCCTCTAAGATGACAGTTGAGCTGCCGGTGGCGGAACGGGAAAAATTCCTGCAGGTTCTGGCAGAACAGATGAAATCCCTCTTTGGCGAAACAGAACCCTGGGCGCACGCCATTTTTTCCGGCAGCACTGCCGGACTTGATGTGCCTGTCTCTGTTTCAGCCAAAAAAACATCTCAGAAGCCTGTTCCTAAAACAGATGAGAGTCTGAATTCAGAATCAGAACCCGCCGCAGAGTCTGTTCCGGAACAGATTTCCCGTGATGTAACCGACGATGAAAAAAAGAAATCGGAAAAAAATTCCGACCCTGTCCCCGCCGCAGAGCAGAAACCTGATCCCAGGGAACTGCTGGAAGAAATTTGCAGCAGCGTGCCGATCAAGCACAGCCGGGAACTGGAAGTCTATGTCCGGGAAACGGCTGAAGTCATACCGATGCTTCAAAAACTTGGCGCAGAATCCACATTGTGGCATCAGCATCTGCTGATGGCTGTCGATGCCGGATACGGGCGTTCACAATTCCTGCACGCGCTGTGCAAGCTCTATAAGGCGCACGGTCTTATCAAGAATATTGATAAAAAATCAGTTCGCGAATTTATCCTGCTGGAAAAAGGACAGGAACGGGAAGATGACGGATACCGTGTGGCCTGGGAAACTGTCCTTTCCACGGCTCAGGATATGAAAAATTCCAACGCACGCAATGGTATTTCAAACGCCGTGCTCTATATTGATATTTCTGCGTGGCAGACCCTCCTGACGACCGTCGAAGGCAAGAATCGTCTGCGCCGTCTCAATTCACTGAGCGGCTCATTCCTGATCGTCTTCCGTATGCCCTTTGTTGAAGGACATATCCTGCGCGAAACAGCTGACGCTCTTAATGATATCCTTAATGTACGCACCATTGCAGTTCCTCCTGCGCCCGTCGATGATATGATCGACTATGCCCGGACAGAACTGGCTAAGAACGGTTTTGAAATTGCTGATGCCGCAGTGGCTCCCCTGGAACAGCTGCTCCTGCGCGAAAAGGTGGATAACAGCTTTTTCGGCTACAAAACAATGAATAAAGTCGTTCAGAAAATGATTTACAACAAGGCCCTTGCCAACTGCCGCAATCAGGAAGAAGACCGTATCATCAATGTGGATGATCTTATGACATCATCTTTTTCTTCTTCCCGGGGCGAAGCAGAAGAAAAGCCTGTTGGCGAATTGAGTAAAATGATCGGTCTGCAGGCCGTTGAACGACGCCTGGACGAAATTATCGTACAGATCAAAACTCAGAGAAAACTGGCAGCCAAAGGCAAACAAGTCGCCAGTCCTTCCATACATATGCTCTTTACCGGAAATCCCGGTACCGGCAAGACAACCGTCGCCAGAATTCTGGCACGGAAGATGCATCAGGCAGGAATCCTGCGCAAAGGACACCTGATTGAAGTTAAAGGACGGGATCTTTGCGGATGTTATGTCGGCGAAACGGCTCCGAAAACCAGTGCCATCTGCCGCGATGCCTACGGCTCGGTTCTCTTTATTGATGAAGCTTACAGTCTGTTCAGACCTTCAATAGGGGGCGCAGACTATGGCCGCGAAGCTCTCGATACCCTCGTGGCTGAAATGGACAACCATCGGGATGATCTCTGCGTTATTATGGCAGGATACAAAGAAGAAATGGATGTGATGCTCAAGGGAAATATCGGACTCAAAGGCCGTATACCCTTTGAAATCGAGTTCCCCAATTATACCAGAGAAGAACTTGAAAAAATCTTCTTTTCAATGCTTGACGGCGTGTTTGAATATGAAGACGGAATGCAGAATGCTGTCCACGAACTTTTTGCAGCAATTCCTGAAGAAACATTCCACTCCAGAGAGTTCAGCAATGCCCGTCTCGTGCGCAACCTTTATGAACGTACCTGGGGCAAAGCGGCCTACCGTCAGAGTTTGAGCGGTGGAGATCTCTTTATTCTCAAGAGCGACCTGGCTGGCGCAATGTCCGACAGCGAGTTCAAAAAACTGCTGACAAAAAATGCTGAAAGTGCGAAAAAAATCGGCTTTGGTATCTGAAATCAACATAACAGAAAGGAGAAATGAAAATGGAACGTGAACAAATCATTGATGCAGTGCGCGATTGGCTTGACCAGGATGACTGGCACTATGACTTTGATGCTGAGGAT
>SUVT01000159.1 GCA_015061845.1 Lentisphaerota bacterium
GAACCATTGAGTACGCCGGGATCATTCAGAACGGTTTGGTCGCTTCCGGAGTGATTCCCATTGGTATGGATAATCTGGCAAACGACTTGGCGATCGGCTTGGATCTTCCCCTGTCATTGACAAAGAAAATGTTGATCGATGGTCGGATAGAGGCCGCAAAGAATGCCGGAGAAGTCTACCTGGAAATTTCAACGGTCAACGATGTGTATCATCGTGAAATCCCCTTGACGTCTATTGAAAAAATCATTAATCTCCGTTTGCAGGAAACATTTACCATCTTGAAAGATGAGCTGGAAGCAAAAGGTTTGATGCAGTCATTTCAGTCCGGACTTGTTCTTACCGGTGGCGGTGTAAAACTTCCGGCAGTTGCAGAGTTTGCATCCGGAGTTCTTGGTTGTCATAAACGGATCGCCGTACCTTTTGAGATCGAAGGCATGACAGATCAGATGAAAGATCCCCGGTATGCCGCAATTCTCGGAGCTGTCCGTTATATTATGGAGATGGTCGGATATGGTGCCGGTCTTTCCCTTGTCAATGTGGCAGATGTCTTTGAAAACCTCACCGGTGGTTTGATGAACAGAATGAAGCGTGTAACAGAAGTGTTTTCCAAATAATGAATACAGGTAACGAAAAAATTCTTATTATCGGCTTGGGCGGAGCTGGCGGAAAAGTTGTCTCCCGTATTGCTTCGCAGCAGATTTCCGGACTTGGTTTGGCAGTCATTGATTCTGACCGTGCGGATCTTGCAGCAATGAATTCAAATGTTACCGTTCTGGAAGCTGGATGTAATTGGAGTTGGGGGCAGGGGACCGGTTGCGGTGGAAATGTTATTCGCGGCGAACAGGCTGTCTCAGGTGAGCGTCAGCGTATCATGGAGTTGATCTCCGGCAGAAAGTTTATTATTGTCGTTGCCGGTCTCGGCGGCGGGATCTCTACAGGCGGCATCCGAACCCTTGCCAGCACGATCCGGTCAAAGAAGATCCCTGCTGTATTCATGTTGACTACACCGTTCTCGTTTGAATCTTTCAGCCGCAGAAAAGCTGCATCTGAATGTATCGACCAGCTTCTGCCTGTGACAGATATTCTGATCCGTCTTCCCAATGACCTGCTGTTTTCCATGCTTTCCCCGGATTGTCCTGTGGAAGAGGCTTTTGCAACGTCCTGTGATGAACTTGCCCGTACTGCTATTGGTATTTGCGGTTTAATGAATTGTACGAATTCCTTTAATGTCGATTATGCCAGCTTTATGGCGGCTCTCAGAGGAAAGAGATGTCAGTGTGCCATGGGTGTCGGTTTAGGCGTTCCCACGCAGGATGCCCCGGACCGTTCCGCAACTGCGATCCAGAAAGTTCTGAATTCACCTTTCCTTGGCGGCATAGACAAAATGGCAGATTCTGATGTTATGATCATCAGTCTTTTTGCCGGTCCCGGCTTATCTCTTGGCGAAATGAAACGGGCTCTCGAAGCTGTCAGTGCCTTTGCCGGAAAAAACACTGAAATCATATCCGGTTTCAGTACTGCTCCCTTTATGGCTAATGCTATTCAAGTCGTTGTCGTTACAGTTCACTACGACGAAGTGGAAAAAAGCAAGAAGAAAGAACAGATCGTCATTCAGGAAGAGAAAAAAGAACAGCCTGTCAGACGTGCCCCCAGAAAGAAGAAAGCCTCTCCCGAACTGGAGCAGGGAATGCTGGAACTTACCAATTTCTCCAAAGGGTGCTTTGTCAATACCGTTCCTGTCATGTATGGTGATCAGGATCTTGACATCCCCACATTCCAGCGCAGAGGCATTATTATCGATCAGGGACATACCGCAAAATGAAATGGCTGAGTCCAGTTTTTCTCTCAGCTGCCTTGCTTCTTTCCGGTTGCAGCAAAAACGAAAAGCAATTGCGTTCTTTTGAACCCGCCGACCGGGATTTTGCTATGGAAATGGTGAAAAAACAGTGCGAAATCGTTCCCCGTCATTCCGGGACTCCGGGTGCAGAAAAAACTGCGCAATTGATTCTTGAAACAGCTCAAAAAATGAAAGGTGTCACTGCCCGTATTGATGCCTTTACAGATGATACTCCAAACGGCAAAATGACATTCCGGAATGTTATTGTTGAACTTCCGGGCAAGGGAAAACCTGTGATCATCGGTGCGCATTACGATGCAAAGAAACTGGAGTTGGTCCGGGATTTTCAGGCAGCCAATGACGGCGGTTCCGGTGTGGCTGTCCTGTTGACAGTCATGAAGACTCTCACATCTCAGGAAAAGCCTCTCCCGTTCCCCGTACATTTTATCTTTTTCGACGGGGAAGAGTGCCAGATCGAATATGGCGACTCAGATGGACTTCACGGTAGCCGGAAAGCCGCAAAGGACTACAAAGGGAAAGCCCGTGCAATGATATTAGCTGATATGGTTGGAGATGATGATTGGAACATCTCACTGCCTGAAAATTGCACTCCTGAACTGAAAAAAATCATCCTCCAAGCTGCAAAAGATTTGAAACTTCAGGACAAT
The DNA here is from genome assembly GCA_015061845.1 of Lentisphaerota bacterium. Lineage (GTDB taxonomy): Bacteria > Verrucomicrobiota > Lentisphaeria > Victivallales > UBA1829 > SIG79. The sequence continues at coordinate 2,506 of SUVT01000159.1, forward strand.
GTAAAAGAAGGCTCTATGCAGGTTCTGGATGACCATGTCCCGTTCTTTGATGCCGGAATTCCGTCTGTCAACCTGATAGATTTTACTTATGGTCCGGACAATGCGTATTGGCATACAGCTTATGATAAAATTGAAAATGTCGATCCGGAAAGTCTGGGAAAGACAGCTGATCTGATTTTGAAAGTCCTTGCCATTATGGAAAAGGACTCTTTCGGAAATTAATTTTTTCTTCTGCTCCAATTCCGGAGCAAATTCGCAATTTCCGGTTCGATCAACGCTGAGCCAATCACAAAAATCATTCCTGTCCCCTGAACAATTGTAATTGTTTCCGAGAAGAATAACCATCCCAGCAATGCGGTAAGGATCGGCGTAAAATATCCGGAGACAGCAAGAAGTCCGGTGGAAATATACCGCTGTGCATTGTTCCAGGAGAAGAATGCTAACGCAGTCGGGATCAAGCCAAGATATAATGTACAGAGAACATCCGGAATTTCAACCGGATAATGCAATTCGAATCCGGCACTCAGCTGAAAAAGCAAAATCCATAATCCGGCGAAGAACAGGCTCCAGCCGGTGTAAAGCAGCCCGCCAATACGCTTGATCGTCGGATTGGCAAGAACCGTATAAAGTGCCCAACAGACGGCTCCCAGAAAGACCATCATATCTCCAGTGGAGAATGATTTGATCATAAAGCCGTCTTTTCCAACGACTTTCAGCACCAGAAGACTTCCGCCGAACCCGAAGACAAGCCCCATGGTTTGCAGTAACGAAGTCTTGCTGTGAAGAATCAGAATCCCAAGTATGAAAATCAAAAGCGGAGCTTCTGCTTCCAGCATGGATGCGTTCACAACAGGAAGCCCGAGACTCTGTCCATAGAAGAGCAGAACGCTCATCCCTGCTGCGAAGATACTTTGAAAAATAATCAGGAACCAATCTTTTTTGCGGAACTCAGAGCCGGGAAACTTTTTGTTCTTGAATCTTAAAATACAGAGTATGATCAAACCGGCTGCCAGAAAACGGATGTGTGCCATGCTGTAACAATCCACGTTCCCGCGCTTGATCAGATAGCTGACCGCAGGAAAAAGAGTGCCCCAGCAGAGAACACTGACCGCTGCCCAGAAAATACCTGTCGCCTGATGATGTTTTCTTTGTTCCATGTTTGATTTTCCTGAAAATAGAGCATTAAAAAAAGCGCTGTTCCCCATACAGGTTGGTAAATCCTTCTGCTATTTCAACTTTAAGATGGCATTTCGATTTTTACATCGTAAAAATCGGAATGCCGCAAAAAGGTTTGGAAAAAAGGGGTGGAGTTTG
>SUVT01000056.1 GCA_015061845.1 Lentisphaerota bacterium
TCAATTCGCAGAAATTTTTATTTTTTCCGCTGATATGATCCCCGGTATTATCGCCGGGATATTCCAGGGCATCATGCAGTTCACGCCCAGCCTGAACCGGGTAATAAACCGGATCAGACGGCATTTCATACTTTTTGTGTGTTACGATCAGAACTTTGATATTCATAAAGATTCCTGCTGGTTAAAACAGTTCATTGCGGCAATTACGGTATCGTCCATATCAAAATAGCGGTACATTCCGAGACGTCCGCCGAAGATGATGTTTTCTTCCTTCCCGGCGAGTTCAGCATATTTTTTATAGAGTTCACTGTTCCGGGAATTGTTTACGGGATAATAAGGCTCATCGCCGCGCTTCCAGTCAGCCGGATATTCATTGGTCACGAAAGAATAAGGAGCCTCGAATCCGGCTTTGTCCTCCGGTTCAAAATGTTTGTGTTCAATGCTTCTGGTATAGGGAACGTCTGCGGAGGTGTAATTGATCACGGCAACGCCCTGAACATTGGAACTGGAACGTTTTTCCGTTTCAAAACGCAGGGAGCGATATTCCAGTTCGCCGAAGCAGTAATCGAAATAACTGTCGATCGTTCCGGTGTAAATAACTTTGTCTGCCAATGCGGAAAGCTCTTTTTTATTGGCAAGAAAATCACAATTCAAACGGATCTCAGTATCCCCGAACATTGCCTGAACCATTGCGGTATAACCGCCCATGGGGATGCCCTGAAAACGGTCATTGAAATAGTTGTTATCGTAAGTAAACCGCAAGGGAAGACGCTTGATGATATCAGCGGAAAGATCGGTACATGCTCTGCCCCACTGTTTTTCCGTATAGCCTTTGATCAGCAGTTCATAAATATCTCTTCCGACAAGAGAAATTGCCTGTTCTTCCAGATTCTGCGGTGTTTTACCAGCCATCTCTGCAGCCTGATCCGCGATACGTTTCCGTGCCTGTTCCGGCGTGATCACATCACTCCAAATCCCGTGGAACGTGTTCATATTGAAAGGGAGATTGTACAATTTTCCGTCAATGAGCGCAACCGGACTGTTGGTATAGCGGTTGAACTCAGCAAAACTGTTGACGAAATCCCAGCAGTTCTTATCATCGGTATGGAAGATGTGGGCTCCATAGAGATGAATATTGATCCCCTCCTGTTTCCGGGTATAAATATTCCCTGCGATATGATCGCGTTTTTCCACGACCAGACAGCGTTTTCCGGCTTTGCGGGCGAGTGCAGCGAAAGTCGCATTGAAAAGACCTGCTCCAACGAGAAGATAATCGAATTTCATCGTTTATTTACCCTTGTTGACTGTGAGTTTATTGATCAAATCCATCCACATTTCTCCGACTTTCTGCGGTGAAAACTGCTGACAATTCACCTTTGCGGCTTTTCCGAAACGTTTCCGCATTTCTTCATTTTTTGCAAGCAGAATCATTTTTTCTGCCAATGCATCAGTATCGGCAAGGGGAACGAGGAAACCGTCTTCGCCCTCATGGACAATTTCCGAGGGGCCTTCCGGACAGTCAAAAGAAACGATGGGCAAACCGCACTCCTGAGCTTCAATAAGCACCATGGGCAGCCCCTCAACCCGTGAACTCATCACATACATACCGGAATTGCACAACTCTTTTATCACCTCTTTGGTGGAAGGATGAAAAGTAACGAAATCATCGACTTGCAGTTTTCGGGCAAGTTCTTTGAGCATCGCTTCATCTTTGCCGCTACCGAAAATATCAATATGCCAATCGGGAATTTCCCTTTTGAGTTTGACGGCAGTCTGCAAAAGATAATCAAAGCCTTTCTCCGGAACAATCCGCCCCAAAGCAATGATCCGTTTGCTTTCGCAATTTGACGGTGTATCGCAGGTGAAAGAGAGTGAATTGGGAATGACAAACCTTTTCTTTTCCTGTATAAAGGTATAATGCGCTGCATCGTGATGTGTCAAGAGAACCACAGCATCCAACCGGGGGTAAAAAATCCGGCGTAAAATTTTACCGATCATGGATGCCGCATTAAAACTGGTGTGTTCGCAACCGATTTTCACAGCATGATCTGCAACATAAAATGGCATCATGGCATTAGGGATATCTTTCAAGCCGAAGACCACATCAAAATTTTGTTGTTTTATCAATTTCCGTATCCGGAAAAAAGTTCTGATTTGATATATTGCCTTACTGAAAAAATTATTTTTAGAAAGCGGTATACCTAAATGGTGAATTGTTACCTGTGGATTCAAAGGGAAATGGATTTCCTGTCCCGGCTCACCCTGCCGACTGATAATGTGAATATCTGTGTTTTCGGAAAGCAATTCATTTGCAAGATTGCAGACGACTCTTACCCGTCCTCCGACCCCGTGGATATTTACAAGCATAAAAGCTATTTTCATGATTTATTCATCCTTTTATAGTTCGCAATATCCTGCAAAAAAATGCGGTTACCGGATAATTACAGAATGCACAGAACAAGATCATTTTTTTGATCTTGGAAAGATTTTTGTCAAATAATATCTTTTTACGCCAGTTGTATGAATGTTTCTTAAACTCCTGATTTGTCAGCAAGTTGTAAAACACTCCCTTGAAAAGAACTTCGGCTTGACAGACCGTTAAATCACAGTATTCCGGAAGGTAATTTTTCAGAAAACATACAACTTCGGCCAGTTGGTCATACGAGGTGCGTTTGAAAGTTTTGGTATAACTACCGGTGTTGGCTTTGAAGTAGTGGTACAAAGGCTCCGGACAGCATGCCACACTGGTGGCTTGGGAGATCATTTGAGTCGAACGCAAAAGATCTTCTCCGAAACTGATATGGTCAGGAAGGTATAAATCGACAGATTTGGCAATTTCCGCTTTCACCAGCTTTGCCCATAAATTCCAATGCAGATTGTTTTTCAAGATCAAATGCAACAGATGATCAGGATTGTTACATGGGGCGATGGTGGTAATTTTCTGCATATTTTCACCATCATCCAGAATATATGAACAGTAACTTATATCGGAATTATTTCTTTTTGCAGTATTATACAGCTTTTCATACATATCCAGCTCAACCCAATCATCGGAATCACAGTGAATGATGTATTCCCCGGAAGCATATGACAGCCCGGTGTTTCTGGCAGCTATCAGACCTCTATTTTTTTTATGATGAATAATTCTAGTCTGCTCTTTCCGATGCGGATATTCTGCCAGTACCTGTTCAAGGATTTCAATACTTCTATCCTTTGTACAGTCATTGACAAAAATAAATTCAATGCCATCCCGCATCGTTTGTTCATACAAACTGCGGGCACATTTCTCAATATATTTTTCCACTCCGTAAACCGGAATGCAGACTGATACCTTTATGCTCATATAACTCCCTCTTAACAGACACTACAGATCAGATATTATAAAATCTGATCTGTCTTGTCCGTTATCACAAATCTTTGTACTTTCCGAAATCGTACTTCAATATACCGTGATGGCCGTACCTCTTATCTTCCGGCGGCAGCTGCATATAGTTGTTGAAAAGCATTTTCAATCTTTCATCATACCGTGCCGGGATATAAAATTCGGCATCTTCAAATTTATGCAGGATTAATTCTTCAAACATGGATTTGTCACACAGATCACGTATGGTGTCCATGCAAAGTTTGGAAATCAGCGGACTGCTGTTTTTATAACGCTGCAAATTCCGGATGATCTTTTCCTGGCGTTTCACCATGAATTTAACCGGCAGCAGCATTGCACAGCACCAACGCGGGAAAACCTTGATGAAATTTCCGGCTTTTTGTTTTCTTATCTTTTGATTGATAACACCGTCAAAGATCCGGCGGAAAGCAACCAATTTCCACTGTTTCAGTTTACTTTCCGGGAAAGGATCCATCGGGAAAATATCGACAAATAAGCCTGTGTTTTTTAACGGTGGATATTGCCATTTGGTTTCCAGCCAAAGGGTATTGCATAATCGAACTTTTCCGTATGCAAAATAAAAATTCGGCGTAGTTTCAGGGAGCTGCAGAAAAAATTCATCTCCAAGTTCCGCTTGGGCAACTTTGTTGAATTTTTCGTAATCTTCCCGCATCATACAAATATCCAGATCGTCATCCCACGGGATGAAACCGTCATGTCTGATGGCTCCCAACAAGGTGCCGTAATCCAGCCAGTATTTGATATTATGTTTCACGCATATTTCATGGATTTTTTTCATGATATAGAGCATGATTTTTTGCGCCTGATGCAAATCTTCTCTGCTGATGTCAGTAAAAGTTTCCTGTGCCATAACGTTTATGCCTTTTGGTTGAGATCTTTTTTGATGGCAGTGGTTGAAATTTCCGGGGTCCGGGGCAGATAGACCACTTCGCAGTAATCTTTGAGAAAATCGAATTTTCCCTTCCAATCATCGCCCATAACAAAGATATCTGCTTTGTAAAGTTGGACATCGGTAATTTTCTGTTCCCAGTTCTCTTCAGGAATCACGAGATCTACAGCCCGGAGAGCCTCAAGCATTTGCTTCCGTTTTTCATAGGAAAAATAGCATTTTTTCTGCTTGCTTCCCCAATTGAATTCATCTGTCGACAACGCCACGATCAGATAATCACCCAATGCTTTGGCACGGGTAAGCAAATTGATGTGTCCGTAATGCAGAAGATCATAGGTTCCGTAGGTGATTACTCTTTTCATGATATGCCTTTCATTTTACAGTCATTGACAAAAATAAATTCAATGCCTTCCCGCATCGTTTATTCAAACAAACTGCGGGCACATTCCTCAATATATTTTTCCACTCCGTAAACCGGAATGCAAACTGAAACTTTTATGCTCATAAAGCTCCTTCTTGACGGACTCTACAGACTCCACGGACATTATAAAATCTGATTTTTAAATATCCGTTTTGTCTGACCGTTATTCTTTTTTTGCGCTTTTTCAACCGTATTTGCATCATACGTTCTGAAAAACCGCCATTTTGTTCAAAATCTTCTGCCTGTTTCTGCAACAGCTTATTCAGCAGATATCTGGTTATATTGATCAACAGCAAAGCCCCATTGGCAACGATCGCCGCCTGTTTTGAACATTTGCCATGATTTATATCATAAGTCAGTGCCCAACTGATAAACTCTCTAAACTGCTCCATTGTAGAAATTCGGCGGCGGCGAAACTCTTTGTAAAGGGGATGATCCTTCGTCCATCGCATCGCTTCATGTTGCCGCAAAAAATCTTCATAATCTAAATACAATTCTGCCAGAGATGCACAGGCAACCCCAGTTAACTTCAATTCAGTTCGTGAACTTGTTGCTGAAGCACAGGATCCCTCTGCAATATTCTGCACTCCGCTGCGGGCAGCCTGCACCATTTGATCCGTGGTTCTGGAATTTTTCGGAATATATAATTCTACAAAACGAACCGTGATATCATAGCACAGCTGAGCTATGACAAATGCCCGCAACTTGCGGTATCCTCCGGATGGTTTGAGTAATGATGTTCTGCTGTTATCCATTGTCCGTTACAATCCGTTACTGTCCGTTTTTGTCCGTTACTGTCCGTTTTTTCCAAATCATTCTGACGACACTCAAAGTCATATCATCCCGGAAAACCAATAAAATCCCGCCATAGATCGCCATGCCGGAAACCGCTAAAACAAGCAGCTCCCACAACGGCTTACAGACAAGGTAATTCTTCACAACCATCAAACACCCGAACATTGCAGCAGCAGAAAACAGATATAATGCGGCTTTCTTGATGAGAACTCTGATATCCAGATAGTTCCGGCAGCAATAAAGCATCAGAGAAGTAACTATTAATTCAGCGATTACCGATGCCCATGCAGCCCCCTTTGCCAGAAAATAATGGATCAGGAATAAGTTGAGCAAAAAGTTTACGGCTGCTCCGATACAAACATTTATGGTATAGCGTTTTTCTGCCTTTACTGCCAGCAGACAGCTTCCAACGATCCGTCCGATCCCGAGCAGCAGAAGAAGAATCGCCAATACCTGCAATAATACAATGGAATCATCAAAACCGTTCCCCAGAAAGAATGGCATAAATACCGGAGCAACAATAGCGATCCCTGCGACCATTGGCAGAGTGATCATAATCACAAACTGAATTCCGGTAGATATTTTTTTGCGTATCTCCTCTTTGTCTCCGGCAGCATGAAGAGAGGCAACTCGTGGCATCAAAACCCCTGCAGCAGCACCGACAAAGTTCATCATCACACGGATCACTTTCATTGCCTCTTCATAGCAGCCATTCTGATAGGGAGATTGAGTAATCACACCGATCATTGTTTTATCCAGAACTGTATAAATCTGAATAGCGATCTGCGGAATGAAAAGCGGCATCATCTTTTTCAGATGCCCCGGAACGGCCGACAGATTCAATTTCACTTTGGCTTTCCAACACTGGAAAATCACAGGCCACAACAAAATAGCTCCCCCAAACAGAAAAGATCCAGTCCGCAGAAAAACATACATCGGCAAATCTCCGGTGTCTCTGATCAAAAGAAAAATCAAGACGATATAAAGGGATTTCATCAGCAAATTTCGATACAGCAGGCTTTTGAAATCTTCCCTGCCCTGATAAAACCAGCTGATATCCCAATGAAAACTGAGTAATTCCAGGACTTGGATCCAATAGATAATGCGATATTGTGTTTGCAGTAATATAAAAACAATATACCCGGAAAGCACAATCAGGCTGGTAATGGAAGAGGTCAGAAAAATCTCGGAAAACGTTTGAAGTTCCTTTTTTCTGTCCCCCTGACAGTAAGCAATTTCCCGCTTACCGTGAATCTGACTCCCCAGCAATGCAAAGAGACCAAAGATGAAAACTACTGATTCTGTAAAACTGTAAATCCCGATATTATCCGCCAGCAATCTCCGGGCAACAAAAGGAGTGACGATCAACGGAGAAAGCACCGTGATCGTCTGAGTCAGCAAAGATAATATATAGTTTTTACGCAGAGAGGTCATTGATTTTTTCTTTCAGCAGGATCGTCTATGAAGTAAAGCCGTAGCGGCAAAGTTAGAAGAACAGAGTAGAACAACACATTTATTGGACAAGTTGTAAGTATAGTTGCAATTGCGATACAGAGAATAAGCGGATAGATCCATTTTTCAGGACTTATACTGATTACAGCTTGATAAAGGAGGATTATTGCCGGAAAAAATATCGCAAAGAAAAACAATAATCCAACAATTCCGTATTTAATAATGATACCGGTGTATTTGTTTAATGTTGGTGGCGAAAATTCCTCATTTTTGCACCATAAGAGGACTTCCCTGTTTTTTTCCGGACTCTCCCATAGAGATTGTCTCATAACATTGCCGTATTCTCCATACCCACAAACAGGTTTTCGAGCAATTAATTTGATTTCAGCTTTCAAATGAATAAGTCTGGAGTTGGAAGACGAGGAAAATTTTATCTGTTTTTTTTCAGAAACAACCTGCTTTTGAACACTGTCAGTTGCTTTGTCGAACAGCAGCTTCCAATCAGAAATACCGCCCCGTTGATTAAGGGCAATTATAAATGTAAAAACAATCAGCAGAAAACTAAAAACAATTCCTTTGATTTTTTTTAATTTATTGAATTTTCGGAAGAATACTGCAAAAAGAATAACAAAAACCAATGTAGCCGTAGATAATGCCAGTGTACCGCTGGCGCTCTGCGTACCGCAAAGAGCCAAAAATGAAAGAATCATCAACAGTATATTGCCAGACATTTTTTTCCATCCGGTTGAGAGCCAGAAGTAACAACCATAATACAGTAAAGTAAAAGTCGACAATACCGCAAAGTTTGACGGTTCACTGAAAACAGAACGCAGTCTCGGAGAATCCCAGAATACAGGTGGATGCCAATTGAAATATTCTCCAACCCCTTTAATAAGATAATAGATTGATTTTCCTAAAAAGTCAGTTGCCCACTGTACTTTTGCAAAATGCAAAATCTCAATCACGCTGTAAGCACAGCAACAGATAAAAGCTGTCGTAATGCACCAGTAAAAAGTTTTTGCAATTTTTTCTTTGGGAAACATAAATGCAGCAGCAAGAAATATATACCATGCCCACAAAGTGATAGCCTCGTTGATCGATGGCTTGATATGATCAGCAAAATTGATGTTGCTCAAACCGAGATTGAATGGCAATGAAATAATCTGCCAGATAATGAATGCAGCAATCCCAAAGGCGGTATAACGTAAAAATTTATTGTTCCAGCACAAATTCCACCATTTATCAACATTCAGGAACGCAATGATTATAAGCGGATAGAGAGCTAATTTCTCAAACGGTCCGTAAGGGAATTTGAAAAACGGCAATAAGACTATGCTCATTCCCCACAAGACAATCGTTATCTTCTGCCGGATAGACATATCGTTCCCATCAGCTACGTTATCCAACCAACCAATAATTTTTTTCAAACTATCCATTTTTTACTTTGCTCCTCTGCGGAAAAGAACAGCGTTGAAAGTTGCGACGAAAATATAAAAATCCATCCAGATCGACCAGTTGTTAACGTAAAACACGTCAAGTGCAACACGGTCTTCGTAATCGACATTGCTTCTTCCGGAAACCTGCCACAAACCGGTGATCCCCGGTTTCACACTGGAAAATACTTTATAATCATCTCCGTAATATGCCACTTCTTTCTGCACGATCGGACGGGGACCGATCAATGCCATCTCACCTTTCAGGACGTTGATAAACTGCGGAAGTTCATCCAAACTCGTTTTCCGGAGAAAATGACCGATTTTTGTAATGCGGGGATCATTATCCAGCTTGAAATTCTTTTCCCACTCGGCTTTCAAATCCGGATTCTCTGCCAAAAGCTGCTCTAATTTATCATCCGCATCCGGATTCATCGTCCGGAATTTCAAAACCTCAATCGGTTTGCCATTCAATCCCAAACGCTTTGCCCGGTAAAAAACAGGTCCCCGGCTGGAGAGTTTTACCAGGATCGCAAGAAATATTCCGGGAATAAACGCAAAAATCAAGCCAATGACCGCCAAAAAGATTTCCAGAATGCGTTTCTGGAACAAAATTTCTTTCCGTAAAAGACGGTTGCTGATCTCAAAGCTGAAATAGCGGTAGAAGCTGACAGGATAGGACCACAAAACCGGAAATCTTGCTGTTTCATTCACAACCAGAACATGCTGAAATTCCGGGAGAAAACGTTCTATATCACGGCTGTATTTCCCCTCTTTATTACAATAAATCAGATAGTTTACCCCCTCTTTCCGGGCTGTTTTCAACAACTCTTCATGATTGTAATTGGGGAGCGCATCAGAAACTTTCTCACTCAGGCATGTACCTTTCAGACTCAAAATACTGTAATCGTCCTCAGAAATCTTATGAGCAACCAGTTTTGCCAAATCAGTATCCCCTGCAATGACAGCCGGAATATTTCCCCACTGGAGCTTCCACAATAAATAACGCAAAATCATTCGCCCGACGGGCAGCATGAATGCACTCAGAAACGCCGAAATGATCAATGCGACACGGGAAAATGCAATATTTTCCCTTGTTACACTGAGAATAGCAAAGAATACCAGATAGCTTCCGAAACAGCTCAATGTCAATCGGCGCAATTCCTCCACCGGATTGATCACAAGTCCGGGATAAAACAAATTCCCGAGATACAAACGTCCGGAAAGGTTGAAAATCAGCATCAGAACAAGGATGGGCCATGTTCTGAGCACGATCGACATATTATATTTTGCCCCGAACTGCTTATAGACGTAAAATACGACGAAAATAGATATCGCCAGAGAAATAATATCTGTAAAAAGAAGAGAGAAAGAACGGACTCTTCCACCTGCTAAAATTTTCATTATCTGATCCTCTATCCCTCTTTACATCTCCAACTCGAACCATGCTGCAAGGGAAAAGCAGACACCGGATAAACAAGTCCTGTCACTTTACCCGGTGCTCTCTCCCGACACTCAAAGACCTTGAAAAATCTGCGTTTAACCAAGGTCAGAAAAATCGTGTTCCTAACGTTCGTAATATAGCATAGCTTTCCGTTATTGCAAATTTTTCACTTTTTTTTTTCAGATAATCACACTCCGCTGAAAAATATTGCGAAAATCTTTGAATAAAGATTTGAAAAAAACAAAAACAAAGCTATGTTGATGACGTAATATATTAGAGAGGCAATTTCAAAAGTCTTCAAAAATGGCAGAAAATTCTTGTTGCGATCTGCAAATGGAGCGTTTTCGGTGGTTACCCTTCCTCCTTCGCTGAAGCTACGGAGGACAAGCTGGGTAGCCACGCTCAAAACTACCATTTCCAACTCATCAACAATCTTTTTTCAGCCAAATTTTGCCGGACTTTTGAAATTACCTCTAAAATGAAATTTTTATCAGGGAGATGCCATGAATTTTTTCAGTTTACTTCCAATTGCGGAGTCCGGTGTTTATTACGCATTCAAACATTCTGACGGGGTCGGTCAGGGAATCGTTATCATCCTTTGTATCTTTTCTGTCATTGTCTGGTGCCTGATGCTGATCAAAGGAATGAGTCTGGGGAATGCCTACAAGGATTCCAGACGCCTCCTGGGAGAACTCCGGAAAAGAGCGAACCCGCTTGCACTCAAAGGAATTATGGAAAAGGAAGATACCCCGGTTTCCAGAGTCTACAAAGCCGGATATAACCGTTTAGCTCAGATTTATGGTGGAGAAGAGCGTCTCTATCGCAGAAAACAGCTCACCGACGGTGAAATCAAGGTGATCCGTTCCGCAATGGAAGAGAGCGTTTCCGACCAGATCGTCGTTCTGGAAGATAAACTCATCCTTCTGATGACAGCTGTCAGTATCAGTCCCTTCCTCGGTCTGTTCGGTACCGTCTGGGGGATCATGCTTGCATTTACAGAAATGGCGCAGGCGGGAAAACCGGATATTTCCACCCTCGCTCCCGGTATCTCCGGAGCTTTGCTCACAACCGTTCTCGGTCTTGTCGTGGCAATCCCCTCTCTGGTCGGTTACAACTACATCACATTTTATATCAAGCAAATCACTGTTTTCATGGACAACTTTGTGGAAGAAACACTCGCAAAATTTGAAATGGAACGTGTCATTCAGGAACGGAAAGATGATGAAGAAGCAGACCGTCTTGAGGAAGAACAGCTCCGTACCCGTCAGGCAAACAACCGTGCGCAGGTACAGCAGTTTATGAACCGGTACACCGAACCGAAGCAGCCGCAACCACAGCCGCAGGCAGAGGAATATGATGATGGTGATGACGATGAAAACGAAGATGATATCCAGCCGGATCTGATTCAGCAGCCGAAACAGGCCCCCCGTGTTCAGCAGCAGTTCCAGCAACCCAGACAAGATCCCAGAAACAACCGATTCTTTTGAGGTGAAGTATGGCACGGCACAGATTTCATAATCAGCCCTTCGATCAAATCAATGTGACGAACCTCATTGATACCCTCTTCTTTCTGTTGATCATCTTTATGCTGACAGCCCCCCTGCTGGAATACAGTATGGAAGTGCATCCGCCTGCAAACAATGCAGAGGAGATCAAGCCGGAAGACAATTCCAAAACAGTAAATGTCCGCGCAAACGGAAAAATCTACTTTGAAAACAAAGAAGTTTCTGTCGAAGAACTCGCAACACAGTTGAAAACGTTGCGGGATTCCGGAAAGAAATACAGCTTTTTCCTGCGCGCAGATGCCGATTTGAAATATGATACCGTTATTGGAGTTCTCCGGGAGTTGAGAAAAGCCGGCTTTTCAGATATCTCTCTGGTAACCTCGGCAGAGGAGTAATTCCATAATGAGCGATGTGGTCAAGGATAAAACGAAACGGATCATCATCTGGTCCGTCATTGCGGCTCACGTCATTTTGATCGTGATCCCCGGGATCGTTTTTGCCCTTACGCAGTGGCTGAAACCCAAAGAAACCACGATCCATAAAGTCACGTTGACTGACCAGATGCCCGGCAGCGGACCCGTTCAGGAAGATGCCCCCGGCGGCTCACCGGAACAATCAGATAACAACCTTCCTCCTGCACCGGACGATATTTCTGATATTCCGGAAGTCCCGCAGCCAAAACCGCCGCCGGTACTGCCGAAGCCCCAGCCCGAGCCAAAACCTCAACCGCAGCCAAAACCGCAGCCGCAGCCACAGCCCAAGCCCAAGCCGCAGCCTCAGCCAAAGCCGCAACGGAGGAAATTGACGGATGAGGATATCAGGAGGAAAATCCAGAGAAATCCTCAAAAGAACAGAACGACAACAAAGCCGAAGCAAATAACAATCAACAGAAGAAATCCGGCAAACACGCAGCAGCGTAATCACTACTCTGATCTTGCCAACGATATCCGACGGGGCAATAACTCCAGAAGCAGCGGTAATTCTTATAATACCGGGGCTGCCCAGACTTACTTTGATACCGTCGGAAACTTTCTGGAAAGACTTTGGGAACGGGACCGCCCGAACAGTGCATCTTTGCAGGGGAAACGCCCAACTGTGGTTGTGGAATTCAGGATCGACAGAAATGGAAGGATCCTTTCCAAGCGGATCAAAACGAGAAGCGGCATCGCCTCTGTGGATGCGTCTGTAGAACGGCTGCTGAAAAGAATTTCTGCTCTTCCGGCACCGCCGGCGGGATTCAACAGAAATTATATTTCCTGCAATTTGCGAGTAAAGGATTAACCCCATGAAACGGGAATACAAAATCGCATTGATTTTGTTCGGATTGGCATGTTTATTCCGGGTTCTGCTTGCGATTCCGGGTTTTCAGGATCCGGAACTTTTGATGAGACCGGATTCTGCGACGTATCTTGCCCCGGCACAAGCTATGCTGGAACATGGAGTTTATGGTCACGGTTCAGAACCGACCGCCCTGAGGGTCCCGCTTTATTCCACACTGCTTCTTCCCTGGCTCCGGCTGGATGGCGGCAATGCCGGAATATTTTGCATCCTTGCCAATATTATACTTTCCAGTCTTGCGGTTCCGGTGATCTGGCTTGCCTGCCGGGAACTGGGGATCAGGGAAAAATTTGCGATTTGCGGAACGCTCATCTTTCTTCTGACACCGACCCCTCTCGCACTTGCGCCGATGTTTCTCTCTGACGGACTGTTCGGGACAGTCGCCGCTCTGGAACTCCTGTTCCTCGTCTGTTTTCTGCAAAGAAAGCAATCCCGCTGGCTTTTCTTTGCTGCTGCAGCAGGCGGTCTTGGAGTATTGACCCGTCCCCTGAACCTGCTCTGGATCGTCCCCTGTCTGATTGTTGCAATGTTCCAATACAGAAAAGATTGGCGGAATGGATTGAAACATTGCGGGATCGCCCTTGTGATTTTTGCGGCAGTTTTCACGCCGTGGATCTTACGGAATCATGCCCGGGGATTCGGCTGGAGAATTGACACTGTCTCGGCAGATTCGCTCAAGCATAATGCTGCGGTTGTGGAAAGCCGTGTGACCGGACTGCCGGCTCAGCATTACCGGGATGCTTATGATCAGCATTTTCAAACCGTTTTTTCTGCTGAACCGGAGAAGTACAAGACGGAAGATTCCAAGCTGACTTATCAGGAAGAGTATCTCTCATCCATACTGAAAAAGCACCCCGGTGCCTACCTGAAAGGCTTTTTCCATCCGGTCAACTATGTTCCGGATGTTCCCAGTTTTCTGGAAAATCTCGGATTGAGCCGAAGCGGCGGCGGAACATGGGATGTTATCGTCAATCATGGAATTTTTGCCGGAACGAAGCATTATTTCGGAGGAAAATATTGGTTATTGTTCATGGTCTTGCCACTTTGTCTGGTACTTGCTGCGGGGTATTTTCTGGCAATTTTCGGATTTTTTTCCATGCTGCAGAAAAAAAAGTGGATTCTGCCCTTGCTTTTTCTGCCATTTGGATTCTATTATATGGTTGTAACAGGACCTGTAGCGTATCCCAGATTTTCGCTGCCGATCCTGCCTTACCTCTCGCTTCTGGCGGCAATCGGATTGCAACTGATCCGGGAACGCCGGAAAGGCGGAGAGTTGACCAATACATCTGAAAGGAACTTTTAAATATGGCTTTGATTCTCGGTTTTGAGTCCAGCTGTGACGAAACAGCGGCATCTGTTGTGAAAGACGGACGTTTTGTATTATCCAGTGCGATATCCAGTCAAATCGCAAAACATGCACCCTATGGCGGAGTGATTCCGGAACTGGCGGCTCGGGAACATTTGACTGCTCTCCGCCGTATCACCGATGAAGCTCTCTCCGGAGCCGGTGTCACTCCGGCAGATATTGATTGTGTTGCAGTTACCAACGGCCCCGGTCTGGTTCCCGCTCTGCTCTGCGGTTTGAATTTCGCAAAAGGGTTTGCCTCTGCTCATAAAAAGCCGATCATCGGGATCAACCATTTTCTCGGACACATCTATGGAGTTTTTCTGGATGCAGAAGAGGATGTTTTTGCAAGGAAAGATCTGTTCCCCATGGCTGCGCTGGTGGTTTCCGGCGGACACACTGCACTGGTCATCATTGACTCCAATGGTGCAGTAAAACTCGTGGGAACCACTCTTGACGATGCTGCCGGAGAAGCCTTTGACAAGGCGGCAAAGATGCTGGATCTCGGCTATCCCGGCGGACCGATCATTGAAAAGGCGGCAAAACTGGGTGATGCAAAAAAATATCACTTCCCCCGGTCTCTTACGGGCTCTGCCGGACGCGCCCTTGATCCGGCGAACCGGTTCAACTTCTCGTTCAGCGGCGTAAAGACAGCTATGCTCTATCACGTTCACAACCTCTGTGATGAACTGAAAACGGAACGTCTGGAAGGAGAACCTCTCTATGATACGCTTGCTTCTTATCAGGAAGCGATCGTGGATGTTCTCTGCAGCAAGGCTGTGGATGCGGCGAAGTTCCACGGAGCAAAAAGTCTGATCCTGTGCGGCGGAGTCGCCTGCAACGGTGCTTTGCGTGAACGGTTTGAAGCGGTGGCTCCGAAAAATATCAAAGTATTTCTTGCGCCCAGAAAATATTGCACTGACAATGCGGCCATGATTGCCGGAGTTGCCTACCGTTACTATCAGGCAGGCAAATTCTCCGATCTTTCCATGGATGCTTACGCCAGATTCTCCGGGGATCTGCAGATCCCTATGGAGTAACCGGTTTCAGACCCCGGAAAGATATTTTTCCAGTTCTGTCCGGAATGTTTCAGCAACGCCCTCTGCATCGACTTTCGAGACTGCGGATTCCACATAAATCTTGAGAGCCGATTCAGAGTATGATTTCCGGATCAGAGCCCAGACTTTTCCCATTGAAATACGCACCCCATCCAGATGTTCGGGATGGAACCGCTCATAAGCACTTGCAAGCGCACGGATCGCCTCTTCGGCAGATTGAGCATTACAGGGAAGAGTGATCAAAGCAGAATGATATTCCGGCATCTGTTTCATGATCTCTGAAACTTTCAGTTTGGCGCAGGCGATTTTTTCCAATGTAAGAGCCATTGCAGCAAAGCTGTCCCGGCAGGGATGGATCTCCGGCCAGATGATTCCGCCGCCTTCCGCCCCAAGAACCGTCTTGTTCTGTACAACAGAAAGACCGATATTGGCTTCTCCGATCTTTGTATAGAATACTTTTCCGCCGGACGCTTTGACCAATTCTTCCAGAGCCGCAGTTGTCTGAATACTGGCAGAAACATTACCGGGTGTCCGTTCCAGCACCCGCTTACATGGAATCAGCATGGATTTCTGATCACTGTAGACTTTACCGGTCTCATCCAGCAAAATAATACTGTCGCCATCAGGATCCTGCGCAAATCCGGCATCGCAATGATTGGTTCTGACACATTCAGAAAGTTCCGTCAGGTTCTCTGCGACCATCTCCGGACAGTGATTGAAAATCCCGTTTGGAGTTTCATTCAAAGCAAAAATCTCATCCACTCCGAGATTTTTCAGGAACCGTTTTGTATAAACTGCACTGACACCGTTGCAGCAATCAATGGCGATTTTGAGATTTGCCGCCCGGATCGCTGCCGTGTCGATACGGCTCCAGATCTTTTTGGCATGTTCTTCAAACAGATCCTGATTGTACGAAAGAGACTGATATCCGCTTTCCCGGATAAAACCATCTTCCGGCTGGTTGTAAATATCGAAAAGAGCTGACATTTCCTGATCGGAAAGGTACATTCCTTCCTGATTGATGAATCTTAACGCATTGCATTCCTGCGGATGCTGACTTGCTGTGATGGCGATAGCTCCGGAACAGTTGTGTTCTTTCACCGCCAGCTGCAGAGACGGAGTCGGCAGGATTCCGGCAGAGATAACTTTGCATCCCGCCGAAAGAAGCCCGGAGATCACGGCATGTTCCAGCATGATCCCGGAAGGACGGGTATCTCTGGCAACGAGAACGGTTCCCTTTCCCACATAACCGCCGAAAGAAGCGGCAAAATCGGCTGCCAGAGACGGCTGAAGCCGCTCCCCGACAACTCCGCGGATACTGCTGATTCCTACAATCAATTTGCGATACTGATTCATTCTCCCACCACCCTTTCCACCATGGAAATGATATTCATCGCTTTTTCCTCTGCAACCGCACGGGTCTTCCATTCAAGAATCATCCGCAAACTCGGTTCTGTCCGGGACGGACGGATATGCACCCAGCCATCCTCCCAATCAAACCGTAAACCGTCAAGATTGGAAAATTTTGCATCCGGGAAAAGTTTGATCAGTTTATCAGTTGCCGCATAGACATGAACCGAACGGCACGGGATCGTGCGTTTGACGATATGGTACCGGGGCAGCATGGAAGCCAATGCACTCAAAGATGCTTCACGGCGCGCCATCAGCTCAAGGATCTGCATCATGGAACCGAATCCATCGAAGCCGGAAGCTCCGCTGGAACTGAGGGCTGTCCCGCCGCTGCCATCCCCGCAGAGAACAGCATTTTTCTCTTTCATCAGATCAATGGTATAGGTCTCGCCGGTCATTCCTTTGCAAACCTTGCCGCAATGCCGCGCCACGACCTGATCAAGTGTCCGTGTGGAACAGGTGTTTGTAGCAATGATTTTTCCCGGACCTGTGCCGGAAAGAATATTTTCCGCAACCAGCGGGAATGTATATTCTTCGGAAAGCGTTTCACAAGTATCGGAAACAAGAGCCACACGGCCGACGTCACTGCTGAACACAAAACCTGCATCAGCCTTCAAGGGCTTCATGATCGCTTTCACCTGAGCAGAAGTTCTCGGCCGGGGTTCGGGATCGTGCGGCAGTTCTCCGGAAAGCAGGTCATTGATCACCACCGCATCCAGATTTGCTTTCCGGGCGATCCGGTTGAAAACAACAGAGCCGGATCCGTTGCAGAAGTCTGTTACAATACGGAAATTTCTGGAACGGATCAAATCAATATCAACACTGCTGAAAAGGTCATCCACATAATCAAACACAACTGTTTCAGGTGCCTGCTTGATGGTTCCACACTCATTCCATGCCGCTGTATTGAACACATTTCCGTGATAAATCTCCAGCATTTCCTGAGATTCAGAGGCTGTCAGACATGCGCCGGAAGCACTCAACCCGACCAGAGCGTTCCATCCGGCAGGATGGTGCCCGGCTCCAATCAGAACTCCGCCATCCAGTTTCAGTTTTTTCACGCCGAAATGAAAGACCGGGGACGGCGTGACACCGAAATCGACAATAGAACAGCCGCAAGACATAAGTCCGGAAAAAACGGCGGACTTCAACATCCCGGAGGAGATTCTGGTGTCCATAGCAACCCCGATGACCGGAGCTTTCTTTTTCTGGGTAACAGAGACCCATGTTCCCAAAGCAGAGGCATAACGGATCGCAAGCTGATGTGTCAGGGCGGTTCCGACTTCTCCGCGTAATCCGGCTGCGCCCAATCTTAAAAATCTCATTCTTTTTTCCTCTTTTCTATATATTTCTGTTTATAATTTCTGGGAGAAAGACCAGTCTTCATTTTGAAGAAATTGGAAAAATAATACTGGTCCGAAAATGCAAGATGCGCTGCGATTTCCTTGATCGAAAAGCTGGAATACAACAGAAGCCGCTTTGCAAGTTCCATTTTTTTTGACATAAGATAATCATAAGGAGTCACCCCGAAAGAGTTCCGGAAGATCCGGATCAGATGAGCCTCCGAATATTCAGATTCCCGGGCATACTCAACGAGATTGAAACTGGAAGTCATTGAGGCATCCAATGTCTCTTTCAGACGTTCCACTTCCGGCGGAAGAACAGAAGGCATTCCGTACGTCACCCGTGCCAGTTCACTGACAAACTGATGGAAAAGTAACGCCCCTTGCTGGTTGATGGTTTCAGCGTTCGGGTTCAAGGCGATCATTTCTTCAAAATAGTGTTTGAGCTGCGGACAATCCGGGAAGTAATAAACCTCATCCAGCCGATAGGCTTTCAGCAGGGAAACCATCAGTTCACCATCGACCACAAAGAAATATTTGTGCCAGGGATCTTCCCGGTTCGGAGCATAACTGTGATTGCTCCACTTGGTCAGAAAATAAATACTGTCCTTTCCGGGCGAAAAGGATTTTCCATTGATCGTAAGCTCACCAGCGCCGCGGACAACATACTCGATCGTACAAGCCTCATAGTCGTGCCGTTCAATTACGGGAGTACGGGAATCTGCATGGGCATGGGTTGCCGCTATCAACTGGAACGGAAATGCTTCGTCAATCAGCTGCTGCTCAGTTTTCTCCATAAAATCTGTCAAGATTCCACATCCTCTTTTTGATATATTCTATGTTTTTTCTTGCAATTCTGCTTGAACTTTTCCTTAATTAGTTATAAATTAAACCATAATTCAAGAAATTCCAGTCAAAAATGAAAAAAAGAAGGATTTTTCTCATGGAAAAGTTGAAAGTTGGTTTGATTGCAACAGGTGGACGCGGCGTTCACGGATGGCAGGCTCACAATCCTGAAGAAGGAGTGGAAATCGTTGCCGGTTGCGACATCGCAGAAGAGGCACGTACAAAGTTTATGGAAAAATTTCCGGAAGCAGCCTTTTACACAGACTACCGGGAACTTTTGAAAGATAAAGAAATCGGAGCAGTCTTCATCTGCACCCCTGACTATCTCCATGAAGAAATGGCAGTCGCCGCTCTGGAAGCAGGAAAAGCTGTCTATCTCGAAAAGCCCATGGCTATCACCATCGAAGGCTGTGACCGTATCCTCAAAACAGCTTACGAAACCGGTTCCAAAATCTTCGTCGGACACAATATGCGCCACTTCCCCGTGGTTCTCAAGATGAAAGAGATCATCGACTCCGGTCTGATCGGTGAAGTCCAGGCAGCATGGTGCCGTCACTTCGTCTCCTACGGCGGTGATGCTTACTTCCGCGACTGGCACTCTGAACAGAGATTCTCCACCGGTCTGCTTCTGCAGAAAGGCGCTCATGATATCGACGTCATGCACTGGCTCATGGGTTCCTACACAAAGAAAGTTACCGGTATGGGTCAGCTCTCTGTCTACAACAGATGCAAACGCCGTCCCCCCGAAGTCCCCGGATGCGCCAAGTGGGACGCCTCTCAGTATCCGCCCCTCGAATGTGAAGGGTTCTCCCCCATCATCGATGTGGAAGACCACAACATGGTTCTGATGCAGTTGGAAAACGGTGCACAGGCGGCATATCTCCAGTGCCACTACACCCCCGATGCAGAACGTAACTACACCTTCATCGGTACAAAGGGCAGAATCGAAAATATCGGAGATTACGACAATTGCTACGTCCATGTCTGGACACAGCGCGGCAAACGTTCCGAACCGGATCTGGTCTACCACCTGAAACCTGCCTCCGGCGGTCATGGCGGCGGCGACCCCAGAATCGTCAACAACTTCCTGAACTTTGTCCGTTTCGGTACAAAGACAAACACCAGCCCCATCGCAGCACGCAACGCTGTCGCAGCAGGTGTTCTTGCTCACGAAGCAATGCGTACCGATGGAAAACTCCGTGAAGTTCCTCCTGTCGATCCTGAACTGATCGCTTACTTTGACAATAATCAGGTCAAGTGATCCACCGGTCGAATAAAAATCAAGGCTCTTTCTGCTGCACTGCGGAAAGAGCCTTTTTTATTTCAGAGAGAGGCTACTTATCAGGGAGTTACTTTTTTATCATATTCCTTCCAGAATATTTCTGCGGTTCCGGTATCGCCTTTCGGAACGATCTCGCCGGCAGTCAGGGAGAGCAAACTCTGATGATTCCGCAACGGGGTAATATCTCCCGGTTCAGGAGGCAAACTCAAAGTCCGGAGAGTACTGATATTGAAAACTGGCGAGATATCCTTGAGCAGAGTACACTGATAAAGGCTCAGAGAGAACAGTTTGAGATCTTTCAAGTCGCTCAGATCTGTAACCGGAGTCTGGTCAATCAGAAGCGTTTCAAGCGGCATCCCTTTCAGGGGACTCAAGTCGTAAACTTCTGTTTTTCCGATATCAAGCGCACGCAGCTTCATCCCTTTCAACGGTGCAATTGTCGTTATCTTATTGCCGCGAAGCCGTAGAATGCTCAGATTTTTTCCGTTGATGGAATCCAGCGAACTCAGCGCATTGAATGAAACATCGAGAGTGGTCAACTCACTCATATCCACCGGTGCCAGAGTGGTTATTTTATTGTTCATGCACGCCAACGTTTTTATAGCCGTATGACGGACCGGATCAAGTGAAGAGATTTTGTTTCCGGAACAATTGAGATAATCAAGAGGCATATACTCCACGCCTTCCAGAGATTCCAGCTGATTTCCGGAACAGTTGAGGTAATGCAATCTCATGTAACTCAATTTTTTCAGGGATGTTATTCCATATCCGGAAAGATCCAATCGGGTCAACCGGTTATTTTTTGCAATATAATCCAGCATTGTATCTGCTACTTCAGTCGGCAGTTTCTTATGCGGCAGCTGCAGGATCTTCATCATTACTTCCGATTTCGGATTGAGCTTGAAAAGCCGATCCATAGTTTGGAATGCCAGAGTATAATTTTCATCTTTCCAATAAACAAGAGCATCGGTTTCGATGATCAATTCCCTGTAAGCAAATTTTTTATTCATCCGCGGTTTGAGCCGTTCCATGATCGCCGCCCGGATATTATCCCGGGTTTTCCTGTCTTCAATAAATGTGGATGCTGCGACGTAAGCCTTTGCCAATGCAGTGTCAGTAATCGGACCTTTTTCATAATTTTCTGCAATCGTCATGTACTGCTCCACCGCATCCTGATAATAGTTCCGTTCCATAAGGGCATCTCCGGCGATCAGCGGACTTGCCTTTTCAGGCATTGCAAGCCGGTAAAGTTCCATGGATTCCAGGATCACACCACCGCCATCCGCCCGGAGTCCGAACGAGTTGGCACCCGCAAGATTCAGCGGGAACAAGTCTGTTGCCTCAAGAGCATCTTCATTATTGATCTTTACCGTAAAATGCTCATTGGCGCGTTCTATCACAACTGTATTCAGCTTGTCGGGGATGATTTTAGTATTCCCGGAAACAAGAATCGTTCCCATCCCCTGTTTTCCATTTCTGTAAATCAAATCAAGAGAACCGCCGAATGCAGAGAGGACGACCGTATAGCCCGCCGGGTTCTCCCACGCATACTCCAAAGGTTCAATTTTGGTATAAAGAGCAATTCTGAGCGATGCTCCTTTGGTCGGAATAAATTTCAGAACAACGCGCTGACCGGAACGCATATTGAATTTTTCAAGGAAGAACCACTCTCCGCTTTTCATATGCAGTCCCTGATTGGACATCTTCCATGCCGGGAGCTTTTTGAATATCGTTGAGTTATAAAATGAGTAGTTGTTCGCAGCTATATTCTGATCGGTAAAATTATCCTGATACAATTCGATCCAGCTGGTTTTCTGCTTTGCAGCTTCCTGAAGAGCATAAAAAGCAATTCCCAGCATAAGGACGATTGAAAGAGTGATCGCCGGAAATGTGATCTTGTTTCTCCGGGCAAACAGAAGGAATTGTTTTGCCAGACCAGCCTTTTCTGCCTGAGTCGGGAAACCGGCAAGATATGCCCGGACTTCATCACGCAGCTCCTTGACGGATTGATAGCGGTTGGGCAGTTTGACAGACATGGCTTTTCTGACAACTGCATCCAATGCGTAGGGGACCCGACGTCCCGGAACCCGTTCCCGTGGAGGAACGATCCTGCCCTGAACAGTGTCAAGCATCATCTGCTTCATATCTTCCTGCTCAGACAAAGGATTCTGGTAGGTCACGATAGAGTAGAGGATCGCACCGAGAGAGTAGACATCTGTCCGGAAATCTTTCAAACTGTTTTTTCCGGCAGCCTGTTCCGGTGCCATATAACCGGGCGTTCCTTTGGAGATCCCGTCGATCGTTACGCCCGGAATGTAGGTTTGATTGGTATGGACCGGGGCTTCTTTCTGTTCATCTTCATCGGCTTTGGAAATGACTTTTGCCAAACCGAAATCCATAAGCAGAACTTCACCGAAGTCACCGAGCTGGATATTTTCCGGCTTCAAATCCAGATGGATCACCCCTTTGGAGTGAGCGAAGGATACAGCATCACAAACGCGGTTGAATATCCGCAGCAAAGCCGGAAGAGTGTAAAGTTTTTTGTATTCCGGGTCACCGGCATTGAGCTTCTTCAAAACTGATGCCAGAGTTTCCCCGCGCAGAAGCTTCATTGTGAAATAAGGAGCTCCGTTTGCATCAATAAAGCTTCT
>SUVT01000057.1 GCA_015061845.1 Lentisphaerota bacterium
GTGCCGACAACTGTCCTCGCCCAGCAGCACTATCTGAGTTTCCGGGAGCGGTTCGCTGAATATCCTTTTGTCATAGAAACTCTCTCCCGATTGAAAACTGCCGGGGAAAAATCTGCCATCAAGCGGAATCTTGCCAGCGGCGGGATCGATATCATCATCGGAACCCATGCGCTGCTCTCCAAAGAGATCAAATTCCGGGATCTCGGGCTCCTGATCATTGACGAAGAACAGCGGTTCGGTGTGGCGCATAAAGAACAGCTGAAATCCATTCGTTCCACGGTGGATATTCTCACTATGACAGCAACCCCGATCCCGAGAACGCTGCATATGTCGATTTCCGGTTTGCGTGATCTCAGCACCATCACAACAGCCCCCACAAAACGGCTGCCGGTCCATACCATCGTTGCACAGTATGATCCCTCTCTGGTGGGTGCAGCGATCTCCCGGGAACTGGTTCGGGGCGGACAGATCTTTTACCTTCATAACAGAGTCAAAACCATTGATGCCGCAGCGGAGAAAGTACGGAAACTTGCCCCGGATGCCAAAGTTGCAGTTGCTCACGGACAGATGACCGCATCCCAGCTGGAAGATATCATGGGCGATTTCGTCAACGGAAAAATCGATATCCTTGTCTCAACGACCATCATCGAATCCGGGATCGACATTCCCAATGCCAATACGATCATCATTGAACGTGCCGACCACTTCGGTCTGGCGGAACTGCATCAGCTGCGCGGGCGTGTCGGACGCTGGAACAGACAGGCTTACGCTTATCTCCTCATTCCGCCGTCCGGTGTCATGACCACCGATGCGAGACAGCGTATGTCGGTGATCCGGCGTTACACACATCTGGGTTCCGGGTTCAAGCTTGCGCTCAGCGACCTTGAGATCCGTGGTGCCGGAAACATTATCGGAGCAGAACAGAGCGGTTATGTCGATACCATCGGATTCCATTTGTATTGCCAGCTGTTGAAAGAGGCGGCAAACACTCTGCGCGGCATCAAAAATCCGAAACTGGTCAGCACGGAACTGAATATTGAGTTCATCACCTTTGCTCTTGAAACGTCCAAAGAGAAACTGGCGGCAAGCATTCCCACGGATTACATCAGCGAACCGCGTTTGCGGCTGGAAGCCTACCGCAGGCTTGCTTCTATGACAAGCGAAGAGGAAGTCGATGATTATGAACTGGAACTGCGTGACAAGTTCGGTGTGATCCCGCCGGAAGCAAAAAACTTCCTGGCAACTGTCCGGCTCCGGATCATTCTGCATCAGGCAGGCTGGAGTTCTCTCTCATTCCGGGATGGAAAAATTTATCTGGAACGGAATGGTGGAATGTACCGTCAGAAAGGTGCGTTGCCAAAGATCCCGGCAATGTTCAAGCCGAAAGAAAAACTGGATATGCTTCTCTACTTTGCCCGTCAGGTCAGGGAAGAAACCGGAAAATGAGCTGCCGCGGCTCCTCTTTTCATTTTTTGAAAGAATCTTCCTGAAAATCAGTGAACATTTTCCTCTCTGATAATGTATATCATTTCGTTCTGATCTTCCTTTGCCGTGATGCCGGAGGTCAGAAAAACGGGGATAAATTTTTATCAAAAAAACGGGGGGGATTTTATGTTTTTTTTACGGGGAATATCACGTCCGGTCAGAATTATGATCGGCATGTTGTCGGGGGTGATCGCCGGGATTTTGTGCAACTTGATTTTCAATCCGGCAACCGTTCAGGATCTTTTATTGATCCGTCTGTTCGGAATCGGCGGAACTCTTTTTCTGAATCTGTTCAAAATGATCGTTGTTCCGGTGGTTCTGGTATCTGTGACCCTTGGAGTCGTTTCCATGAACAAGCCGGAATTGCTGGGCAGGATCGGCGGAAAAACACTGTTCTGGTTTGCTTTTACGACTCTGCTTTCCGCCGCAATGGGGATCTTTTTCGCAACGGTTTTCAGAATCGGACACGGCATGACGATCTCTCTTCCGCAGGATGCCGGGGTAAAACTGTCCGGCAAAGTCCATTCCATTTCCGAAACATTAACAAATCTGGTTCCGTCCAACATGTTTCAGGCAATTGTGGAATCAAACATGCTCCAGATCATTGTCATTGCCCTGATCCTTGGAATCGCTTTGGCAAAAGTATCTTCACAGGTTCCGAACTTGCGGATTTTTCTCAATGAAGTCGATGCGTTGAATTTAAGTATTGTCAATCTGATTCTTGACTTGGCACCGATCGGCGTTTTCTGTCTGTTGGCACACACATTTTCCTGTTTCGGGTTCCGGGTCCTTCTTCCGTTGAGCAAATACATTTTCTGTTTTCTCGGAGTTTCCGCACTGCTGATGTTCGTGATCTATCCGGCCTTGCTGATGCTCTTTGCAAAAATCTCTCCGGTAAAATTTTACAGAAAGATGTTCCCTGTGATGCTGCTTGCCTTTTCCACCAGCAGCAGTAATGCGGTTCTGCCTGCCAATATCACTACACTCAACGGAAAGATCGGGGTATCGAAAAATATTGCAACATTCATTCTTTCTCTTGGCGCGACCATTAACATGAACGGGACAGCGATCATGCAATGCTGCGCAACTGTTCTTATCGCCCAACTCTATAATATTCCTCTTTCGATGGTGCAGATCATAGAGATCATCAGCATGACACTGATTGCCTCCATCGGCACGGCGGGAATGCCCAGCGCAGGGATTCTGATGCTTGGACTAGTTCTGCAAAGTGTTGGTCTTCCGATTTCCGGAATCGCTCTGGTGTTGGGCGTTGACCGGATCGTTGATATGTTCCGGACAGTTGTCAACATCACCGGCGATGCCGTAACAGCGGTTCTTGTCAGCAGCTCAGAAAAAGAACTTGACCGCAATGTACTGAACAATTCCCTGTAATCGTATATGAACTGCAAGGGCATTTAGAGATCGGGGAAGAAGGGAAAAACTTTTGAGGAAAGTCTTTTCCCTTCTTCCCCAAACCCCATCATCCCTTTTCAAACCTTTTTGCGGCATATCAATTTTTTGTTAGCAAAAAAATTAATATGCCATCATAAAAAGTTTAGAAAATTGCAAAAACTACCTTCATGGGGCGATAAATCATTTTTAACTTTATGATGGCATTTCAGTTTTTGACAAAAACTGGAATGCCGCAAAAAGGTTTGAAAAGAAAAAAGAGGGGTACGGGGAGAAAAGAGAAAAAATTTCCTGAAAATTTTTTCTTTTGTCTCCCCGTTCTCTTCTTAGCAAACTCAAACGCCGCTGCCGTCGAAAGCGGGGATAAATTCCTGACTTGCAGAGGGTTCTTCCTGAAGAAAACCGTCTTCGATATCGGAATCCATGAGGGCATCTTCCACCCGCTGATATTCTGCATGAGTGATCCGGCGGTTCAGTTCCGGAAATTCTGTTTCTGAAACTCTGCCGTAAGGGATATACTGGTGCATGAGACTGAACATGACCTGTCCGGGCTTGAATTTGGATTCGATCCATTTCAGCACACGGAGAGAGTTGGTGACATGACCGGGCAGGATCAGATGACGGATGATCACACCCCGCTGCATGATACCGTCATCATCGATTTCAAAAGAACCGGTTTGACGGAACATCTCTTTGATTGCTGCGGTTGCGACTTCAAAGTAATTTTCTGCACCGCTGTATTTCTTTGCCATAGCGGAATCGGCATACTTCAAATCGGGCAGATAGATCTGTACTTTTCCCTCAAATTTCCGCAGAGTTTCCACGGAATCATAACCGTTTGTGTTGTAAACCACGGGGACCGGGAGCGGTTTTTCCAGGGTTTGAAGAATGGCATGAGTATAATGGGAGGGTGTGACCAGATTGATGTTGTGGGCACCTTTTGCGATGAGTTCTTCATAGATCTCGCGCAAACGTTCCACGGTTACGGGCTTTCCCTGATGCAGGGTGCTGATCCCGTAATTCTGACAGTAGACGCAATGGAGATTGCATCCGGAGAAAAAAACGGTCCCGGATCCGCGGGTTCCGCTGATCACGGGCTCTTCCCAGAAATGGAGTCCGGCACGGGCAAGGACAGGATCAAGCGGACTGCCGCAAAATCCCTTTTTCCCTGCCGGAGAACCCGACTCCATGCGGTCGATGGCGCATTTTCTGGGACAAATCGTGCAAATCATTCAGGATCAGACACGTTCGACAACGATTTCGGGGTCGACTTCGGAACGGAGAACCTGTTCCACGCCTTCCTTGAGGGTCTGCTGAGCATGAGGACAGCATCCGCAAGCACCCTTCAGAGTGACTTTCACGGTTTTGCCTTCGATTGCGATGAGTTCCAGATCTCCGCCGTCAGCCTGCAGATATGCGCGAAGCTGTTCCAGCACTTCTTTGATTTTGTCTTCCATGATAATATTCCTTTCAAGTTTTGAATTATATTTATGGTAATGTACAACCGGTTCAGTAATTTTTCAACAGCTCCCGCAAGGTATTTGCGAAAAATAATACTTCTTCCGGGGTGGTGTCATCGGAAAACGAGACCCGCAGCGCACTGTAAGCCTCTGCCGCAGAGTAACCCATTGCCCGCAAAACCGCCGATGGTTCCGGTGTTTCCGAACTGCAAGCTGACCCCGCCGCAACCGTGATCCCTTTCTCCTGAAACATCCGGACAAGGATGCCCCCCTGATATCCCGGCAGCATCAGATGGTTGATCCACGGAGACGATTCTTCCGGTTTTGCAGTGAATACAACATTCAATCCGGAGAGAGATTCCCGCAGAAGATCCCGCAATTTTACCGCATGAGCCATCCGTTCCGGAAGTGTCGAAATGGATTTTGAGATGACTTCCGCAAGAACAACTGCCGCCGCCGGAACACATCTGCCGATGCCGTGTTCTTCCAAACGTAAAGACTTGACCTGTTTTTCAAATTTTTTCCGGTAAAGCAGAGCCGCACCGCAGGGCGCACCCACTTTGCAGCCGGAGACAGTCAGAAAGTCAGCCGTATTCACCGGAACAGGGATCTTGCAGAGCGATTGTGTTGTATCAAGCAGGAACAGACTTCCTGTTTGTTTCAGGGTTTGAACATCCTGAATGATCCCGGTTTCGGCATTGACATGGTGAATTGCGATCAAATCAGCCTTAGCATCGGCGGGAATCAGAGCTTTTCCATCTTTTCCGATTTTGCAGTATTGGACGGAAGAGAAATCTTTCAGGGCATGAAGCAGAGCGGGATGTTCCGCTTTTGTTGTGAGCGAAAGAGACTCTTTTCCGGGATTCAGCGCAGCGCGGACAGCCGCCCGGAGTGCATCGGTCGCCGTATTACAGAATAGAACGCCATACCCCGGCGCAACTGCGGAAGCAAGCTGTTCCCCGGCAAGTTCCACTTCCTTTGCCGCTTTGACACCCAATTCTCCGGCAGATTCCTGATTGGCAAACAGTTCCAGACTTTTCTCTGCAAACAGTTCCGCTGCCCAGGGATAAGGACGGCATGCCGCCGCATTATCAAGCATATTATTCATTCAAGAAAATTCTCCGATTTAACTTTTAAGCCATAATATACCCTTGATTTTTTTTATGTCAAGGATATATTATCGAGGTGATTTCAAAAGTCCGGCAAAATTTGGCTGAAAAAAGATTGTTGATGAGTTGGAAATGGTAGTTTGAGCGTGGCTACCCACAGGGTAACCACCGAAAACGCTCCATTTGCAGATCGCAACAAGAGTTTTCTGCCATTTTTGAAGACTTTTGAAATTGCCTCTATCACAAGAGAATTGAAAAGGAGAATGTTTTTATGCAGCCGCTCTGGAATAAAAACAATGGCATCGTTTATGCTGAAGCTGGAATGTTTTTCGGAACAAAACCAGTCCGTTTACTGTATCCCGCAGAAAAGATTTTGAGTGTGAAATGTCCCGTCAAAAGATTGGAATTCAAAGAGGGAATCGATTTTACACATACCCCCGGATCCGATTTGATCTATCGCGTTGAAAATGGTGCGATCCCGGCTCTTGCCGAAGATGCGATCTATCCAGACAAAGCCACCGCAAAACGCTATCCGGATGAAAACGCCAATGCTGTCGGCGGCGGTCCCGATGGAAATTTCCTTCTCTTCAGTGCAAAAGATTTTTTTGCTCAGAATCAGGTGGAAATTGATTATCAGACCGTAGAACGGAATTTTCCGGAACTTCCGCAACTTGAACCCGGACAGCTCCCCCGCTTCTGTTCCCGCTTGAAAACCGGAAACAAACTTTCCGTCACGCTTATCGGTGACAGTATCAGCGAAGGCTACAACGCAACAAAATACCTGAATGTTCCACCGTTTAATCCCCCTTATATCGAACAGTTCGCAGAAGAGTTATCCGCCCGGACAGGCGCAGAGGTCACTTTCAGAAACGCGGCTGTCAACGGAACCGGAACGGAACATGCTTTTACGATTACAGAACAATGGCTGAATCCCCCTTGTGATCTGCTGGTCATTGCATACGGTATGAACGATTACGCTCGGCTCACACCTGAAAAGTTTCAGGAGAACGTCTGCCGGATCATTGCTGAAAAAAGGGCTGTTCACCCGGAAACAGAGTTTCTCCTTCTTACTTCCATGACCGGGAATCCGCAGTGGTGTCATACTCCGGAAGGATGCGAAACTCCCTTTGCTGAAAAAGTAAAAATGCTTTCTGCTGAAAATATCGCAATCGCAGATGTCAGGACTCTCTGGCGCAAGCTGCTGGAACGGAAAGATTTTTATGATCTTACCGGCAATGGTGTGAACCATCCGAACGATTACGGACACAGAGTTTATGCCACCGTTCTGACCGCTCTTTTTGATTCAAAAATCAACCAATGAAAGGCTCGGAAGAAAATGAGAAGCAGCTGGGAAGATTTTATTGTTCCGAACAAAGATGCGTTTGAACCGTATCAGGTGTTGAATTATGCAAATGATGACGAACCGTTCCACCGTTTGTGGCTGAGTTTGCCGAAAGGAAAAAAGAACGTCCCCCTGATGATCTTTTTCCACGGCGGCGGGATGACTGCTGACGGACGGGAAGCACCGGATTATATTTACGACGGAGACTTTGCCGTTGTCGAACCGAAATACCGTCTCTCTCCGGCTGCAAAAGCTCCGGCACAGATCGACGATGCCGCGCTGGCAATCGCATGGTGTTTTGAACATGCGGAAGAGTACGGCTTTGATACAAGCAAAATCTTTGTGGGCGGGATGTCTGCCGGAGCTTATCTGGCGGCGATCACGGTCATGAACCCGAAATTCCTTGCTCCTTACGGCTTGCACTACAAAAATATTGCCGGACTGATCATCCTCAGCGGTCAGATGACCAAACACTTCAAAATCAAGGAAGAAATGGGCGATACACGCGGTCAGTTTGTGCCGAACTTTGATGAATATGCTCCCATGGCGAACCTTGCGGCGGATCTTCCGCCCATGCTGCTGGTCACAGGACAATCCGGACTTGATATGCCCGCCCGTCCGGAGGAAAACTCTTTTGTCGCAGCCTCTTTGAAATCCATGGGACATCCATTTGTCCGTTGTTTCAATCTGATGGGACATCATCACGGAATGGTGCTGGAAGGCAGCAACGAACTGATCCGTCAGTTTCTCCCGGCAGTGCTGAACAATAAACCGGAAGAGATGTTTGAATAAACCTTCCGCAGAAGCACAGAACATTCAGCCGGAACGAGAAAAATCTCCAATCATTTTTTTCTTCCGCTTGATTTTTGAGTGAGGAAAGATATATTATCCTGTTCACCAGGCAAATAGAAGGAGATTTTATGGCGGATGTACCCACAAATCTGACACCGATGATGAAGCAGTATATGCAGGTCAAAAGCACTGCACCTGCCGATTCTATCCTCATGTACAGAATGGGCGACTTCTATGAAATGTTCTTTGAAGATGCCAAAAAAGCAAGTCCGGTTCTGGAAGTCGCATTGACTGCCCGTGCCGGAAGTCCCATGTGCGGGATCCCCTATCACGCTCTGGAACTTTATCTGCCGAAACTTCTGGAAGCCGGATTCAAAGTTGCCATTGCGGAACAGCAGGAAGATCCCGCATTGGCAAAAGGGATCGTCAAACGGGGAATCTCCCGCATCGTGACTCCCGGATCCATTCTGGAAGGTCCGCTTCTTGCGCCCAACAGTAACAACTTTCTCTGCGCCTTCCTGCCCGGAAAAAAGTTCGCCCTCGCATGGCTGGATGTCAGTACCGGCGAATTTATGGCAGGGGAATATGATACCATCCGTGCAGTCTCCGATGAACTGGCAAAACTCAAGCCGCGAGAGTGTCTGATCCCACGGACAACAGCAGTCCGCTGGCAGACCGATTCAGAGGATCGCCCCGATGTTTCCTGGCAGCTTCTCTGGACTGATCTCGATGATTATATTTTCACTTATGACCACGCTTTTGAACTGCTGACACGGCATTTCAGCACCATGAACCTGAACGGGTTCGGGTTCCGGGATGAATCCACAGCCATTCAGGCAGCCGGCGCAGCGTTGTATTACACCGTTGAAAACCTGAAGTACAATGCCGGACATATCCGGAAGATCGCCCTGAAACGTTCCGATATTTATCTGGGGATCGACCCCAACTCCCGACGGAATCTGGAACTGGTGGAACCCCTTTCCGGTTCCGCTAAAAATTCCACGCTTCTCCATGTTCTTGACCGGACAAAAACACCCATGGGCGGCAGACTGCTGAAAAACTGGATCCTGAACCCCCTGCGGGATGTGACCGCAATCGTGGAACGTCAGGACGTTGTGGGCTTGTTCAAAGATGATCCGCTCACCCTTGCTGAGTTACGGGAAACCATCAGCGGCATCCGCGATTTGGAACGCATTACGGCAAAGCTGAACGTCAACTCCGCCAATCCCAGGGATCTTGCGGCTCTCGCAACTGGATTGCAGATGATCCCCGGTGTCAAGGCGATCCTTGCAGCATATGACCTGCCGCTGCTCATTCGGATCAATGATGATCTTGTGGCAATGGATGATCTTGCGGCTCAAATCGAAAATACTCTTGTGGATGATCCCCCGGCATCCGTTTCCGACGGCGGCGTGATCCGTCCCGGATGTTCTCCCGAACTGGATGAACTCCGTTCCGCTTCTGCTGACGGCAGAAACTGGATCGCTGCGCTTCAGGCAAAAGAACAGCAGCGCACAGGTGTCAAATCCCTGAAAGTCAACTATAACCGTGTCTTCGGGTTCTATATTGAAATCACAAAATCCAATCTGGAGCATGTGCCGGAAGATTATATCCGGAAACAGACCCTTGCCAACTGCGAACGGTTCGTCACCCCTGAACTCAAAGAGATGGAAGTCAAAGTTCTGGGCGCAGATGATAAAGCAAAGGCTCTGGAAGCAAAGATTTTTGAAAATCTCCGCAGCGAAGCCGCAAAACGGACAACTGATATTCAGAAAACCTCTGCCGCTCTGGCAAAAATCGATGCCCTCTGCTCTCTTGCCGAGTGCGCCGCTCAATACTCCTATTGCCGTCCGCGAATCACCGACAGCGATGTGCTGAACATCTCCGGCGGCCGTCATCCGGTTCTTGATGCCGCTGCACGGGAAGAACGGTTCGTCCCCAATGACATTCTTCTGGATGCCGACGAAAACCGGATGATGATCATTACCGGGCCGAATATGGCTGGTAAATCAACTTACATCCGTCAGGCGGCTCTGCTGGTCATTATGGCGCAAATCGGTTCCTACCTGCCCGCAGACAGCGCAGAGATCGGGGTTGCCGACAAAATCTTCACCCGTGTCGGTGCAAGCGATGATATCTCTCGCGGACAGAGTACCTTCATGGTGGAAATGCTGGAAACAGCCAACATTCTGAACAATGCAACGCCCCGCAGTCTGATCATTCTTGACGAAATCGGACGCGGAACGAGTACCTTCGACGGTCTTTCCATTGCGTGGGCTGTGGCTGAGTTCATTCTTGACAATAAAGAGTGTCACGCCCGGACAATGTTCGCAACTCATTATCACGAATTGACCGAACTTGCAATGACCCGCCGCTGTGTGAAAAATTATAACGTGGCAGTCCGGGAATACGGCGAGCAGATCATTTTCCTGCGGAAGATCGTTCCGGGTGCTGCTGACAAAAGTTACGGGATCCATGTGGCAAAACTTGCCGGATTGCCCGCACCTGTCATTGCCCGTGCAAGAGAGATTCTGGAAAATCTGGAAAACAATGCCATTGCGGAAGAAGGACAACCCTCGTTGGCTGTTGGCATGGCACGGGAAAAACGCGGACTTTATCCCCGCACCAAACGCCCCAAGACTGAAAATATCCAGCCCAGCCTGTTTGATTGAATCCGGCAGAGCCGACAGGAATAGCGCACAAGCTAAGAATCGGCTGGGGAACTGGGAGTACTAAGAGTACTGAGAGTACTGGGAGCTCTGTTTTTTGCGCCGGGGTACGTAAAGACAGGACTTTTCGATAAAAGCTCTCTTTCCCAGTACTCCCAGTACTCCCAGTACTCCCAGTACTCCCAGTACTCCCAGTAATCCCAGTAATCCCAGTAATCTTACTTATTGAAAAATCCGCGGATTG
Source organism: Lentisphaerota bacterium (assembly GCA_015061845.1). Classification (GTDB taxonomy): domain Bacteria; phylum Verrucomicrobiota; class Lentisphaeria; order Victivallales; family UBA1829; genus SIG79. The sequence goes on from SUVT01000057.1 coordinate 10,512, forward strand.
CGTTCTGCATCAGCATGGCAATGGTCATGGGACCGACACCGCCGGGAACAGGGGTGATGGCTGAGGCAACTTTGGAAACTTCTGCAAAGTCAACGTCGCCAACGATCCGGTAACCTTTTGCTGCTGTTGCATCCGGAATACGGTTGATTCCGACGTCGATGACAACTGCACCCGGTTTCACCATATCGGCTTTCACAAACTCAGGTTTGCCAATGGCTGCAACCAGAATATCAGCAGTCTGAAGCAGCTCTTTCAGGTTTTCAGTCCGGGAGTGCGCAACGGTCACAGTGGCATCCACACCCTTGTTGGAGAGCAGTGCCGCCATGGGTTTGCCGACGATGTTGGAACGTCCGAGCACGACTGCATGTTTTCCCTTTGTAGGGATCTTGTAATATTCCAGCAGCTTCATCACGCCGTAAGGAGTGCAGGGCATGAACCCGGTAGTATCGCCGAGGAAGAGTTTTCCGGCGTTGAAAGGATGGAAACAATCCACATCCTTTGCGGGATCGATGGCGAGAACGACTTCTTCTTCATTGATCTGCTTCGGCGGGGGAGACTGAACGAGGATTCCGTGGATCCTGGGATCTTTATTCAATCTGTCAATGACGGCAAGCAGTTCTTCCTGAGTGGTATTTTCCGGGAGAACGATCTTTTCGGAGTAGATTCCCAGTTCGGCGCATTTTTTGACTTTTGTACCGACATAGACCTGAGAAGCCGGGTTTTCTCCGACGAGGATCACAGCGAGCCCCGGAACGGTTCCGTATTTTTCCTTGATTTCAGCGATCTGTTCAATGGATTTTGCGTGAACGGAGGCTGCAACTGTTTTGCCGTCAATGATAAGTGCTTCGGACATACTTCCCATCCTTATTTCTTTGCGTTCGCTTTTTTATTCTGCTCTGCCTGAATCTGCTTCAATTCTTTGATCTGACGATCAATTTTTGCCAAATCCTGATTGAGCTTTTTGATATCCTGTTTGGTGTCCAGATATTCGCTGAGCTGCTGATTGAGAGTCAGGATCTCTCTTGCCAGTTTAGCAGCATATTTATCAGCACGGATCGCTTTTCTGCGATGCTGGATCAATGTTTTCTGGGTTTTGGTACGCTCTGCCTGAAGTTCGGCAAGTCTCTTTTCCACGTTGATTTCTTCCTTCCCGACCTCCTCAGCCGTCAGTGAGAAAGCAAGCATGGCACACAGAAGCAATACGATTTTTTTCATAACAGGTATCCTTTCATGTAGTATCAATTATTCTTCAGGAGTTCTCCGGAAAAAGGCAAACTTGGCACCGCCGAAAATCCGGATCGCTTCCAGACTCCAACTTGGCGGAGGCGGAACAAGTCCTCTGTCAGCAGGGACTTCCCAGATCAGGACGGCTTTTCTGCACCAGCGGGTGAATGCCGCATCGTTGAGGATCGCAGAGAGATACTCAGTAGTTTCTGCATACGGCGGATCGGCAAACACGATGTCCGGTTCTGCAAGGACAGAAAGCCGCATTGCACCTGCAGGCAGGGAGATGTTCAGGATCTCAAATTCACTCTGACAGCCGAGCGATTGTGCCTTTGCCGTGTTCGCCTTGATACACTTGATCGCACCGGCGGCGGCATCGGCAAACCAGACAGATGATGCACCCCGGCTGGCAGCTTCCAGACCGATGGCACCGCTTCCGGCAAACAGGTCCGCAACCGTCTTTCCGGAAAGATCCCCCAGACTGTCAAAGAGAGCCTTCCGTGAACGGACGGCGGTAGGTCTGGTAGTCATTCCTGCCGGTGCCCGCAGGGGCAAGCCTCTGAGTTGTCCTGATACAATATTCATGATTCAATCAATTCTGATGACAGGCGATAAGTTCCACTTCCACCAGTGCGCCTTTGGGCAGAGCAGCTGCCGCAACGCAGCTTCTGGCAGGCTTGGAAACAAAATATTTTTCATAAATAGCATTGAATGCAGCAAAGTGGCTCATATCCTGCAGGAAACAGGTGGTCTTGATCACTTCGTCAAAGGTATAACCCGCAGCTTCCAGAACGGCTGCAAGGTTCTTCATGACCTGTTCAGACTGGGCTTCGATCTCTGCCGGAGCAAGAACTCCTGTTGCAGGATCAAGAGCGATTTGACCGGAGGTATAGAGAAAATCACCGATTTTGACAGCCTGGGAATAAGGTCCGACTGCTGCCGGTGCGTTGGTTGTGGAAATAATTTCTTTTTTCATGATTCTGATTCCTTTTTTCAAAGGTTAACTGTATAGCCGGATTCACGCAGAACTGCGCAAATCTGTTCAAAATGAGCAAAATCACGGGTTTCCATCGTTACATGAAGGAAACAGGCGTTGATATCATTATTCACGTTGCCGCGGGTGTGATTGACATGAACAACGTTGGCTCCCTGACCGGAAATAATGGAACTGACACGGGTCAATTCTCCGGGACGGTCCAGCAATTCCAGATTCAATTCAGATCTTCTTCCGGAAGTCACAAGACCGCGGTTGATCACGCGGGAAAGGATGGTCACATCGATATTACCGCCGGAGACAAGAGCAACAACTTTCTTGCCTTTGATGGGCAGTTTTCCGAAGCGGATCGCCGCAAGACCTGTTGCGCCTGCACCTTCTGCAATCATCTTCTGTCCTTCCAGAAGCATCAGGATTGCAGTCGCGATCTCATCGTCACTGACAGTCACGACATCATCCAGATACTTGCTGCAGAGTTCAAAGGTCAAATCGCCCGGGCGTTTCACTGCGATACCGTCGGCAAAGGTGCGGACAGTCTTGCAGTTGAGGATCTTCTTAGCATGATAGCTTTCGCTCATGGAAGCGGCACCTGCAGCCTGAACACCGTAAACTTTACAGCGGGGGTTCAGAGTTTTGATCGCCATAGCAACACCGGAAGCGAGTCCGCCGCCGCCAATGGGAACGACAACCGCTTCCGCATCGGAGAGTTCCTGATAAATTTCAAGCCCGATGGTTCCCTGTCCGGCGATGATCTCTTCGTCATCAAAGGGATGCACAAAGACTGCGCCGCTCTTTTCGGCTTCTTCTCTTGCGGCGGCATAAGCATCATCATAGATCCCGTCTACCAGCACAACTTCTGCACCATAGCTTTTTGTCGCTTCCACTTTTGAGATGGGAGCGGTACTTGGAACAAAAATTTTTGCTTTGATTTTATTGACCTGAGACCCGAGAGCCACGCCCTGAGCATGGTTTCCTGCGGAACAGGCGATTACACCGCGTTTTTTATCTTCGTCAGAAAGTTTTGCGATTTTGTAATAAGCTCCGCGCACCTTGAAAGATCCGGTGACCTGCAGGTTTTCGGGTTTGATATAGACATTGGAATCGATGCTGAATCTGGGAGCCTGGATCAGCGGAGTTGCCCGCAGGACCCGGCGGAGTTCGTTCTGGGCATCATAAACTTTATCAATGGTAAGCATGGCGATTATTCTTCCTCAGCGGGTTCATCACCGGGCTGGTTTTCAAGTTTGAAATGCTTCTGGATCTTTTCGAGAATCTCCATTTTGGCTTCATCGGACTCATAGTTGAGCTGACGCCAGTTCCAGTGGAAACCGTCATCGGTCCAGCGGGGAACGATATGAAGATGGGAGTGCATGACCACCTGTCCGGCAGTTGTACCGTCGGAAAGATGGAAATTGTAACCGTCAGCATCCAGACCGCGTTTCATTGCCACGCCGATCCTTGCGCCGACACGGAACATACGTCCGGCGATATTTTCCGGAATCGTTGCGGTACTGGTGTGATGTTCTTTCGGGATCACCAGAGTATGACCGAAAGTAATGGGGGAAATATCCATAAAAGCCAGTACGAGTTCGTCTTCATAGACTTTGACGGAGGGGATCTCTCCGGCGATGATTCTGCAGAAAATGCAATTTCTCATGTTCCGATTCCTTTTCTTTATTCAGCTTCATATTCTTCCATGGTTCCGTCAGCGGAACCGATCACTACAACACATTCCCCTTTCCAGCTCTTCCTGCCGTATTTTTCCGACAGTTCAGCAGCTGTTCCGCGCAGGATCTCCTGATGAAGTTTCGTTGCCTCCCGGATCACTGCGACAGGCGCAGAAGCTCCGAAATATTCCGGGATCTCATTCAGAAGTTTGGAAAGACGGTACGGGGATTCAAAGATCACAGCGGTCAGTTTTGAATCTGCGATCTCTTTCAAACGGGTGGAACGTCTGCCGGATTTGACCGGAAGAAACCCGTGAAACGCAAAGCGGTCACTTGGCAATGCACTTGCGGCGACAGCAAAAAGCAGAGCGGATGCACCGGGCAGGATATCCGGCTCGATTCCGGCTGCCACAGCTTCCCGGATCAGCAGAAATCCCGGATCGGAAATACAGGGCATTCCTGCATCGGTCACCAGAGCAATATTTTCACCGGAAAGGATCCGTTTTACAAGACTTGCACACTTGCCGTGTTCGTTAAAAATGTGATAACTTTCCAATCTCGTATGGATATCATAATGGGCGCAAAGTCCCCGTGTATGACGGGTATCTTCTGCCAGAATGACATCAGCTTCTTTGAGGACACGGAGTGCGCGGACAGTAATATCTTCCAAATTGCCGATAGGAGTGGCAACGATATGCAATGCGCCTGTATGGGAAGAATCACTCATTTTTTGGATTTGCCTGTCCAGTATTCCGTTTTTTTGCGTTCCAGAATCATCCCCACAGCATCAAGATCAATGGGGGTGTAACCGCGGTCTTCGATAAAAGAACAGAAATCAAGCCATGCCTGATGATCCCACTCACCCTGATGTTCGCGAACAAAGTCTTCGGGGATAGTAGTCCGTTCCAAACGGAGCAGATTCATCTCTGTATTTGAGGGCATGATCCTACCTTTCTCTTCTCTTAACGGTTCATATTGCGTTATTTATAGTTGGATAATATACACCCGTTTTCCCCTTTTGTCAAATTTTTAGAGGAAATGATTGAAAAGAAAAAGGTTTTTCCGTTCAAAATATCCGGATATTTTGTTGCAGGATGCCAAATAATTATTGTCCTTTCGTTCTGCCTGTATAAACAAGACACTCTTTTATCTTTTGAAATTGCCTCTTATGAAAAAGAAGCCTTGATTCCGGCAATCAAGGCAGCAATAATTGATGTTACGAAAACGCCGATCAGCGTGATCAGAGCGGTTTTCCGTGCCTGCCGCCACGCTGAGGCAAAATCAATCAGTTCACGGGCGGTATCACGGTAAATCCCAAGCGGACAACTCTTATCTTTCTGTTCCAGAGTCTCTGTAAACAGTTGAACCAATTCCTGTTTTTCCTGTTCGGTCATTTTGATTCTCCCGGGAAAGAGACAAGTTCTTTTGCAGCAGTGATTTGCTCTTCTGTTTTGCTGTTCCATGCTCCGCCGCCGAACAATCGGACTCCGGTGTACATCTTCCATGCGGTGTAACTTCCGACTCCGGCAAACTCTGTCAGAAAGCGGTGAAAATACTGATCAGCAGTTTTACGGGGAAGGTACTGCGTCACATAAAGCGCATCATGGAGCAGTGCGGCATAAATAAACCGGTGTTCCAGCGGATGACCGATACTGGTCCAGCAGATTTGAGGGATACTTGCCCCATCAAACACAAAACCGGGCTGAATGACCAGTGTTTTCTGATCGGGCAGGTGATACGTTACGGTCTCAAGCAGACGGATCTCTTTCTTTTCGTTGAGACACTCTTCTTTGCAGTTGCGTTCACAATTTTTTTTACATATCAGAAACTCAGTTTTCAGCCCGCCATCTTTCAGTAAAATTGTTGACATAATGAAAAAATCTCCTTTTTTCCGATTTTTTCTGTCAACTGCTGTCAGATTTTATTTTATAATGACTCTTATCTGTGTGTAAAAGGTTTGTGAACTGCTGTTCGCGTTTTATATAAGTTTGTTATATCAGAGTTTTATTTTTCGTTATATCAGATTGTTGAAATGGGAGCAGCAGTTCTTTTTTCTTAATGGGTTTAAAAAATAACGGGGAAACGGAACGATAAATTTTTTTTTCCGTTTCCCCGGCTGAAGATGATTATTTTACCTGTTTGTAGTTATCAACGGCTTCCTGTGCATATTTCCGGAGAAAAACTGCATCGTCATCGCCGACCTTGAGCGGAACATATTTGATTTCGGAAGTCTTTTTCCCGTAAAGGAATGCAAACCAGACCGCTGCCTGAAGATATTCTCCGCGCTCGTTCAGATGGACTGAATCCATATAAAGAATCATTTTGCCATCTCCCCCTCTCTTGATCCAGCGGTTTACTCCGACAACATCCCCCGCCTGCGGGGGAACATCGGGCCACTTGTATTTTGCACGGGCTTTTTCATCCAGATATTTGAATTCCGGCGGAGGATTGTTTTTCCGGAAGATCTGAACGGCATCACCCGTAGGGATCACGCGTAAGCCATAAGCCTCTGCAAGTTTCCTGTAAGCGGCAGCAGCCCCCTGATACATTTCTGTATTTGACAATTTATCCCGGGTAAGGATCCAGCTGTCAGAACGGTAACTCCAAGTCTGCTGGATCACGATTTCTGCCTGCGGCTGATATTTTTTGATCGTTGAGATCAAATGATCGGCGTAAGGCTGGTAAGTTTTATACTTGAAACTGTTGAAACTGTTCTGCTGAATGGTGATGACATCATATTTTTCGGTTTTGAGCAGTTTAAGAACGCTGCCGTGCCGTGTATGAACATTGGGTTTGTCACTGTACCATACATTGATCCTGTATTGACGTGCATCCGGATTTTTTTCTGCTTCTGAGAGATTTTTGGAATGTCTTTCCAGAGAACAGCCACCGATATAGGCACTGGTCAAAGTGAGTTTGCATCCGGGAACAGATTTGACCATTTTTGGAAGATAATTTCCCACACAGATAGAAAAACTGTTTCCGATCATCAGAACTTTCAGCTCCTTTGCGGGCAGGGCGAACACCAGCGCAAGCAGCAAAACAACAATGCTTTTTTTCATAAAAAAACTCCTTATGTTGAAAGATAAAGATTAAGCTCTGTTCCCAATAAAGGTTGTTACTTGAGGAGGGGAAAAAGCCCTTTTCAGGAAAGGGCCTTTTTCCCCTCCTCAAACTCCACCCCTTTTTTCCAAACCTTTTTGCGGCATTCCGATTTTTACGATGTAAAAATCGAAATGCCATCTTAAAGTAAAAATAGCAAAAGGATTTACCAAACTGTATGGGGAACAGCGCTGAGATTAATATATAATTACGAAACAGAAAAATCAAGAGAATGTAACAAATTTCCTGTTTTTTCATAATACCCCCTTGACAAAATTACAAAGATGGGATATACTAACAGTAAACATAGCTAGCCAAGTGAAAAAAGGATGAAATTGAATGGGCTTTACAGAAATAGCAAATGAGATTGCTTCCGGGATCAGAGAAGGGAAATATCCCGATACGCTTCCTTCGATCCGTGCGCTTTCAGAAATGTTCAACGTTTGTCCGGCAACGGTGAAACGGGTGATTTCCCAGCTTCGTGACTGGGATCTTGTTTCGGGAGAGCAGGGCAGATGTGTCCGGGTCAATCCGAAGGCAGCGGGGAACCCGTGTTTCCATAAAAATGTGGTGGTTCGTGCAAATTTTTCCGCGATTTCCAATAACTTATATGCAATGATCATAAAAGAGCTGAATCAAGCTCTCGATGAATACCATGTCTGCCTGCATCTGTTTATCTCGGAAGATCAGTTCCGGGAGTGCGGATTCAAGCCGGATTGTATCGTGGCTGTGGGGATTCAAATCTCCGAAGAAGTGGAAAAATATTGTCCGGAAAACAAGATCATCAAGCTGAATTTGCCGGAAAACGGCTATCAGGGAATCGCAACGGACAACCGGAAGACCGGTTATGAGGCGATCCGTTATCTGGCGGAAGATTGCGGACACCGTCACATCGGCATGATGACCACGCAGCTGAATTATGATTACGGCTGTTTTTACCTGCGTTATTCCGGTGCGATGGAGTATGCTGAAGCCCATCCGGAAATAACACTTTCTTTTATAGAACTGGATGAAAATCTTGATAATACGGCAGCGCAGTATCCGGCAATTGAAGAATTGATGAAGAAAAATCCTGAAATCACAGCGATTTTCACCATGTGTGATCTTTATGCCATGGGCGTTTATTCTTATGCAAAGGATCATAACTTGAGGATCCCGGAGGATCTTTCTGTTCTCGGGTTCGGGGATCAGCTTTTTACTGCACTCATGAACCCGCCGCTTTCCACCTTCTCTGAAAGTGCGGAAGATATCGGAAATTACCTGATAAAACTGGTGCTGGAAGTTCTGCAAAATCCGAATAAATCTGTTCAGAATACATTTGTCTCCCCCAGAATGATCCTGCGGGGTAGTGTGGTAAAATATGATGGAAAGGAAAAATCATGAGATTCAATCCTTACACATCATTGCTGTTGTTTCTGATGCAGTCTGCTTTTTCTGATGATCTGCTGCGGCACTATCAATCTTCTGATAAAAAAAGCTATTGTGCTCCCGTTATTTCCAATGGAACGATCTATACTCAAATTGACATTTCCGGAACGCAAAAACAGAATATCCGTTATACCTGGCACGGAAAAAAAGGTTCCCGGCAGGATATGATCCCCGGGGTTTATATTGCCGGTCGGAGATATAACGACATGCGGCGTCCGCTGATCCCGTTCGGATATTTTGAAGAAAGTCATAATTCCGGATCTCCAAAACGGTCCCGGCAGGTTCTTGATCTTGGCAAAGGGGCGATCGGATGCAGAAATGATTTCAAAGATGGTCTATCAATTCAGACTCACGGATTTGTTCATCAGAAACAGCCGATTTTTGCTGTCCGCAAGAATTTTACAGGGAAACCGGCGGGGTTTGTTTACAGCTTTGATTATTATTATGCGCGTCAGGGAACGGATCGGAAACCGGTAAAATGGTGTAATTACACCGTCAATGCAATCAGCGGCGGAGCAGAGATCCGTTATCAGGTGGATGGTGTTCAAACATTGGAAGGTGCGGTTACGATCCTTTCGTCCGGTGCTGTTCCGGAGGTGAAAGTTGACGGCTGCAAAATCTCTCTGATTTTCAGGAATGTTCCCGAAAATTTGGAATTTTTCATGCTCTATACCGATTCTTTCAATGGGAATGATTGGAAAAAAGAGCAGAAAAAACTGATTTCCGAAGTGGAATCAAAACATTTTGACGGATTGTTTGCGGAACATTCTGCGGAATGGAAAAAGTTCTGGAACCGTTTTTCTGTTGAACTTCCCGATAAGAAAATGCAGGATGTTTTTTACAGCGCGGTCTATAACTTGAAATGTACCTCCACCCCGTGGGGCGTTCCTGTGGGGGTTCATCCTTACAGCTGGAACGGGAATTATTTCGGATTCAATTTGTTTGTTTCGCTTTTTGCGATGATCAATGACCGGAAAGCGGCGGCACGGATCCCGGAGTTCCGGTTCAACACTTTGAAAAATGCCATTGCACGCACCAGTAACTGGAGTTACTCTGCCGGGGCAAAATATCCATGGCAATCCGATGAAGAAGGCTTTTATGAATGTTCCAGTCCGGGTGTTTGGGTGGACCATATCTTCCACATGGGAAATATTGCACTGGAAGCCTGGGAGTATTACCGCTATACCGGTGATCTGGATTTTCTGCGGAAAACCGCCTATCCGGTCATTCAGAAATGTGCTGAATTTTTCATGCGGCAATCCATCTACAAAGTGGAAAACGGAAAAATCATAGTTGGAAAATGCTGTGATCTGGAACGGTTGGGCACTGCGAGGGAAAATGCGTTTCTTACCAGCTGTTCTGTCATTTGTACACTGGAAATCGCAGCAGAAGCCGCTGAGGTTCTTGGAGTAGACGGCAGCAGTATCAATGAATGGCGCAAAACCGCAGCGGCTTTACGGGAGAGTTTGCCTTCCGATGGCAAAAAGTATCTTCCGTTCCCCGGCTGTCCCGAAAAAAGTGTGGGCGTGATGGGCGGACTTTACCCCTATCCCGTTCTTTCTCCTGACGATCCGAAACAGCTGTCTGCAGTCAACGATTATCTCGGAAGTGCAGCAGAAGCGGGAAATATGTATCCCTACGGAAAAAATATTTGCACCTGGTATGCCTCATGGGTCGCCAATGCCATGATCCGACTTGGAAAAACGGAAAAGGCAGTTGATTATTTACAGAAAGCCTCCGCTTCAGCAGGTGCATTCGATATTATTTATGAGATCAATGAACCCGGTATTTTTGTCAGTCATCCCTGGTGTTCCGCTCCTCCGGGGTGTTATGTACAGGGAATTCTTGAATTACTTTGCCGCAGTGAAAAAGATACCTTGATCCTTTGCGGAGGTTTGGAAAAAATCTGGAAAGATGTGAGTTTCAAACTTCAGGCACCGGATGATCTTACTGTTATACTGGAGATAAAACAGGGCGAGCTCAGCGATCTGAATATCCACGCAGGAAAGAATTATAGTGGAAAGATCCGGAAAATCCGTGTTGCCGGCGGTGTGCTGGAATTGGATATCAAACCTGACCATGCAGCGATTTTCCTGATTGATGAAATAAAAAAATCAAAAGAAACTCTTTCGAGGGGAAGTTTATAATGAATCGACACTATTTTGCTTACCGGTCATTCAATCCCGAATTTGAAACGATGAAACGTTTCGTTGACATCGGGCTGGATACCATCTGTTTCTTCCCGGGACACTCCAATAACTCCATGGGGCTGCCCTATGCAAAATATCCCCCGACATGGTGCTGGTACGGAAAGTATAATTTTGAGTCTCTGGATCAGCAGATCAGAGACTTGAAGAAGATCAAGGAAGATATCAAATTGATTTGTATGATCGACTTGAACTGTCCGGAATGGCTTGCAAGACGCATGAGTCTTTACCGGGAAACAGGCGACAGTTTCACCCATCTGACCGATTCTTTAGCCAATATTCACTGGAAAGAACCCACAATGGAGTATCTTGCCGCTTTCCTGGAACATACAGAAAAATATCATGCTGACTCCATCACGGCGTATGTGATCGCCTGCGGTCATACGGATGAATGGTTTGATCACAACAACGATCTTTGCGGCTTGCCGAAAGCTCTGAAATATGTGGAATGGCGGGAAAAGAAAGGTCTTCCTTACGGCGAACCGCCCTCTGCCCTGCGACTCTGCAAGGCTGCTTATGATGGATTCCTGCTCGATCCGGAAAAATCTTCCGATGTTTTCGATTACCGCAAGTTCTGCAATGAACTCGTTGGCGATTCCATCTGCGAATTTGCTGCTGAAACCCGGAAACGGATCCGGAAAGAGGTTGAGATCGGCGTTTTTTACGGCTATGTCGTTGACCGGAAAGAAGCCGCAGAAAGCACCCATCTTGACTACGAAAAGGTCGCAAACTGTCCGGATATTGATTTCATGATCTCTCCGGGAAGTTATGATGACCGTGATATGGGCGGCGGCAGCGGCTGGCAAAGCTGCGCCGGAACGGAAAAACTTGCCGGAAAAACTCACATGCACGAATGCGATCAGCGAACCCATACTTACAATCATTCCTTATCGCCTTATGTGAGTTTCAATGTTCCGTCATGGAAAAATCATGAAGAAGATCTGGCAGGGATCAAACGGGAATTTGCCCTTGCGCTGATCAATCAGTCTTCCCTGTGGTGGTTCGATATGTGGGGCGGATTCTATCAGGAACAAGAACTTTTCGATTGTTTTGCAAAGATGAAGCAGATCTATACGGAAAAAGTCGAACTTCCCGTTTCCCCTGTGGAAGAGACCATCATGGTCGTTGATCCTGATGCAAGTTATTACATCGCCCACGGTACAGACTGGAAACGGCAGGGCTTGTTCGCCTGCAGTACACGGATCAAGCTGAACCGAACAGGTATGCCCTTTGAATGTTATTGTCTGGATGATATTCCGAAAATCCAGAATCTGGATAAAATCAAATTCGTTGTCATGGCATGTCCCTGGGAAATCACACCGGAA
>SUVT01000058.1 GCA_015061845.1 Lentisphaerota bacterium
AAGTCGCAAAAACCATGCCGGTTCTCTACAGTGAACGGGTTCTTCCCCGTCTGTTCACCAAAGATGCACCGCAGGTTTATACGGTCATGGGTTTCCGTCCCCGTTACATCTGGGGAACCGTTCCGCCGGAAAAAGTGAACTGGAAACTTGCCGCACCGCTTCCGAAAGATGAAAAGAAAGTGATGGCACAGGCTGAAAAAGATTTGGATCTTGCATTCGGGATCCAGCCGCAGATCCACCCGGATTACTGTTCCTTTTTCAGAAAAAGCGTCATGAAAGCAGAATCCTTCTACCGGATCAAAAACATTAAAACCGGCGAAGACTTGAGCAAGAACGCCCAGGTTCAGGGTGGTTTGATCTATCATCACAACCGGGAAACATTTGAAGCAATGAAACGGATGGCTCAGGCATATCAGAAAACCGGTGATTTGAGATATGCCACCAAGATCCGCGATATTCTGCTGGAATATGTTCACTGGTATCGTTTCCTGCCGCCCCACGGACCCGGTTCCACATCCGCCAGACTCAGAATTGCGTCTTCCACGCTTGACGGCTCTTATTTCATCTACGAGGGAATTTCCGCTTATGCGGCAGTCAAAGATTCTCCGGTGTTCGGTCCGGAAGACCGCCGCCGTATCGAAGAAGAATTTATCGGTGAAATGATCGCCGACTTCTATGCTCACAACGATAATTTCTCAAATATTCAGCTGCATCATCTTTCCACCTATGGACGTTCCGTGATCGCATTGAACCGCTGGTGGAACCTGCTCGGCGAAGCCGTTTACGGCGACAATGGATTCCATGCCTTTGCAAATCAGGGATTCACGCCTGACGGTTCTTCCGGTGAAGCAGGGGTTTACCACTACTTCGGGCTTTATCCGCTGCTTGAGTTTGCAGATGAAATGAGAGAATCCGGCGTGGAACTCATCGATCAGAGATTCAAACGCGTTTATGACTACGGTGTGCTTTCCACACCTCACGGCATCAGTGACTGGAATCTCCGGAAAACCTATATTCAGGCATACCGGATTTTCAAAGATCCGAAATATCTGCCCTCTCTGAAAGCTCTGAAACAACTCCCTGCCGGAATGGATCCGAAAACCGTTCCCGACACTGTCTTTCTGGGCAATACCCACATGAAAAACAATGGTTATCTCTATCTGCGTGAAAAATCCAAAGCCGGATTCCGCGCATTGGCGATCAACTACATCATGGGCTGGGACCGCATGGAAAATGACCGTCTCCACTTCCGTCTGTTCGACGATAAAGGGATGGTTTCCCATGAAGTATTCCGTATCGGCTACACTCAGAAGGGCGCAGCCATAATGGACAAGACCTGGGGACACAATACTGTTGTTGTCGACCAGAAAAATTCCAATCAGAATCCCTCTGTCATTGCGGCATTCCTCGACCGTGCATCCATGCCGGGTGCGCTGTTCATCGAAAAGCCGGAAAGCCCGCTTTACAATGGCTTCAGCTTCTCCCGCGCAGTTGCAATTTTCGATGGTATCTTCTTTGTCGGAGACTGTCAGAAAGCTGCCGACGGCAAAGAACATACTTTTGACTGGCCCTACTATGCTCCGTGGCAGCCGTGGGCAAAGAAAAATGCATTCCTTTATGAACTGATGAACGGCAAGAAGTTTGATACTCCGTTCCAACATAAACTTGAATTCGTCTCCGATGCAATGGGAACCGATGTCAAAAACAATGTTCAGGTGAAAGTTGATATTCCCCCGGCAACTCCGCAGACAGCGTTCAACGTTTACAAAAAAGCTGACCGCAGTGTTGTTCTGAATCTGGCATTTCCCGGAGATGCAACCGCTGCAACGTTCCGTGTTCCCCGTGGCAGCCGTCCGGGACCGGGACCTGCTTTCCTGCTCCGTCAGAAAGGCAAAACCATGCAGATCGGCGCAGCCATGGAAGTTATCAATATCGGCGGAAAGCCCCGTGTCAAGAGTGTAAAAGCTCTGCCCTTCACCCCGGCAGATCCGCTCTCTGCAGTCTGGGAAATCAAAGCCGATACCGGAACATATTATGTAATCATCAACCGTACCGGTAAAACGCTGAAATCCGGCAGCATTGCAACCGATAAGAACTTTGAGGTCATTAAGAAATGAAACGATTGATCCCCGCTTTTCTGTTTGTGACTGCCTGCACTCTCTGCGGGCAGATCAAAGATAAAGTTTACCGTTACATGCCGTTGAAGGAAGATCTTTCCGTGATCTATTCCGGCGGTGAACGGAACATGAATGCCTTTTTCAGCCGACAATCCAAAGCATTCACCCCTGATTTCAAGGAAGCGGATCTGAACCAGCCCCGTTTCTGGAATGGCGGTTTACTCATGGAACCCGGCGGAAAATTCGCCGACCGCGGAACCGTCAACCTGCTGACTGCAAAAGAAGATCCCTTTGACAAGAGCGGTGCAGATGCAAAAGGAATTCCCGGCTTCACAAAATCCGCATTCCAGTTCAACGGAAAAGTTGCGCTGAAACCGGTAAAACTCAATATCAAAAAGGGTTATATCGGAACAGCCTTCATCTTCTCTTTCTACGCCAAAGGTTCCGGAACTTTGAAAGTTACTCCGCAGCATGTTGCAAAGGATGGTTCCAAAAAGGATCTTCCTGCTCAGACTATCCAGCTTACCAATGATTGGAAACGTCATTTTATCGCATTCAACGGCGGCAATCCGAGAAAACCGGAAACCTGGGTTGATGCTGTCGCTGCAACGTTTGAAGGTTCCAACGCAGCCCTTGATGCCGCTATGGTGGAAAGTCCCAGCGGTTACTTCGGGATCCAGTCTCCCACCACTTATGTTCCCAACGGGGCTTATCGTGATGCTGACCGTTTGAAACTGCCCGGTCTTCCTCCCGAAATGGGCGTGGAAGGCGCAATCGCGTTCAACATGACTCTGATGTCTGTCGGAGGCTGGCAGTCTCTGATCACAATCGGCGGCGGTCACTGGGTGAATGAACTTGAAATGAGCTACAGACCCGCCTGGGGCGGCCGCATCGTTCTGGACAAGTTCCGTAATTTGAGAAATCAGTTTGCCTCTGTCAAAATGAAAGTCGGGGAATCCCATCATGTGATCCTCAGCTATGACCGGAACAATGTCACGATTTATATTGACGGTAAAAAAGTTCTCTCAAGACCTGCAAAGGGTGCGCCGTTCAAGAAGAATTCTTTCTACTTCGGCGGACGTATCATTCAGGTTCACTCTGCAATGCTTTACCGTAACCTGACCATTTTCAAGAAAGCACTGACCGATGCAGAAGCTGCTGAACTCGCAAAGAATCCGGATCTGGAAGGAAAAATTTCCTCTGCCACCCTCAAACCGGCATCTCCGTTCACGGTCTTTCCTGTGAACGCCGGAGAAGTTACGATCCGGTTCAAAGCCGCTGCAAAAATCGCAAACATTTCTGCAAAAATCAATAACTATTCCATTGTGAAAGCAACATCTTCCAACGGGATCGACATTGTTTGTAAATTCGATCCCGCAATGCTGATGCCCGGAAAATATACCTTGAATCTGACTTGCAAACTTCAGAATGGCAAGACCGATTCGATCCGTTTTCCGTTGGAAATCTGCAACGCGCTCCGTCCGAAAGAAAATCTCCAGATCAACAGCTGGAACGAAAACGGACCGACTCATGCACAATACGGTATCACCATGGGCAGCGGCGGACTCGACCCGCTGGGCATTGATACCGCAGCCCGCAACGGAACTTATGCAACCTACAACCTCTACTACAACGGAACCCCGCGTCCCGGTCATGAAATCGAGGACCGCGCACAGAACTACAAGGGAAAATTCACCTATCCGCGTCCCCGTTCCAAATACGTTCAGCTTGACATGAAGCGGAAAGGGCAGAATATTGCCGCATTGATCAAAGATGCCCCCACGTTCCTGGGGATCGTCCTGAACTCTGAATCCCATCAGGGAAGTGCCGGAACGGAAGGCTACGACTACTCCCCCGATGAAAAACGGATCGCAAAGAGCTTCGGAGTTGATCTTGACCGCTGGATCCCCAAAGGGAAAAATGCTTCCAGAGTGTTCTGGTTCAACTACAACCCCATCGGAAATCTTGGAGTTGGTCCTGTTCCTGAAATGGTTCCGGCGAGCCGTTCCATTCCGGAAAACAACCCGCTGTACGCCTACCATCTGGAACGCCACAGCTCCACCGGGGGAACCGATGTCGTTCTTAACGATATCGTTGCAAAAGAGATCCTCAAGGTCCGTCCCGATGTGATCGTCACACAGGACCCCATCCTGCGCCGTCCCTTCCTGCGTTCCTACAGAGAAATCAACAACGCCGCTGACTGGTGTTATTACATTGAACTTCACACTGTTATCAACCTTATGGAACGGCTTCAGGCAGTTACACGCGGGCTCCCCAACATGACCGCAACGACCATGCCCCAGTTCCTTTTCAAGGTCGGTTCCGTTGCGCCTTATGCCGGTCTTCCCCCGGCTGACTTGTTCCGTGGAGCGACTTACCTTGCAGTTTCACGTCCCATCAGTGTTCTGACCTACTGGAACGTCAATGCTGCGATCTACAAAAGACAGCAGCAGACTGCCGATGAGATCCAAAAACTGGTCGGAAACGGCGATTGGAAAACAATTGCCAAGACCATCAAGGATAAAAAGCTGAAAATCTTCTGTTTTGATCCGGCACTTGCTCCGGAACTCAAAGATATTTCCGACAAACTCTGGTATCCTTTCGGGGCACTGTTCCCGAAATGGAAAAACGCCCCCCGCAGAGTTGCCATCGTCCGCAGTTTCACTTCCGACCTCTTCGGAGGTGTCCGCTGGCCCGGTTCTTTCAACAAAGAACTTGCCATCGCTGTCGCTGAAACCGGACTTCCTTACGATGTGCTTTACGACGAAGATCTGACCGGTGATCTTTCCAAGTATGACATGATTTTCATCCCCGCAGCTTTCGCACTGCCGGAAAAGGGCGTGAACAACCTGCTCGCATACAAGGAAAAAGGCGGTATCATCGTTGTGGATGAACGCTGCAAAGTCGCCGCGCTTTCCGACTGTGTCAAGATGACCATGAACAAGCTCTCCATCAAAGAGTATCAGGCGAAAGCCGCAGACCTCCTGAAGCGGGCAAACGGAAATGTCAATACTCCGCTGTACATCGAAGGAATGCAGACTCTGCAGGAAGAACTTGCAGCCGCAAGCCAGTTCCCCGGATTGCCCGCACTCGTCAGAAAACATGCAAAAACGGAGTTTGCAAGCAATAATACTTCCATCTTCTGGAACCACCTGCAGGCTGCCGGTGCAGATTATCTGTTCGTGGTCAACAACCTGCGTATTCCCGGACCGATCTATGGAAAATTCGGAAAAGTCCGCGAAAAAGGTCTTCCCCAGAAAGTGACTTTTGAAGTCCGCAATCCGAAGTTCCGTTATGCTTACGACATGATGGCTCGCAAAGAGATCCCCATCCGCGGCGGAAAGATCCATCTCCAGCTCGGACCCTGCAACGGTCGGATCATCCTGTTCACTTCTAAAAAACTCGGTGCCCTCTCCGCAGATTGCCGGAGTGCTGTCAAACGCGGAACCCCTGTTGATCTGAATGTCACCATTGGCAGCGGTTCCGGCATGATCCCCGTTCTGCTGGATGTCTACGATGCTGCCGGAAAGAAACTCTCCCTCTCCCGCAGCAATGTTATTGTCAATGGCAAACTGAAACAGACCTGGACAGTTCCCGTGAACGCTCCGCTCGGAAAGTGGAAGATCGTTGTCAAAGAGCTGGCGAAGGGTCAGACAAAAACCGTTACCTTCAACGTAACAAAATAAAGGAGTTTATAAGATGGATTTTCTTGATATCATGAATCAGCGCAAGAGCTGCCGCGCATACGATCCCGGGAAGCAGGTTTCCCGGGAAGATCTGCTGAAGATCGTGGAAGCCGGACGGCTCACTCCCAGCGGCTGCAACTCCCAGCCGTGGAAGTTCATCGTGGTGGATTCCCCCGAAGCAAAAGAAAAACTTTGCGATGCCATCGTCGTCGGAAACGGTGTTACCGGCGCACCCTGGCGGCATCAGGTTTCCGCGTTCATTATTTTCGTGGAACAGAAAGCCGATGTCAAACAGGTGGTCATTGACCATTATCACGATACCCAGCGTTTTGCCCAGGGCGATATCGGCGCAGCCTGCATGAATATGTGCCACGAAGCCTTTTCTCTCGGTCTTTCCACTTGTGTGATCGGAATGAACGATCAGGCGAAGATGGAGCAGTATTTCGGGATCCCTCACGGAAACGAAGCCCGTCTGGTTCTGGCGATCGGTTATGCAGCAGAAGATATCCCTGTGAGAAAAATCCGCAAACCGTTGGAAGAGATCTGCTGTTTCAATGAATGGAAATAATTTTTTCAAGAGGTGTTTGATGAAAAAGTTTCTTCCGGGACTTATTTTTATGAGTGCTGTCGGCTGCGGCTGTGCTGCTTCGCAGGAAGCAAAAAACGCTGAGATCCCTGATAATCCGTCGAATCCAAACAGAGAAATCGACCTGACCGTACCTGTCTGGGAAAAAGGTTCCGGCAAGGATTTTTCAGGTGCATATCCGGCGATCCCGGATGTGAAAAACATGGATGATGCAAGCCCTGTCAAGCTGACGCTCCCAAAACTGGTTTACGGCATGACCGGAGTGGAAACCAGAGTTTATTTTCATAATCTTGTGGATAGCCGGGAGAAAGAAAAGCTTCGTTTCCGGGCAGATTGTCCGGTGGGGAGTTCCAATGAAAGATACTGGTCATATACGCCGGAGAAAGCCGGGGATAACCTGCTGAAAATCACCGTGGAAGATTCTTCCGGAAAAGTCATCGGAACAGCGGAAACGATCGTCAGAGTTGCTCCGGCAGAGAGCGGGAATGACCGCAATGCAGTTATTCTGATGATCGGCGACAGTATTCTCGGAAACGCCCAAATCACCCGTTTTCTTCAGGCTGGCATTCAGGAACGCGGCAACAGAAACATCCGTTTCATGGGCAGTCACAGCGGACAGGGCGAACCTCTTGCCCTTGATAAAGTTGCTGTCGAAGCCTACGGCGGCTGGACCTGGGACACGTTTCTGACTTTATGGAAACCCGGAAATGAATACAACTGCCGTTCAAAATTCCTGAAAATGGTGGATGGAAAACCGCAGTTGGCAATTCAGGAATATCTGGATAAATACAACGCCGGGAAAGCTCCGGATATCGTGATCCTTTACCTCGGCTGCAATGATATCGCAGGCGGAAGAATGGACACCATCGACCAGCGGATCGAACATGCTGTCAAACACCGGGATCTGCTGATTGCAGAATTGCGGAAAGTCATGCCGAATGCACTTTTCGGCGTTGCATTGTTATCCCCAGCCAACAGCAGACCATCTGCCTTTGAGTTGAACTACAAAGGAACCATCCAGAAAGAGCAGTACGACTACAATCAATTCTCTTATGTCCGCAAGATGCTGAGCGACCTGCAAAATGCAGCGGATCTGAGTATCATTCCTCTTTATGTCGGAACTGACACAACAGAAGATTATCCGGAGAACAACGCCGTTCATCCCATTGCCCCCGGACAGCAAAAGCTTGCCCGGATGTTTGAAATGTGGCTGAAAAATGTGATGAAATAAGGGTTCTCCCCCATCCCTTTTCCTGTCCTCCGGAGCCTTGCGCGAAGGAGGATTCAAACCTTTTTGCGGCATATCAATTTTTTGTTTTGCAAAAAATTAATATGCCATCATAAAAAACAGGTTGCATGAGATCAATCAGATTTTTATTTCTCCAGATAGACAGCAGCTTTTTTCAGGGCATGAGCGGCATAAGCCGGTTCATAAGCTGGTTCAACCGGAAGATCTTTCTGCATAAATTTCAGTGTAAATCCATTTTCTCCAGTGGTATTTTCTGCAACGATCGTAACAAGATTAAATCCGGCGTTCAGCTTGATTTTCTGCGTAAACTCTTTCTTTTCTGAAAGGATTTTACTGTTGATGGCAACACTGGCTCTGCTGTCTGCAGCAAAATAAACCGTTGCGATCGTCTCCTCCGGCACAGAAAGATAAAAGGCAAAGAGTCCAGTCTGTCCTTTTGCGATTCCAAATGATTGAAGCATGTTCCAGACACTTGTATTAAATGCCTGCCACTGGAACACACCCGGTTTCTGATCCGGGATCCGCTTCAACAAAGCATTCAGTGTGGCATATTCAATGGAACGGACAGGCAGCTTCGGTTCTTTCGTCATCCGCTTCAGCACTTTGACATTCAGCATATCTTTTTCAGTCTGCTCAAAAGAGGCAAAAGGTCCGGCGAGCAGCATGGCTGACGGCACAAAATAACGGATCGGCAAAGGTCCATTCTTTTTGGGACGGGCAACGCTTCTTGCATACTGTACCCAGCCGGGAGCAGCTTTGGGGGATGGTACGTTCTTACGGAATTTTGCAATTTCAGCATTGTGTTCCTGTGCGGTCCGGGTGATGGCAGTTCGGACATCAGCAAGAGATTTTCCCTGATAGAAAAGGAAAGTCTGACCGCGATCGGCATTGAATTCATACTGTTTATTTTTCGGAGTAATGACCTTGCCAGAGAAACATTCCAAAACATTTTCATCGGAGGGGAACGTTATGATATGTTTTCCTTTGAATGCTGCATGAAGAGAAAGAAACGGTCCGCGCTGGAAGATCACGTCGCCCTGTTTATTGGCAATATGGCAGCCGGCTTTTTCCGCAACTGCTCTTACGATATTTGCCGGGAGCTGACAGCTTGCTGAGTAATATGCTGTCCAGTTCTCATGTTTTTTCATGGCGAACCGTATAGTTTTATCACTAAAAACTGCAAGAGGAACCGCTTGCGGATCTTTGATTTCCCATGCACTCATGTAGGTTCCGGCAAAAAGGGATTGCTGATCCACTGCCGCCAACTCATTTTTCCGGATCTTCCTGATATCACCGATATGGAAGTCTTTCCCGGAAATTCCGAGATATTTCTTCATATTTCCGTTATGGGCACTCAAAACAACTTTTCCCCAGGGGATACGAGTGGTGTTTTTTGCAACTTTAAAAGAGGTCAATCCAGTAAGAGCTGCCGGATCGTAATGGTTCAGAGAACTCAAATTGATTCCGCCGGGATTATAAAATAAAATTAAACTGTTATAGTATCATTATCACAATCAAGAGTTGAAGTAAAGATTCAAACTTGAATAAATTAAAACCTATGCTATATTTACGGCATAGGTTTTTTATTTTAACAACAAAAAGGAATTTTCAAGAAACAGAAAACTTTTGAAATAATATTGCATAAAAAAGGCTCTCTCAACAAACTACCACCTTGTAATTAAAGCCTTTAACTGTAACAGTCTAATTTGTGCCATATATCGCATTTGCGTATATGGTGCATTTCGGTATTGTACTGTTACAGGCACTGTGGTAGGTGTGTTGAGAGGTGCAAACTGGAATGCACCTCTTTTTTTTATCAGGTGTATTCCCTGTGGAATCCCTGAAAATGAAATCAATACTTTTATTCTTTTTATTCTTTACGCTATCTTTATTTTCCGCTGAAATTACCGGAAAAGTGATTAAAATTTCAGATGGGGACACAATTACAATCATTGATTCAAACAATAGAAAATATAAAATCAGACTTGATAAAATAGATGCTCCGGAACTGAAACAATGTTTCGGGATCAATGCAAAGAATCATCTTGTATCCCTGATTGCAGGAAAACAAGTGAAGGTAATTTATAGAAAAAAAGACAGATACAAGCGGATATTAGGGATAGTTTATCTGCAGGAAAAAGAAATCAATCTGCAAATGGTCAAAGACGGTTTTGCATGGCATTATTTATTTTATGACAAATCCCCTGAATACATTGAAGCGGAACAAAAAGCAAGACAGAATAAATCAGGATTATGGATTCAGGAAAATCCGGTAAATCCTTATGAATTCAGGAAAAAACAAAGAAAATAAACTTGAAAAAACAGAAATGAATGCTAAATTAAAAGCATAGATGATATAGAACTGTCCACAAGTAGTTCAATCAATGTAAATTCAGACTTCTTCATACAACTCATCCTTTCTCTTTTTAGAAACATGTTGTTCAAACTTTTCACTCTGTAAGAAGTATAACCCGGAATTCCTCTTTTGTAAATAGTACGATCTATAGAAAAGTTATCACTTTCCGACATTTTTCGCATTTTCTTTGAAATTTTTCGTGATATTTTATTGAAAAAGCGATTTTGCCTGTTATATTTTTCAGAGGAAAAGGAGATTTGCGGATGTACTTTGATGATATCAAGATTCAAAACGTGATCCACCGTTTTATATCCGGAACCAAAAGAGAAAACAACCTTCATGCAGAAGTTAATTCACTGGAATTTATCAGATGCGGATATGTTTTATTTTTTCACGATGACGGAACAAGGAAAGAGACCATCCGTTTGAACGCACCTGTATTTTTCTGGACACGGCAGGGGGATGATTATATGATCATCCCCGATGAAGAATCGCCCCGGATGAAGTATGTCGAACATATTTATGTAGACTTCACCGGTCCCCGGACAGGCCGGATGGTTGAAGCTCTGTATGAATTGTACCCATCCGGGAAAATGACTCCGCTTGAACCGGAGAAAATCTTTGAAACCTTCCGGAAAATTCTATATTTATACCGGATAGATCCTGTTCAAAATTCAGCAGAGATCGGCATGTTGCTGGAAACCCTGATGTTCTATGTCTGTTCCGAAAAGTATAATAACAAAACGGATGGCTATGATCATTACAAACTTGAAACGATTGCTGATGATATCCGGAGCAACCCGTTTAAAGATTATAATTTTTCAGCCACTGCAAAATCTTTGGGAATCACTCCGGATCATTTCAGACGTCTCTTCCGTGGTAAGCATCATCTGACACCAACGGCATATCTGAATCACCAGCGGATGATCCGTGCTGTGGAACTGCTCGAAAAAACAGATATGCGCATCAAAGAAATCGTTTTTACCTGTCATTTCAATTCTGTGATAGGTTTTTCCCGCAGTTTCAAAAAGTACAGCGGGCTTTCCCCCCGAGAATACCGGCAAAAACGAAATCAATAAGAAAAAGGGTTCGTGAAAGATGAGAAATTGGAAAAAAGGTTCTTTGCATTGTCATTCCATGTGGTCCGATGGAAGAGCTCTGCCGGAAGTCGCAGTGAAAACGTATCAAAATGCAGGTTATGATTTTGTCTGCCTTTCCGATCATAATGTGTTTCAGGAAGATCCGGAAGTCTGGATCCAGGTGTGCGGCGAAGAAGGGGCGTGGCCTCCTATGCTTTCAGCAAAAGAGTATCAGAGGAGCTGTGAAATGCTCCCCGGCTCCATCATCGAAAAACAAATCTCTTATAAGAAATATATCCGTCTCAAAACATTCAGCGAATTGAAAGATGAATTTGAAGTGCCCGGGAAATTTCTGCTTGTTCCGGGATTGGAATTGACCGGCAGCGGCGAAAGTTTCGGCTGTCCCGGGAGAGTTCATGCCATTCATTGCAATATATTCAACGCCGCAAAAACATTACTGCCGCCGACCGGGGGAACCGATAAGGAATATTTACAAAAAATGCTGGATCTTTATCACTCTGTGGAGAGAAAAGATTCCTTTTTTATGCTGAATCATCCGTGGTATAATGTCTGGGATGCCGACCCGCGGCTGCTGATCGGTTTTCCGGAGATCACGCTTTTTGAGATCTGCAACAGCGGAACCGGAAGTATGCCGGAAGATTGGATCTGCAACCGGGAGAAGTATTGGGATTTTGTTCTGGCGCACCGTCTGGCAAACGGGGATCCGGTTTTGTATGGCACGGCTTCCGATGATGCTCATTTTTATGATCCGGAACGGCTGACGCTCCCGGCTGCGGTTGAGACCGGGTTTGTGGTTGTGGATTGTCCGGGTGAACTGACCGCTGCGAACCTGTGTGCCGCGATCAAAGCCGGGGATTTTTACTCTTCCTGCGGGGTCTTGCTGGACGATGTGGAATTTTCTGCAGAAAGCGGGACATTGAATGTTCAGGTCAAAGCGGAACCGGGCGTTCAATATCGTATTGATTTTATCTCTACTGCAAAAGATTTTGACCGTACGATGGAAGTGAAAGAGTTTCCGCATGAAAATGAGATTTTCAGCCGGACCCGTCCGGTGATTCCTGTGGGGATCGGCGAAGTCGTTTCCAGTGTGAACGGAACTTCTGCATCCTACACACTGAAAAAGAACGATCTGTATGTCCGTGCGATCATAACCTCTGACCGTGCAACCAGATTGAGGACGAATTTTTATCCGGCATTTCAGTGTGCGTGGACACAGCCGTTTATTAAAATTTAAAAAAATAATTTTCTGCTGTCAGATTTTTCATGATTATCCCTCTTATATCAGTAAACAACAACGAAACTGATAAAACCGGAGGGATAAATTATGAAAGATTATGCAAAACTGAATAGCGAAAATATTACCTGGAAAAGCGAAGAAGAAATCATTGAATTTGACAGAAAATATAAAAAATATATTCTTTGCATCCTTCAGAAACAGAAAGTCGATGAGTACAATCAGGAAGTTCTGTATAATGACATTCTGATCAAGTTCAGTCAGGGGAAACTGGAACACGATTGCCGTCAGGGGAAATATGAAACGTTCCTCTACCAGATCACGCAGAATGCGGCATTGGATCTCTTCCGGGAAAACAGCCGGAACAACAAGCGTCACACTGAAATTACAGATTTCAATACAGCCGAATTTTGTGATTTTTCTCACAAAAACAATGCTAAAAAGGAATATTTTCAACTCATTGCAATCGAAACACTGAAACGTCTCTGCAAGGACCGTTCCGCCAAACAGGAAAAAGTGGAAATTTTCACAAGACGCTGTTTTGCAGGAGAATCTGTTCAGCTGATCGCCGATGAATATGGAAAAACAAAACAGGAAATCTCTCTGACCATCTCCAGACTCCATGCGAAATACAAAAAACTTTTTATGGAAGTTTGGAGAGAAATGGATGCAGAACGGATGGTTCAGAGCAACGTTTCCATTGAGTTTCTCACACCGATCATGGATTCCTCCCTGCTGGTGGCGTAACATAGAGTATTTTATTTACCCCCTCTGTTCTGAATTGAAAAAACACGAATAAATCCCTGTTTTCCTGCTCTTTATGATAGATTTTTTCAAGGAACTTAATTGTTTTTCTGATTTTCTAACCTCCTGAAAATCCACAGCTTGCAAAAAGCAAACATCAACACAGAACAGAGGGAGGTTTCATTATGAGATCTATCACGAAACTTGACATCCAGTACGCCCACAGATTTTACAATTTCAAAGGAGAAGCACAGTATCTGCACGGACACACAGGGAAATTTATCATCGAAGTGGAAGACACTGTCAACATGGGGGTGAATATGGTATTCCCCTGTAACGAAATCAAGAAAACAGTCTGGAATCTCATTCAGAATTTCGACCATGCTCTGATTCTCCGTCATGATGATCCCATTCTTCCGGCAATTCTGGAAGTCTACGAAAAACAGGGGATCAAAAACGGGGCACCGACCAACAAAATGAAAGGTCCTGCATTCAAAACAGAACTTGCCACAGCCTATCCGGAATGCCGTCTTGTGGTCACCAAAGAAACGATGACCGTGGAAGGGATGATCAAAATCGTTTATGATCTGCTCAAAGACAAACTGAACATTGTCAAAATCACGTTCAACAGCGGTGATAATACGGCAAGCCAGGAGTTCAAGGTAGAAGGAACCATGGATCGCTGTCCGATGTGCGGTATTGCCATGGGAAAAGATGGTGTCTGTCCCAAATGCGGTTACAGAAAACCATGATTTTTCAGGAACCGTGCTGTTGAAAAATCAACAGTCCGAAACGGTATAATTCCTGAAAAGACATTGACTGTTAATAAAAAAAATGTTGCCAGTAATCCCTGCATCGATTACGGGCAACATTGTAATATAATCGAAAATAATGTTTTTTTCAAGCGATTTTTTCTGAAATAAATGATTTTCAACATTAAAAATCCGGAAAACATGCAAAAAACTGGAATCAAATCTTCTCTAAAAAACTTTTCCGAACGATACATCATAAATAAAAAAATGTTGCCAGTAATCCCTGCATCGATTACGGGCAACATTGTAATATAATATGAAAAATTGATTTTTCAAGCGTCAACATCAAAAAAAAATGATTTTTCAAGTGGGTATATCTGAAAAAAATAAATTTTCAAGCGCAGAAATTTGAAAAAAATATCAAAAAGCTGCAAATCATTAAAAAAAACGCCTTATATTTATTACAAAAGCAGCAGTCCTTATTGAATTCTTCACGATATGGGTGTATATTACTCTTTGATTTTTAATAACAACAACTTAATCATATAAAGGACAAATATTATGTTCAAGCCCGCAGGACAGGCAGATTTTCCGAAACTTGAGCAGGATGTGCTTGAGTTCTGGAAAAATGACAACACTTTTGAAAAATCAGTCAAAGCAAGAAAAGGCGGTAAAGAGTTCGTCTTCTATGATGGACCTCCGTTTGCAACCGGTCTTCCTCATTACGGACACCTTCTGGCAGGAACCATCAAGGACGTTGTGCCCCGGTATCAGACTATGCGCGGCCGCTACTGCGAACGCAGCTTCGGTTGGGACTGCCACGGTCTCCCCGTTGAATACGAAATGGAAAAGGAGCTCAAGCTCTCCGGTAAAAAAGAGATCGAAACCTACGGTGTCGACAAGTTCAACGAAGCCTGCCGCGGTATCGTTCTCCGTTATACTTCCGAATGGGAACGCATCGTGACCCGCATGGGTCGCTGGGTCGATTTCAAAAACGGTTACCGCACCATGGACCGCGATTATATGGAATCCATCTGGTGGGTCTTCAAACAGCTTTGGGATCAGGGACTTATCTATGAAGGCTATAAGATCCTCCCCTACTGTGCAAGATGCTGCACCCCGCTCTCCAACTTTGAAGCAAATCAGGGTTATGCCGATGTGGAAGATCCTGCGATCACCATCCGATTCAAAGTCGTCGGTGAAGAAAACACCTACTTCCTGGCATGGACAACCACTCCGTGGACCCTGCCCTCCAACATGGCTCTCACCGTCGGTCCTGATATCGATTATGTGAAAGTTCTGGATGACGGAACTTACTACATCATGGCAGAAGCACGTCTTTCTGCTTATTACAAAAAAGATCTTCCGGAAATCGTCGCCCGTTTCAAAGGCGCAGAACTGGCTGAAAAGCACTACGAACCGCTGTTCCCCTACTTCGCAAATATGGCAGAACAGGGTGCGTTCCGCGTGATCACAGCTGATTTCGTCAGCACAGAAGACGGTACAGGGATCGTTCATACAGCTCCCGGATTCGGGGAAGATGACGCAGCTGCAGGAAAAGCTCATGGCGTTCCCGGTGTCTGCCCCATCGACGCAGAATGTAAATTCACCAATGACGTTCCTGATTATGTCGGACGCTTCGTGAAAGAAACCGATAAGGATATCATCAAACGTCTGAAAGATGAAGGCAAACTGGTTCATCGCGGAACCATCAAGCACAGCTATCCTCACTGCTGGCGCGACGATTCTCCGCTGATCTACAAGGCAGTTTCCACCTGGTTTGTCCGCATTGACCGCATCAAGGAAAAGATGATCAATGCCAACAAGCAGATGAGCTGGGTTCCGGAACACATCAAGAACGGCCGTTTCGGCAAGTGGCTGGAAAATGCCCGTGACTGGGCGATCAGCCGTAACCGTTACTGGGGCTGCCCGCTGCCCATCTGGCGCAACGAAGAAACCGGTGAAACCATCTGTGTCGGCTCTGTTGCAGAACTGGAAGAGCTTACCGGACAGAAATTTGCAGATATTCACAAGCACTATGTCGATCAGGTGGAAATCGTTTCTCCCAAGACCGGTGCTGTCCTGAAACGCATCCCGGAAGTCCTCGACTGCTGGTTTGAAAGCGGCTCCATGCCCTACGCTCAGAAGCATTACCCGTTTGAAAACAAAGAACGGTTCGATGCAAACTATCCCGCAGACTTCATCGCAGAAGGTCTTGACCAGACCCGCGGCTGGTTCTATACACTGGTCGTTCTGGCATCTGCACTCTTCAACAAGCCCCCTGCAATGAACGTTGTCGTCAACGGTCTGATCCTTGCTTCCAACGGTCAGAAGATGTCCAAGAGATTGAAAAACTATCCTGACCCGATGGATGTTGTGAACAAATACGGTGCCGATGCACTCCGTCTGTTCCTCCTTGGTTCACCCGTTGTCCGTGCAGAAGATTTGAAGTTCTCCGAAGAAGGTGTCAAAGATATTCTCCGCTGCGTGCTTCTGCCGGTCTGGAACTCTTACAGCTTCTTTACCACCTATGCAAGTGTGGATAACTGGAAACCCGCAGCCGGTCCGCTGAAAGCACCGGAAAACCCGGCAAATCCGCTTGACCGCTGGATACTCTCTTCTCTCTCCGATATGGTGGAAGAGATCCGTGCCGCTATGGATGCCTACCAGCTCCAGCGCGCAGCAAACCGCTTTGAAAAGTTTGCTGATGATCTGACAAATTGGTACATCCGCCGCAGCCGCAGACGTTTCTGGAAGAGCAAAAATGATGGCGACAAGAATGATGCTTACGGTACACTCTACTATGTCCTTATGACATTCGTCAAGTGTGCTGCTCCGTTCATCCCCATGCTCACCGAACACATCTACCGCGCGCTCCGTACAGAAGACATGCCGGAATCCGTCCACCTTTGCGACTTCCCCGAACCGGAAGCTGACCGCCGCGATACCGCTCTGGAATGCCAGATGGAAAACACCATGCGTGCCGTCACTCTCGGTCACTTCCTCCGCAAACAGAAGAACCTCAAGATCCGTCAGCCGCTGGCAAAAGCCATCCTGGTTGCCGCAGATCCCAAGGTCCGTGAACTGCTGGAAGGTACAAAAGATATCGTTGCAGAAGAACTTGACGTGAAGGAGATCCTGATCCGTGATTCCGATGCAGAACTGGTGACACTTTCCGCAAAGGCTAACTTCAAGGTTCTCGGTGCAAAGCTCGGTCCCAAGATGAAAGCTGCCGCTACAGAAATCGCAAAACTGACCGCTGATTCTCTCCGCAAACTGGAAGCCGGTGAAACCGTCACGATCGTCCTTGATGGCGAAAATATCGAACTTGCTCCCGGCGAAGTCACCGTTCTCCGTGCAGAAAAGCCCGGCGTGACCGCTGCAACCGAAGCAGGCTTGACCATTGCTCTTGATACAGAACTCACCCGTGAACTTCTCGACGAAGGTATCGCCCGTGAATTCATCAGTAAGGTCCAGAACATCCGTAAGGAAATGGATCTTCAGGTCTCCGACCGGATCACCGTTGCAGTTGCCTCCGATGAAGAAGCAACAAAAGCAATTCTTGCCTTCCGTGACTACGTCTCCAACGAAACACTTGCCCTTGACATTGTCTCCGGTGAAATCGCAGCTGACAAGAAAGAAGAAGCTGATCTCAACGGTCACAACGCAGTGATCTGTGTCAAGAAGGGAGCTATCTGAAAATGAAACGGATTCTTACCGGTATTCAGCCCTCCGGAGTTCCCCATATCGGGAACTTCTTCGGGGCGATCCGTCAGGTTCTGGAACTCCAGAAAATGGGGGAATCTTTCGTGTTCATTGCAGACCTTCACTCTCTTACGACTTCCCCGAAAGCGGAAGATCTCCGGGAGCGTGTGAAACGTCTTGCTGTGGATTGGCTCGCTTGCGGACTTGATCCGGAAAGCAGTGTTTTCTACAAGCAGTCCGATGTCCCAGAAGTCACCGAACTCATGTGGTATCTCAGCAATGTGACCGGGGTGGGACTTCTGGAACGCGCTCACAGTTATAAAGATAAGATCGCAAAAGGGTTTTCTCCCAACACCGGATTGTTCACCTATCCGGTTCTCATGGCGGCAGATATTCTGCTCTATCAGGCAAACCTTGTCCCTGTTGGAAAGGACCAGAAGCAGCATCTGGAAATCACCCGTGATGTTGCGATCCGTTTCAACCAGACCTACGGCGAAGCATTCACCATTCCGGACGGTTACATCCCTGACAACGTGGCAGTGATCCCCGGTCTGGACGGACAGAAGATGTCCAAGAGCTACAATAACACCATTGATCTCTTCGGCGACGAAAAGCCCATGCGGAAGAAATTCATGTCGATCAAGACAGATTCCAAAGGCATGGAAGAACCGAAAGATCCTGATACCTGCAATGTGTTCCAGCTTTACAAACTCTTTGCAACGCCGGAACAGCTGGAAGAGATGCGCGCCCGCTATATTGCCGGAAACTACGGTTACGGACACGCAAAGCAGGCTCTTTTTGAGGCATATATGGATTACTTTGCCCCCATGCGGAAACGCCGCGAAGAACTCCTGAACAACATGGATTACGTTGATGCCATCCTGAAAAAGGGTGCGGAACGTGCCCGTGGTGAAGCGATGAAGACCTTGACCAAGGTCCGGGAGCTTGTTGGAATTGTCTGACCGTTTTGTGATTCTGAAACGGGCTTTTATTGACTCCCTGCCGGTTCTCATGGGATATTCTGCCATGGGATTTGCGGCGGGAGTTCTGCTTTCTGCCCATAGCGGTATTGATTTTGCCGGGGTCTGGGCATTCCTGACCAGTGCAACTTCCATTTCCGGTGCGCTTCAGTTCATGCTTGTGGATTGGATCGCCAAACGCACCCCGCTGCTGGACGTTGCCCTGCTGACCTTCTGTCTGAACGTCCGCTATGCCATGTACGGATTCTCATTGATCGACAGATTCAGGGGGATCGGGTTCTGGAAAAAGCTCTATCTCATCTGGAGTCTTACCGATGAGACCTACGCCCTTGAAACAGAGTGTAAGATCCCGGAAAAAAAGAAAAATATCCGGTATTGTCTTCTTCTGGCATTTTTTGACCACTCTTACTGGATCATCGGTGTGACAGCCGGAGCATTGGCTGGAAAGGCTTTACCCTTCTCCAACAAAGGGATCGACTTTGCCATGACGGCATTGTTCCTTGTGATCCTGACCGATCAGTGCCGGGAAAAACTCAACCGTCTCCCTGCCCTCATCGGCGGCGGTGCGGCACTTCTCTGTTTTCTGATTTTCGGAGCCTCCAAAATGCTGATTCCCTCCATGATCCTGATGATCACGGTTTTTCTTGCCTGCCGGAACGTTCTTGACCGGGCAAAGAAGGAGAGTGCGGCATGAGTACGACAGCCTACCTCTGGAGTTTGATTGCGGTCACTGCGGGAGTTACGCTTCTTCTGCGTGCGTTTCCGTTTATCCTGTTTGGCTCCGGAACAAAGACACCGCCAGTTATTGAATATATCGGAAAAGTGCTTTCCCCGGCAGCGATTGCCATGCTGGTGGTTTACTGTTTTGCCTGTTATTTCCGGGACAGACCGCTTCCATCGCATTATTACGGAGCGGCAGAACTGATTGCTGCAGCAGTGGTCGTCGGGCTTCAGTTGTGGAAAAAAAATCCTCTGATTTCCATCCTCTGCGGCACTGCAGTGTACATGATTTTTGTGCAAAAAATCGGTTGAAGCAGAATTTATGCAGTCGTTGAACTTGACATTTCATACATAAAAAAGTCAGAAGTAAACGGGAAAATCAACATTTTTCGCTGAAAAAAGGCAAAAAAATCAAAAAATTCTGCTGTTTTCTTCACTTTTTTTAGATTTTTGACTTGCAATTCACTTTTTTGTGTGGTATCTTTACGCCGAAAAGATGCAAAAGGTGCATCCATTAAAACCCACCAACAGAGGGAGCATATTATGGAGTTCTACAACGTCAAGAAGAGAGCTAGTGTTAAAGTTGCAGACAAAGACTGCACAAAAGTCGAATTCAAAAAAGAAACCTCCAAGGGTGTTCAGGTCCGTTATGGCGTTAAAGCTGTTGACACCGATGGAACAAAACTGACCAAGTTCGTCAGCAAAGCTACCTACGACAAACTGAAATGCCCCGTTGCCAAGTAAGTTTTTGACGTCTTTTTTTGAAAATCCCGGTCTGGAAACATGCCGGGATTTTTTTTGTTCTGAAATCTCTGTTTTTTCCTCTGAAAACATCATTTTTCCCCTTGTAAATTCCGATTGGAAATATATATTTCCAAGGATACCATGAAAGGTGATAAAATGACAATGAAAAATCAAGTTGATATACAGGGAAACCAAAGCCGGATTTGGCTGGAAGTGAACCTTGATACTCTGGAACAGAATTTCAAACGGATCTGCAAAGCAGTCAAACCGCTGAAAGTTATGGCTGTTCTGAAAGCAAATGCCTATGGATTGGGTGTTATGCCTGTTGCAGAACGTTTGCTGAATGCCGGTGCGGATGGCTTCTGTGTTGCAGAACTCCGGGAAGCGATTCAGCTGAAACAGTTCGGCAAACCGATCCAGATTCTTGGCGGATTGCTGGATTTTGAACTGGAAGAAGCTGTCAGAAACCAGTTTATTCTCGGAATCACAGATTACAGTTCCGCAAAAAAAATCAGCGATGAGTCTGTCCGTCAGGGAGTTGTAACGGAAGTTCATTTCAAGATCGATTCCGGCATGGGGCGTTTGGGAATCCTTGCAAAAGATGCTGTTGCAACAGCGAAAAAGGTTGTCGGGCTCCCGAATTTGAACTGTTGCGGGATCTACTCTCATTTCCCGGCGGCAGCCAATGATGAATTGAGTCTGGCGCAGGCTTCCACCGTTCTGGAACTTGCTGAAAAAATGGAGGCTGCCGGAATTCATCTGGAAAAACGTCATATTGCCAACAGCGATGCTATCAACACTTGCCCGTTCGCAACCGTCCCGCCCTTCACACAAGTCCGTGCCGGAATCAATCTTCACGGTTCTTTCAATGCGGATGGTGAACGGGAACTTGGACTGGAATCTGTCGTTTCCCTGAAAACCCGGATCGTCCAGATCCGTGAAATGCCTGCCGGACACACCATCGGCTACAACCGGACATGCCGTCTTCCTGTGAATACAAAAGTTGCCACGATCGCTGCCGGTTATGCGGACGGCATCCCGCTGAACCTCTCCAACCGGGGTTATGTGGTCATCCGCGGCAGACTTTGTCCCATTATCGGACGGATCTCCATGGACTATACAACGGTCAGGCTGGATGGTTTTGAAGAAGAGATCCAGCCGGGAGAAGAAGTGATTTTTATCGGTGGTACCGGAAGCAGCCGGATCACTGTTGCAGACTGGGCAAATCTCAAAGGAACCCATCCTTACGAAGTCCTCTGCGCCATCGGACCGCGCGTCAACAGAGTTTATATCACAAAGAAAGGATCCTGACTATGAAACAGATTATTTTAGCATTGGCAGCCGCATTTTTTCTGACCGGATGCTGTAATATTGAGTACAAAGGGAAAGAACTTTCCCCTCTGCAAAGCAGCAAGGCGGTCGTTCTCTATTTCTCACCCAATCAGTACCCGAAAAATTCCGCACAGGATGTTCTGGGAGATGCAAAAATCAGCGGCGGAACCAATTGGACAACGCAGGAACTTCAGGCGAAGCTGAAAAGTTTTGCTGCTGAAAAAGGCGCGAACGGGGTATTGATCGAACGGATCGAACGGGTTCCCGCAGGTGAGGCCCGTCCGGATCAGGTGAAAAATCTTCCGTCAAAGACATGGGTCGTCGGTGACAACAGCAGCAGTGCCTCAAAGCATTTCCGGGAAGATATGACAAATTACAGTAAAAAACCGGAAGCGCAGGAAGAGATCTACCGGATCGTGATCCATGCAAAACTTCTGAATGTAACAGAAAAGAGATAACATCATGAGCTGTGTACCTGAAAAATTCGATTCTCTTTTAGAATCATCCAAAATGCCATCTTCTGAATGGCGGTCCGCTCCGTTCTGGGCTCTCAATGGGAATCTGCAGCCGGAAGAACTCCGCAAACAGATCCGGGGATTCCATGCGAACGGACTTGGCGGTTTTTATCTTCATGCAAGAACCGGTTTGGAAACGCCGTATCTCTCCGAAAAGTGGTTCGAGTGCATTGATGCGGCTGTCGATGAAGCAAAGAAACTGAACATGGAAGCATGGCTTTATGATGAGGACCGCTTCCCCTCCGGGTTCGGCGGAGGACTCATCACCTGTGATCCGAAATACCGTGCCAAAGGGATCACTCTGAAAGAAGTGGCTTTTCAGGATGCGGCAACAGAACAGCTTCCGGAAACAACACTGGCGCTCTTCGCTGCGGAAGTCAATGGAAATCATGCGAAAAATGTCCGCAGACTTTCCGCCGGAACATTCCGTTCCGAACTGAAAGAGAGAGAAACTCTGCTGATCTTCTACACCGACACTGTCGCCCGCAGTACATGGTACAATGATTATACTTACCGTGATACGCTCTCCGTAGAAGCTGTAAGAAAGTTCATTGATCTCACCCATGAGG
>SUVT01000160.1 GCA_015061845.1 Lentisphaerota bacterium
AAATCGGAATGCCGCAAAAAGGTTTGGAAAAAAGGGGTGGAGTTTGAGGAGGGGAAAAAGGACCTTTCCTAAAAAGGGCTTTTTCCCCTCCTCAAGTAACAACCTGTATTGGGAACAGAGCCTTTTATTTTAAGGAAATCATATTATGGCAGAACAGAAATTGGTACTTCCCCCGGAAGAGGAGTTGGAGGAGGTCTTTGTGCGGACCGCCAGCGGTCCCGGTGGACAGAATGTGAACAAGACATCTACAGCTGTCCGTCTGGTCTATCGTTTTATGGAGAGTGATTTCCTGTCAGATACCGTAAAAGAGCGTCTCCGGAATATGTTGGGAGGCGACAAGGATTTTATTTCCATTTTAGCGCGTGAATCGCGCAGTTTGTCGGTGAACCGTGAATCCGCACGGGTGCGGTTGTCAAACCTGCTTAAAGCGGCGTTAAAGGAGCCTAAAAAGCGCAAGGCAACCAAACCGACCCGGGCATCCAAAGAACGGCGATTGGCTCAGAAGGCACGGCGTTCCGAAATCAAAGCGGGCAGACGTGCTACATTCAATGATTAATCGGAGTGTTATTCTCCGATAACCGTAGCAACACAATAGTGTTCTTCATGACTGATCGAAATATGGATTCTGGTAATTCCCAGGGAATCGGCTTTTTCTTTTGCGGCACCGGAGAGAATCACATAAGGTGCACCTTTTTCGTTATTCAGAATGCTGATATCCTGAAACGAGCAATCCTTTCCGATCCCGGTTCCGAGCATTTTTGAGATGGCTTCTTTTGCAGTCCAGCGTCCGGCATAAAATCCAGTAGCGGCTCTGCCTTTTTTTCCGGCAATTTCTCTTTCTTCGGGGGTCAGAATATGTTCAAGGAATTTACCTCCGCTTCTGACGAGGACATTTTCCAGTCGTGCGATTTCCAGAATATCTGTACCGATACCAATCATGGCTGACCTCCTTTTTTCTTAGTTTTCTGTGTTAATTCAGACATTGGTTTTCTGATTTTTTTCGGATGGAATGGGAGTTTGTCGTAGTTATCTTTTATTTTTTCTGCAGCAGCTTTTGTTTCACCCGGGAGATAATAGGATTGTTCATCTCCCAGTTCAATACGCTGATCTGTTGTAATGCTGTAAGCTGCATCATGAGTGATGATAAGATGATCCAGAAGATCGATTCTCATAGCCGGTCCGGTTTTTCTGATACATTCGGTCAGCACTCTGTCATCGTGAGACGGAGTGACGGAGCCGCCGGGATGATTATGAACGAGAATAATACCTCTTGCACTTCGTTTGATTGCTTCTGCCAATAATTCTCTGACATGAATAAAGACCTGATCGACAGTTCCATCAGCCAGAATTCCTGTGTCTATTACTTGATTTCTTGTATCCAGATAAATGACAAGGAATGCCTCTTTTCTTAATGGAGCAAGTTTCATTCTGACGAACTTGATGACATCAGCCGTACAAGCAAAGACGGTTTTGTGCATCAGGCGTTCTTTATGAAAATCTGCTCCGAGATTTCTGACGAGCAATATCAGGTTGGCGATATTTTCCCCGACACCCGGAACAAGCATCAGTTCCTCTTTGCTGGCATTGAGGAGCCCGGCAATTCCGCCGAAACGTTCCAACAAATCTTTTGCCAGAGGTTTGACATCCACTCTCGGTACAGCATAGGTCAACAGCAACTCTATTTTTTCATAATCAAATAGATAATCATGTCCGAACCGATTATATTTTTCTTTCAGCCGTTTCCGGTGTCCAGCAGTGCAATTGTTCATCGTTCCAATAAGGTTATTGATTCAAAATGAGCTGTTGAGGGGAAGAGATCCACCAGGCGGGTTGAAACGATATGCCATGGGCGATCCCCGGTTTTCAATATTTTCAGATCCCGTGCAAGAGTATCGGGACCGCATGAAACATAGATCATACGGCGCAATGCGGACTGATTGATTTTCCGGCAGAGATCCGGAGCAAGGCCTGTGCGCGGCGGATCAACGAGGAACAGAATCCGTTCCTGTTTTTCCTTCCTGATATGCGAGAACATTGCAGAGGCATCTCCGCAGAGGAATCTTTTCTCCGCAGTTCCCTTCCCCTTCAGGTTTGCGGAGGCTGTTTTTACTGCCTGACGATCCAGTTCGATCCCGAGTATTTTCTTTACATTTGTCTGAGCTGCCAGAAGAGAAAAGGTTCCGGAACCGCAATAAAGTTCTGCGAAAACTTCCGGATCGATTGCGTTGATCAGATCCAGGAACTCCTGTGCAAGAAGATCAAAGCCCTCTTTATTGATTTGGAAAAACGCTCCTGCAGGTACCGCCATTTCATTTCCGAGGACCTCTTCATGGATCAGTTCAGCGGCATTCTCTTCTGTAATGATTTGTGCACCTTCTTTAGAGGACCGGAAGGTGACTTTTCCGCTTCCCTCCTGCGGAACAGGTGTTCTTATTGCCAGATTCCGCAAGTCAAGCCGTGCAAGCTGACAGTCTGCGATTTCTATAAGAGAACGGTTATCTTCTGCCAGATAGCCGCGGATCCCGTCACGGTAAGTGAACCGGATCTTATTGCGCCAACCCATCCGTGCAGGAGCCCCGATGGGAGATTTCATGACGAAGGGGTCTGCAAGTTTGCTGTGGATCAGAAACCGTTCAAACTGTTTCTGTTTCCATTCCAGTTCCAGTTCATAAGGGATATTCAGATAAGAGCATCCGGGACATTGTCCGAAATAGGGGCAAGCCGGCTTGATTCTGTGAGGAGATGGGGAAAGGATTTCGATGATCTCTCCCACAGCGAACTTTTTTCTGTCGGAAACGACATTGATTTTCAATGTATCGCCGGGAACACCGCCGCGGACAAAGCATCGTTTTCCGTTTTCAAGCGTTCCAACGGCAGCTCCGCCAAAGGCAAGAGAATCGATCAGGATTGTTTCTTCCATAAAAATCACTCCGTCCAGGGACGCATCATTTTGAGCTTTCTCCAGCGGCGCGGTGTGGCATCCACTTTATTGAGACCGCCGACACTGTCAAAAATAATGAAAAATCCTGTTTCTGCGGCATGGAACAATAATTCCGGTTTTCCCGGTGTATCCGGTTTCAGAGAGGTAACATTGAAAGAAGACATAAATTTTCCGGTTGTGCTTTCTCTTTTTTCGATTCTGTTTTTCGGTTTAAGAGAATAAAAAGCTCTTCCGGAGGGATCTGCAACGACAGAGCCGGTAAGATTAGAAAAAATCAATCGCGGCGCCCCTCTGGTCACAAGATACAGAGTTTCCGGCCAGTCCAATCCTGAAATTTTGTTAAGGTTCCTCCCGATCAACAGTCTGGGCGGTTCCCCGCTCAGAAATACAAATGTGGAGTCAGGAACCATTTTGACTTTATATACAAGTTTCTTATCCAGAGTGGAATACATCAGGGTCTCTTTTTTGGTGACAACCGCAATGTACTGGGTGTCGGGTGATGGCTTGAAGTCAGAAATCCCACCGGGGATTTCGAGGTACAAATCTTTTCTGCCATCAGGGAAAAGACGGTAGATTTTTTCATTTTCAAGGATCCAGGCGAATCTTCCAGTGATATGGGGATACATACGTTTGGGAAGGTTTTTCAGTTTCTGCTCAGAGACGATCTCACCGGTTTTTACATTCAGGATCCCGAATCCGGAGAAGTCGCGGAGTGTATCCGGCTGCCCTTTCCGGAGAAACCAGATTTTTCCGCTGCTGCCCTGACCGCGGAAAAATCTGGTTTCTCCGGAAAG
>SUVT01000161.1 GCA_015061845.1 Lentisphaerota bacterium
CCGACGTAGGGAGCTAGCGCGGAACCGGGAAATATTCACTGTCGGTTCCCTGTGTCGGTAAAGTCCCCAAACATCCAAAGAGGTGCTTTATGACACAGATGGAACAAGCCCGCAACGGAGTCATTACTCCGGAAATCAGACACGTCGCAGAAGTGGAACAGCGTTCCCCTGAATTTATCGCAAAAGGTGTCGCAGAAGGACGGATCGTCATTCCTGCCAATATCAACCACAAATCACTCGTTCCCTGCGGTATCGGACGGGAACTGAAAACGAAAATCAATGCAAATCTGGGAAATTCCACTCTTTCCAGCTGTCCGGGCGCAGAACAGAGCAAACTGAACATCGCCCTGCACTACGGAGCTGATACCGTTATGGACTTGAGTACCGGCGGAGATATCAATACCATCCGGAGAGCAATGCTGGAACGCTGCACGGCTCCGCTGGGAACTGTTCCCGTTTATGAGATCGTTGCACGTTACGGCGGAAGTGATTTTTCCAGAGAAAAGATTCTGGAAGTCATTCAGGAACAGGCAGAACAGGGTGTGGATTACATGACGATCCATGCCGGGCTGCTGCGGAAATATGTTCCTCTCGCCTTGAAACGGAAATTGGGGATCGTCAGCCGGGGTGGTGCTTTGCTTGCAGCTTGGATGCAGGAACATGAAAAAGAAAATCCCTTCTATGAAGCCTTTGATGAGATCCTTGAGATCTGCCGGAAATATGATGTGACACTGTCTCTGGGCGACGGTTTGAGACCGGGCTGTCTTGCCGATGCTTCTGATGAAGCACAATTTGCGGAACTTGACACTTTGGGCGAACTTGTTTTCCGCTGCCGTGCCGCCGGAGTTCAGGCAATGGTGGAAGGTCCCGGACATGTTCCTCTGGATCAGATTCAGGAAAATATGGAACGGGAACAGAAAGTCTGCGGAGATGCGCCGTTTTACATTCTGGGACCGGTGG
Organism: Lentisphaerota bacterium; assembly: GCA_015061845.1. Classification (GTDB taxonomy): domain Bacteria; phylum Verrucomicrobiota; class Lentisphaeria; order Victivallales; family UBA1829; genus SIG79. The sequence goes on from SUVT01000161.1 coordinate 961, forward strand.
TGATCGACTGCTCTCCGGGGTATGATCATTTTGTTGCCGGAATGGGCGGGATGATGGGGGCATATTACGGGGCGGCGATGCTCTGTTATGTCACTCCGAAAGAACACTTGGGCTTGCCCAATGCTGATGATGTCCGCCGTGGAGTTGTTGCGTTCAAAATTGCCGCTCATGCGGCAGATGTTGCTCTTCACAAACCCGGTGCCCGTGACCGTGACGATGCGATTTCCGATGCCAGAGCGGCTTTTGACTGGGAAAAGCAATTTTCTCTTGCACTTGATCCTGAATGGGCGCGGGAACTCCGTCAACAGGCATTGGATGAGAGTTCCGCACCAAATCAGCACGGTTCAGAATATTGTACCATGTGCGGTCCGGATTTCTGTTCTGTCAGACTGAGCGCAAGACTGAAAAAGGCAGGAAAATAACTGGATTTTTCCGGAAGCGGGGTTATATTATATTACTGGGAGTACAAGGAGTACTGCGAATACTGGGAAGTCTGGGAAGTCTGGGAAGTCTGGGAGGTCTGGGATGAGTAAAAGTCTGGTTACACCGCGAGGTGATTATAAAAGTTTGCTGACATACCGGAAAGCAGAATTGATTTATGATCTGACTTTCTATTTCTGTCATCATTTTCTTAACCTGAAAGATCGGACGATTGATCAGATGATACAAGCCGCACGGAGCGGAAAACAGAACATTGCAGAAGGCAGTGCTTCCGGTTTGGCATCTAAAGAAACTGAGTTAAAATTGACCTGCGTTGCAAAAGCAAGTTTTCTGGAATTACTTACAGATTATGAAGATTTTCTCAGAGTCAGGAACATGAAACAGTGGGATGCCGACTCTCAGGAAGTAAAATTTATGAAAGAGAAAACTGTTGAGAAAGGCATTACCAATCAATGGTTTCTTGAGCTTGCAAAAACACGTCCTGCTGAAGCGATTGCGAACATGGCAATATGTTTTCTGCATCAGGAGGACTATCTGTTGCAAAAACAGCTGGAATATCTGGAAAAAAATTTTTTAACGCATGGAGGCTTAAGGGAAAATATGCGCGCAGCACGTCTGAAAGAAAAGAAAAAAACTCCCAGTGCTCCCAGTGCTCCCAGTAATCCCAGTGCTCCCAGTAATCCCAGTAATCCCAGTGCTCCCAGTGCTCCCAGTGCTCCCAGTGCTCCCAGTAATCCCAGTAATCCCAGTAATCCCAGTACTCCTAGTAATCCCAGTAAATCAGAAAAGGCAAAAGAGCTTTTCCATCAGGGGGCAAATTGTGCTCAGGCAGTTCTTGGAGCATTTGCTCAGGAATGCGGTTTGACGGAAGAGGAAGCGTTCAAAATAGCATCCGGTTTCGGTGGCGGGATCAGCCGGATGCGGGAAGTCTGCGGAGCCGTCAGCGGTATGGTACTTGTGGCAAACTTTATCTGCGGTCAATCTGATATCACCGACAAAACTGCAAAAGATGCTCATTATGCCAAAGTCAGGGAAATGACAGATGCTTTTCAGAAAGAAGTCGGCTCGGTTGTCTGCCGGGAACTGCTGGGATTGAAAGAAAAACAATCTGATGTACCGGTTTCAGAAGCCCGGACGGATCAATATTATAAGAAACGTCCTTGTGCAGAATTGGTGGGGCTGGCTGCGGAAATTGTTGAAAGAACACTCTTCTTCTGAAAGAAAAATTGCAAAAAATCTGGATGAGAGCCGTAAAAATTCCTTGAAAATACCTGAAATCAATGTATATTAAGGCTTTTGTGGCTGAAAAAAAAGAAAAAAGTTAACAGCCGGATGAGTCGGGAGCCGTTACTCCCGGTATTCCGGACGGATAAATCCTTTGCGGCGACGGGATTAGCCCGGCAGCGGAAGTGACATCGAGTCCGGACAACAAAAACACGGAGTGTATTACAATGGGAAGATCTTTAAGGGTCGCAGTGGCAGGCGCAACAGGTGCTGTCGGTCTCGAAATGGTGAAAACTCTTGAAAAGAGAAATTTCCCCATCTCTGAACTCAAACTTCTTGCATCAGCCCGTTCTGCCGGTAAAACTATGAAATTCAAGGGCGAAGATGTCGTTATTCAGGAAATGACAAAAAAATCCTTCGAGGATGTTGATATTGCACTGTTCAGTGCCGGTTCTTCCATCTCTAAGGAATATGCTGAAATCTTCCGCGGAAACAAAAATTCTGTCATGATCGACAATTCCAGCTGCTTCCGTATGGATGACGATGTACCGCTGGTCGTGCCCGAAGTCAACGCCGAAGATGCCTTCAAACATAACGGTATCATCGCAAACCCCAACTGCACAACCGCTATCATGTGCGTGGCTGTCTATCCCCTTCATAAGGCTAAAGGACTGAAACGCATGGTCGCTTCCACCTATCAGGCAGCAAGCGGCGGCGGCGCAAAAGCTATGCAGGAACTCATCGATCAGACCGCTGACGTTCTTGCCGGAAAACCCGCTCAGGTCAATGTCATGGCTCAGCGCATCGCTTTCAACCTCTTCCCCCACATCGATTCCTTCCTCGATAACGGTTACACCAAGGAAGAAATGAAGATGTTCAACGAAGCTCGCAAGATCATGCACATGCCCGAGCTCATGCTCTCCTGCTCCTGCGTCCGCGTTCCTGTTCTCCGCGCTCACTCCGAGTCCCTGAACATGGAATTTGAACAGGATATCACCCCGGAAGAAGCTCGCGAAATCATCAAGAACTCCCCCGGAGTCATCCTCTGCGACGATCCCGCAAACAAGGTTTACCCCATG
>SUVT01000059.1 GCA_015061845.1 Lentisphaerota bacterium
CACCGCCGAAGCACTGTGCGCAGTCTTCAACAACTTTCAGACCATGCTTCTTGGCGATAGCGAGGATGGGATCCATATCAGCGACGATACCGTAGAGGTGAACGACGACGATTGCTTTGGTGCGTTCGGTGATGGCAGCTTCGATCTTCTTGGGATCGATCGTGTGGGAGTCATCAACGTCAACGAAGACAGGGAGGGCACCAGCCTGGAGTGCGCAGAAGCTGGAAGCGATGAAGCTGTAGGAAGTACAGATCACTTCATCACCGGGGCCGACACCCATACTTGCGAGAGCGGTGTGGAGTGCGCAGGTTCCGTTGGCAACGCTGATAGCGTTTCTGACACCGAGCCACTTTGCCCATTCTGCTTCAAATTCCTGTCCGACTTTACCGGTCCAGTAGTTGACTTTACCGGTTCTGAGAAGATCTGCGACCTTCAGAACGGTGGATTCTTCAAACTGGGGCCACATCGGGAACGGAGTGGAGTTAACGGGTTTACCGCCGTCGATAGCGAGCTTTTCAGCCTTGGGAGCTGCCTTTGCTGCGACCTTTGCAGGTGCTTTCTTTGCAACAGCTTTTGCTGCGGGTTTAGCTGCGACTTTCTTCGCTGCGGGTTTGGCTGCTTTCTTTGCAGTTGCCATAAAAAACCTCCTTTGTGTTTTTTGTTTGTTCGTAAATTTTACGAAACATAGTTGAAAAATTTGTAATCTGCTATACATTATATATAGGAAACGAGTTTTTTTCAATAAGGAATCTTTGCGAAAAATCACCAATAAATTGTAAAAACTTACTATTATGAGCATTTTTGAGAATATTCAGCTGAAACCGCAGGAACATCCGACCCTTTCGCCGGAGTCTCCTTTCAACATCTTGTGGGAGTATGGGCGCGGTCCGGAAAAGAAGATGCAGGGCGATGTTCATTATGCCTTGCAGATCTCTATCGTCATGCAGGGCAGGGCGGAAGTCACTATCGGTGATCACACCAGGATCTATCAGCAGGGCGACCTCTGGTGGACCATGTGCTGGGAGCCTCACGCTTACCGTCTGCTGGACTCAAGAAACTTTGTCATGTCGGTCAATATCAACATCGACAATATCGGAAACTGCGGTTCCTGTTCCGATGCCGACTGGCTGGCTCCGTTCACTGTCGCTCCTGAATTCAGATATTGTCCGAAAGACGATGCCGACCGTGAAGAAGTGATCCGTCTTTCCAACAAACTGTTCCATACTTATCACCGGAAAAAAGCCAACTGGCAGACACATTCCTGGCTTCTGATCCATGAATTGATCCTTCATGCCTCCGAACAGATCCCTGCCGATCAGGTGGAAGGGCTCCCTGACAATTTTGCCATGAACCGCATCCGGAAAGCTGTAACACTTGTCCGGAACTCTCTGATCCCGCCCTCACTGGAAGCTGCCGCGCAAGCATGTTCCCTGAGTGTCAGCCGGTTCTCCTATCTCTTTCACAGTTCTATGGGAGTCAGTTACGGTCAATTTGCCTTGCGTGTGCGCCTGACCAATGCCGCAAATGATGTAAAACGCGGGATTTACACCTTGAGTGAAATCGCTGAACGCCATGGCTTTTGTGATGCCAGCAGTTTCTGTCATGCCTTCCGGAAAGTCTATCGCTGTACGACTCATGAATTCAAGAAACGGAGCGGCAGTCAGGAGATGTCTGTTCTGGAATAAAAAAATGCACAGACGTTTTTCAACGCTGTGCATTTACTGATTGATACGTCAAACTGTTGTTTTAATCAACGTCAACAGGAATCAGAGAAATTTCATCAATATAGACATCAACCCTATTTCCGTTGATTGCAATCAGCGATCTGTTGATGGTTGGATTCCATTTTCCAATGGTGACTTCGCCGGAATAGGTCTGCCACTGATCTTTTGCCAGAACAGAAACAAGCGGACGAGGTCCGAGATTATGAGTCTTCTTTTTGGCATCGTCATAATAATTATAACTTGCAAAAGTAAGCCGTCCGGAACCTTTGTACTTGAAGCTCAATTTATATTTTCCGGGTCTCAATCGTTTTGAGTTGTAGATAGCAAACCGTTCGCCGACGAAATGCATGGAGTTTTTTCCGTCTGTAACATTCTCTTTCTCTTCTCCGTTTTCACCGATGGTTACGACTCTTGATTTGATTTTACCGTGATTTGTAACCCATGATTCCGGAAATTTTGCAATGGGACCTTTGCCGAAATCCCAGCCGCCGCGAACCTGTCCCATAATATAGGAATCAGATTTCTGTTTTTTGGCAATTTGTTCAAAACTGCCGTTTGCAATTGCATTTTCCTGTGCGCAGAGAACTCCTGCCGCAACAATCGCCAAGCCTGTTAAAAGTTTCTTCATCATCATAAATCCTTGTTTATTTCAAGTTCAAGTTTACTGTCTTTTTTGCCCCGCCAATCACATTTCTGACATTCACGCTGTATTTTCCGGAAGGTGCATTCAAGGCGGGAATAAAACGGAATGTTCCGTTCTTGGAAATATTCTTGCGGAACACTGTTTTTCCGGTGGGATCAACGATCGTTACAATACAGGTGTTGGGGACTTTCTGAATGGAAAATTCTGCGATTTTTCCGCGTTCAAAGCTCTTGGGGGCAGAAACTTCCGGCGTTGCAGCTTTTTCTTTCAAGCAGGCAAAAACCTGTCCGACAGCGGGCTGCTGGACAAAGGTAAATGTTTTGACATAGCCCAGATATTTATTTGTTTTGAGATCATACACATGCCGCGGTTCAATCAGGGTGACTGTGCGGCTTGTATTGGCAGCAGAAACGACAATCTGTTCTGCATTTCCTTCGGCTCCGGCAGTAGATTTCTGCTTTGCTCCGGCTTCTGTCAAAGGTCCGAGGAATGTCAGATATTTTGCATCGCCATCCTCAAATATTCCGTATTCCACGATTGCTTTTTTGTTGTCAAGAGCAGTTGCAAAAGGAACGACACCGGCATATTTTTTCAGCACAGCCAGCATCGCTCTCTGGATTCCGACAGCACTGCCGCGGGGGATCTTGTGGGAAATACCGTCAATGTAGTTATCAAGATAAACTGCAGTTCCCTTGCCGTACTTTTTGATGTTCATCTTATCAAAAGAACCGAAGACATCTGCCAGCAGGGAGTCATCGAGGAATTTACCGTGTTCATTCATGATTCCCGGAGTGAAATCTGCAATTAACAAGCCGCCGTTTCTGACGAACTCTTTGATTGCTGCAGCTTCTTTTTTGGAAAGTGCCTGAGAATAGGGCAGGAACAGAACCTTGAAATTTTTCAGCTTTCCGTCAAGAATTTCCTGCGGGTTCAGAAACTCATAATCCAAACCGAGACTCTGAATCAGGTCTCCGGTGTTGTTGATGGAAAGTTCCCAGGAGGTTTTGTCCGGGTTCAAGGTGGAAGCGTGCAGACAAGCCTGTGAGTAATGAACTGCGATTCCGCATTTCTGCAACTTGCTGTCGATCAGAAGTTTTCCGATACCGCTCTCTTTTATTTTCCGGATTTCATCCGCGCTTTGGGTGAACTGCTTGAGTAAGCCGAGATCATCGCGGAAGATGGTAGCATTGCTGTAACCCGGATAGCCGGAGTACCACCAGAACGCACCACCAAGACCCGCAAAGAGATATTTCCAAGGTGTCTGACGCATGTTCTGCTCGCCCATTCTTCCGTCGTAAGTTCCGTACCATGCGGATTTTATGCTATTATTTTTCATGTACTTCAATGCATGGATATCGCGGCGGATAAAGTAGGGGGCGCAGAAATCAAAATTCGGCAGCATCTGAGAAAGGTTGAATCCGGTGTAAGAGTTTGCCGGATAGGTCATACCTTCGATTCCGACCGCTGAAACTTTGTCGTATTTGCGGACATGACCGATGACCAGTTTGTGCCATTCGGTGAAAGAACTGTCCATGAACATGCGGAAATCAAGCCACATGCCAAGCAGTTCTTTATCTGCAGCTTCATCCAACGGCAACGGTTTGATAGATTCAAAATTTTTGAATTTGGAACCGTACTGAGCATTGAGTTTTTCAATCGTTCCGTAGAGATTTTTCAGATAGGCGCGGAAACGGACGGCGCACTCATTGCACAGGCAGACTTCTGCTTTTCCGTGCATGCTCAAAGCATTTTCGTCACCGAGGTTGTAAAATGCCATGTTGAACCGTGAAAGTTCTTTGACGATTGTATCGACGGTATGGTAATTGTAATAGTACGGCTTGCCGTCTTTGTCGAAATAGCTGTTGTTCTTGCGGATGAGATCTGCCAGACCGAGACCGCAATGTTTCTGATATTTTCTATCGCCCAGCAAACGGATCAGGAAGACGGACATTCCCATACCGTGATCGTGAATCTGGCGCGGTGCAATCGAAGCTGAGCCGGGGAAGAACATGACATCGCAATCCATCACAATTTCGATGCCGGACTTTTTCATCTGCTGCAAGCTGATCGTAGTCGCACGGCTCTTTGTCGTTGCATAACCCCACATTGCAAAAAGGAAATCATTCTTCACATCTTTTGGGTCAAGCTTGAAGTAGATCTTTTCTTTCCGCTGGTCAACCAGTTTTCCGTTCAGGAAATAATCGACTGTAAGTTCTGCGGAAAGGTTCCCATAGGGCTGGAACGTGAAATCAAAGGCATGTTTTTCAGATGTAACTTTTTGAGTATCCATCAAAATCATTCTGCCATATTCATCGAATGCGGTGAATATCAAAGTTCCATTTCCTGATTTCCGGGAGAGCTGAACTGTACCGGAAATTTTTCTGTTGTCATCTGCAACGTCGGAAAGAAAAGTCACAGCGTTGATGCGGTCTGCAAGTTCATTCTGATATTTCCGGGTGGCAAAGTTCAGAACATTTCCCTTGCTGTCTGTCAGGAACGCATCAAGACATTCTGCGCTTCCAAGCAGATCTTTGAACTGAACTTTCTGATTCTGTCCGGCTTTTGCCGGAACTTTCTGAGATGCAAGCACTTTTCCATAACGGTCAACGACATCATAACGGATCATTGCACCCGCCGGAATTGTTCCGTTGAGAGTCAAACCCTGATTATTCCACTTCATCGTCGCCGTACTGTTTCCGGTCAGTTCCTGAATAAGCTTGCCTAAAAATGCGTGATAGTAATCATAATACAGCTTGTGTTCGGAGTTATAGGGCGTGAGGTTTTCTGTCAGATGCCATCCGGTAGAATTTTTCGGATAGACGACAGCGACAACTTTTCCGGCACCGAGGTCTGCGGAATAGAGCGCAACACCTTTCAACAGTGGAATATTATCTGTTTCGAATCCGTCGGGCAGGGGCATTTTCTGAAATGAAAGCCCGGAAACGGACGGCGCTGCTCCGTCGATTGTAATCATCACCATCTTTGTTCCGCCTTTGACCTGATCCAATATTTTCTTCTGCAAATCTTTTGGAATCAGCGTAAACGGGAATTTTCCAAGGACAATTACATTACAGTCTTTCATGCTGCCGAAAATCCGGGCGCGTTCTGCACGGTATGTGGTCAAATCCATGCTGGGTGCATAAACTGTCAACGGCTTCGGTTCAAACGGAGAAAATGATTTAGCGTTGTTTGCGCTCCAATATTGGAAATCGCATTCATTGCGCTGACGGAATTCGGCGATTTCGCGCAAGCCAAGTTTATAACCGATAAAGAAAATCCGGTTTTTCTTGCCTGCGGCAGGCTTGAAGAATGTTCTGTGTTCGGAAACGACAGATTCATCAAGTTTTCCCCAGGGATATTCTCCATCGAGAGAAAAATCCGCAAAAGTTTCTGCACAGCCGCACATAAGAGCTGCTGCGAGCGTGTATACTATTTTTTTTCCGCTGAAAATCATTATTTAACTCCTTTCATCAATCGGATCATCTGAAATTCGTCTTTCAAAAATATAAGTTCTGACTCATCACAATTTTTCTTCAAAGTCTCGAGCTGTTTTGCAAAATAGGGATAAACTCCGGCGGCGCGGATCTCTTTTTCCAGAACAGCAAGCTGTTTCAAATTCTTGCGCTGGTTTGCTGCAAAAAATGACTTTTTTGTTCCAATTCTCAGTTCTGCAAATTTTGACGGATTGTTGAAAAGATGTCCGACTTTTGCAAATGTGCTGTTGGTCAAACTTTCGTTGACAACAACGTTTCGACATGCGTTGAAGCCCCAGATATCGCCCTCGGCGGGTTTCGGAAAGGCTTTATCAAAAGGAATGATAAATTTGAAGATCACGCCGCCTTTGATGTCCTGACGGTTGACTTTCCAGGTTACGTTCCATGCTTTCGGATTTTTTTCAAAACGTTTGTCAAAGCGGTTTCCATCGACACCCGCAGCGAACTGAAAATATCTCGAACAGCTTCTGCCTGGATCAAAGAAGAGTTCTACGGATTCTTCTCCGGGCCAGACAGCGTTTTTCACGACGAACTTATTTTTCTGAAAGTCTTTCCAGTGTTTGCCCTCGATCTTGAAATCGACTTCCATTGCGTTGGGCGTCAGGCGAACCCGGAATGCACTGGGGTAGGGGATCGGTTTGTTGTTGTCAGAAGCGAAACAGAGCTTGTTGACATGCCATTGGTTATCGGTGTAAACAACGGATGCCATCAGCGGCAGAACCGCAAAAAGCCCCAGAATTACGAATAAAAGTTTCTTCATTTCTTCTCCTTATTGAACTTCTGAATAGTTTAATTTGTGATCAGCTGCAGTGACATTGGGTTTCATGGAATCGCCTTCATACCGCAAGGTTGCCAAATAATCAGAGTATTTAACATTTGCACAATGTCCATCTGCGAACGCAAAATTGATGGATTGATTATGGTTGAAAGAGCCGTCTGTATTCTGAAAAAATGATTTATTATCTTTCACGCGTGCAGAATAGCTGAAAGGTCCATACCATTCCATATTCATAATTTTGCCTGCACAATTGTTGATTTCAGTGATCATAATATCTTTGGAAGGCATTCTCAAGCTGACAGCCTTTCGCATTTGGCAACGGGCTTTATTATCTCCATAAAAACCGCCGATACGTTCATTGTAACCATAACTGTAATTTTTGTGAGCTCCATTGTAAGGATGAAAATCGACTCCGGAAGTTCTGGTTCTGTCGCTGGGACAGTCGTAGGAATTCAGCAGGTCTGAATATCTGATAATGAGGTCGCGAAATGCCATTTTCCCGCTGTACGCATCGGTAGCGGCAACAAACCAGCCATCCCAGGAGTTTACATATTGAAGAACTCCGGCAGCGATCTGTTTTTCGTTGTTCAAACAACTGGCACCCCGTCCTTTCTCTCTTGCATTATTCAGGGCTGGCAGTAACATTCCGGCGAGAATTGCGATGATAGCAATTACTACCAATAATTGTATCACCGCAAATTAAATTTTTTTCCCAACAAAAGAAAGGCAAAAAATGAGAAATTGTCAATCAAAAAAAAGAGCGTTTACGCTTATCGAACTGTTGGTAGTAATCGCGATAATGGCGATAACGACAAGCAGTTCGATCAATGTGAATTTCTTCCGATTCATTTTTTCGTTCCTTATTGTTAATTTTTATGTTCTACAATTGTTGGTTTGATCAGAATTTTCCGGCGCGTTTCGCGACCTGTCAGCATACTTATTGCAGCCACAGCTGTCTCCTGAGAGTGCAGGTCGAAGGAGGCAAAACCAAGCTTTTCAGCGTGTGGAGTATTCAGCGCGCCTATCTTCAGAATATTTTCCTCTCCGATTTCTTTCAGAGTCGGTAAAATGGAAATCGCCATAAAACCGTCGTTCCAGCAGAAAAGAGCATCCGGTTTATTGTCTGCAAGAAAAAGCTCTTTCATCAGATCGTTTTCCAGATCCAAGGTTTTGTGGCGCTTCCAGAAAAATTCTTCATCAAAGAAGATCCCGCGTTCTTCTGCCCGTTCTTTGATTCCCTCCATGATCATAACCTGAATGGAGCTCCACGGACCGGTATAGTCTGCTTCAAACTTAGCAGGGAAAATGATATGCTTTTTTCCGTGATCCGCAAAATAATCAGCAGCCATGCGCCCCATTTCGCGGTAATCCGTTAACACATAACGGCAGTGCGGAATCTCTTTTTCCTGATGATAAGTAAAAATAAAAACTGTATTGTTGAAAATATCCGGTCGGCTTGCAATGTGTTCAAACGGAACAAAAGTTGAGCCTTCAATCAGAAAACCGTAATGCCGTTGTTTGGCAAGCAGGCGATCCATGAAAGATTGAAATGCTCCGGGATGGTTGATGATTTTTCCATCGGCAAAAATCGGGAAAAGTCCATCTTTTGCCAGCTCAGCATCGGTGTAACCGGCAAGCTCTCCATAGAAATCACCCTTGCTCAGAGTCAAGAGCGGAACCGTGTTGCTGAGTGGAAGAGATGATACGCCTTTGACGATCGTTCCGCGTCGTGGAACCGCTTCGATCAGATTTTCTTCAACAAGCTTGTTCAACCCCGCAAGAACCGTTCGGGTGTTGACCTGAAAAATCTTTGCCAAATCTTTATTATTCGGCAAATGATCTCCATTGCGATACTTTCCAGACAAAATCCAACTGCGGACAGTTTCAGATATAATATCTCGTTTAAACGTCTTTGTTTGCATTTTTTTCTCCACTGCATTAATTATACATCACAAAATAAAAATTGTCAAGTAGTGACTTCGGGAAAAAATAATAAAAAATGCAAAAAAATAATGCACAGCTGTTTTTTTTACGCTGTGCATTATGCTTATCAGAGGATTTGCAACTCTTTTATTTCCAGTCATCTGTCCGGAACGGAACCATGGGCAGACCGGCGGTGTTGTACATATTCACACCATCGGGATAAGACCGGAACGCATAGCGGACAGCAACAGGATTTTTCACCTTGTCTGAGGAAAGTATGACCTGTTCGCCTTTGATTTCTGCATCAGCCCAGTGCCAGACTTTGTCAGCTCCGGCAATGGCAAAATGTGCGGGCTTGCTGTTGACAGGGACAGGTTTTCCAAGTCCGGTTTTTTTAGCGGTCATCAAACCTTTTGCATGGCTGAACGTCAAAATCGCTTTGCCGTTACGGATCTCCATGGATTGGAACAGAGGACCGCTCACTTCCAGATCCTTTTTGCCGTAAAGATCGCGCAAAGCCCAAAGAGCCAGACGTTCTCCGATATCCAGCTTGTTTTTCGGGTGGATATCGTTCTGCATTCCGATGTCGATGGCACAAACCATTCCGGTGTTCGGCAAATCCATTGCTTTCAGCTGGGCTTCCCGAAGCAACGTGAAACCGTCACCACCTGCAGGATCGTTGGTTGCTTTCTGATATGCGGCAAGCTGCACATAATAGAACGGCAGTTCGCGTCCCCACTCTTTCCGCCAGCCTTTGACCAGTTCGTGCATTCTTGTGTAATATGCCAAACCGGATTTTGCATCGCTGCAGCCCTGATACCAGATCACACCTTTGATAGGGAACCGGGTAAGCGGAGCCATCATTGAGTTGTTGTTTTTTTCTAAAATAGCACCAGTTTTCAACTTTTCAATATCAGCTTATATCTTTTTGATTTTTATTGAAGATTCGACTTGTATTTTCATCATTCGACAGTACATTATTTTTGAATAAAAAAGAAGGCAGGGCGCACATGTTTTATTCACAGGAAAGAACTCAGGAAATTTCATTTCCTTTAGGTGGTATCGGCAGCGGATGTATCGGACTTTCCGGAAATGGGCGGTTGGTCGATTGGGAGATTTTTAACCGCTCCAATAAAAATTCTCTATTGGGAAATACCCATTTCTCTATAACATCCAATGGAAAATACCGTCTGCTTCAGGGGGATTGCTTTGAACCTTATACCGGAAAATACCGCAAGGGGGACGATAACTGGCCTCATGGTTTCGGCTGGGGCGTAGAGGGCGAACAGCTCGCCGGTTTGCCCCATTTCCGGAATCATTGTTTCAACGGAACTTATCCGGTGGCGGAAGTTGAGTTCAGCGGAGAGGAAGAAACTTTTCCCATACAGGCAAAGTTGACGGCGTGGAGTCCTTTCATTCCCGGAATGGAGCGGGAATGCAGTCTTCCTTGCGCTGTTTTGGAATATACTTTTACAAACCACGGCATAAAAACGGCTGAAACAACAGTTGTCGGTGTCTTGCAGAATCCGTGGAATGTTCCCGGACACAAAAACAGAATCATCGCAGGAAACCGCCTGACTGTCAGCAATCCCGCCGGAGATGAAATCTCTTTGACCGCCCTTGAACACTGTGAAAATATTTCCGGACAGGAGTATCTTTACCGGGGCGGCTGGCAGGATTCTCTGGAAATGTACTTGAACGATCTGAAAGCCGGAGGACGGTTTCAGCCGAGAACCTATTCCGGACCGGAGGCGGAACAATTCGGCGGTTACGATCACGGTTTGCTGGCTGTTCATTTTACGCTTGCACCGGGAGAAGAAAAGACGATCCGGTTCGCTTTTACCTGGCACATGGAAACTCCGCGTAAGAACGACTGGAATCCGTACATGAATGAGCGTGCTGAGAAAAATAATATCCCGCTCACATGGAAAAATTATTATTCAACTCAATGGAAAAATTCCGGAGCTTCTGCGGAAGAGTTGATCTCCCGATTCGATGAACTGCGGAACGGCACATTTCTCTTCCGGGATCTGCTCCACCGTTCCGACTTGGATCCGGCAATCATCGACGGCGCATCTGCTTGTCTTTCCACCTTGAAAAGTCCAACTTGCTTGCGTTGGGAGGACGGCACCCTGTGGGGCTGGGAAGGTGTGGGAACGAGCTGGGGCAGCTGTGAAGGTTCCTGTATTCATGTTTGGAACTACGCCATGGCAGCATGTTTCCTGTTCCCCGGATTGGAGCGGTCTATGCAGGAATCACATCTGAAGTACAGCGTGGATGCGTTCGGCGCAGCACATTTCCGTCTTCAGCTCCCGCCCGGACTGAAGGCTGAACCGTCCGACTTCCGTCCGTGTGCGGATGGGCAGTTCGGGTTGATCATGAAGTTTTACCGTGACTGGAAGATTTGCGGTGATCAGGAATGGCTCAAACGGTGGTATCCGATCTTGAAATCTATGATGGAATACATTTGGAGCGACAATAACGCCGACTGCTGGGATCCCGGAAAAAGCGGCTTGATCACCGGACGTCAGCACCATACTCTTGACATGGAACTTTTCGGCGCAAACGGCTGGATCCACGGTTTTTATCTCGGCGCGCTTGCCGCAATGTCAGAAATGGCGGAATCTGTTGAAGATCATCCTTTTGCAGAAGAGTGCAAAGCTGTTCTGGCAAAAGGAAAATCTTTAACAAAAACTCTCTTCAATGGCGAACATTTTATACAGAAAATCGACTTGAAGGATCGGTCAGTTCTGGAAAAATGGGATGATACCTTTGAGGCTTACTGGAACACCGAAGCCGGGGAAATCAAATATCAAATCGGTGATGGTTTGGAAATCGACAGCTGTCTGGGGGAATATTTTTCTGTCCTCTTCGGAATCGGTTCTGTGTTTGATCCGGCGATGACGAAACAGACGCTGCAGGAAATTTACCGCCGCAATTTCATCTCTGTCAGGGAACTTGAAAACCCGTGGCGGAGTTATGCCGTCAACGATGAAAAAGGCGTTTGCATTTGTACCTGGAACGGAGAGAAACCGGCAATTCCTCTGCCGTACAATTCCGAAATGATGAACGGCTTTGAATGGTCCTTTGCTTCGCACTTGATCCTTTCCGGTGAGATGACGAAAGCAGTTGAAGTCGTCCGTGCGATCCGTGACCGTTACGATGGCAGAAAACGGAATCCCTGGAATGAATTTGAGTGCGGTAACAACTATGCCCGCAGTATGGCGGCATTCGGCTTGATACCGGCAGCACTTGGATTCAAATTTGATTTGACCCGTGGAATGATCGGGTTTGATCCTGAAAAAGCGATTTCCAATTGCTTCTGGAGTCTTGGCTCTGTCTGGGGCAAATACCGGAAATCTGCTGATTCCGTAGAGATTGCGATTGCGTTTGGGAAAATTTCATTGAAAGAGTTGCAGCTCTCAGGAAAAACAGAAAAAGTCTGCTTGAACGGTGTGGAAATCCCATTTTCTGCAAACGGAAATTCAATTATGCTGGAAGCCGAACTTTCTGCCGGAGACGTTCTTCAAATCTTTCAGCATTGACGGAGCGTTTCCCGGTCATCCATATGATGCCGGACACCGCAGATTTCCTGATAATCTTCGTGTCCTTTTCCGGCAACAAGAAGAAGGTCGCCGGGCTTTGTCAAAGTTGCGGCACGATGGATCGCTTTTATCCGGTCAGGTTCTGTTTCATAAGAAAAATCTGCCGGGATCCCGGTGCAGATCTCACTGATGATTGCTTCCGGATCTTCTGAACGGGGATTGTCGGAAGTGACGATTGCAAAATCAGCAGCCTCAGCAACGGCTTTTCCCATTCTGGGCCGCTTGGTGCGGTCACGGTCGCCGCCACAGCCGAATACACAGAAGAGACGTCCTTTGCACAGCGGTTTCAATGCGGCAAGCACCCGTTTGAGCGCATCATCTGTATGAGCATAATCAACGTAAGCTGAAACACCGTTTGAGAGGGCGATCCGTTCCAATCTTCCGGGAACTGCAAAGGGTTTGTTTATAGCAGTTTGCACCTGCTCTGCGGAAAGTCCCGCAAGCATAGCCGCCGCAATGGCTTCTGTGACATTATAAATATTATGAAGCCCGATCAGAGGGGAATGGATCTTAATAGAATCGGTCGGCGTTTTCAAAAGGAAATCCGTTCCTTCTGCTGTGCCGTTGATATCGGAAATATAAAAATCAGCTGCCGGATCATTCAGAGAAACGGATCGACCGCCGCACTCCTGATGAAGCCGTTTGCCCCAGGGATCGTCGATATTGATGATTTTGCTGCCTGCAGAAAGTTCCGCAAACAGGATTTTCTTCGCCTGATAGTAGGACTCCATATCATGATGATAATCCAAGTGATCCCCGGTCAGATTGGTGAAAATCGCAGTGACAAACTTTGTCGATCCGGTTCTGTGCTGGTGGAGTCCGTGGCTGGAGAGTTCCATCACGCAATCGGTTATGGAGTTTTCTCTCATCTCTGAGATGATCTTCTGAAAACCGGCGGCATCGGGGGTTGTGTTTGTGGAAGGAACAACACCTTTTCCGGCATCGTATTCAACAGTTGAGATCAAGCCGCATTTCCGTTCGGCAAAGAAATGCCGGAGCAGAAAGGCGATAGTCGTTTTTCCATTGGTTCCGGTAACTCCGTGAAAACGCATTGTGCGTGCCGGATATCCCGCAGTCGCTTCGCAGAGTTTTGCCCATGCGGAATAAGGTTCTTCCACCTTGATCAACGGGACAGACAGACCGGAAAAATCGGTATCAGTGACGATGTAAGCGGCGCCGGATTCAATGGCTGCCGGGATGAATTTTCTGCCATCGGATTTTGCTCCGTTTATCGCACAGAAAACACAGCCCGGCGTGACTTTCCGGGAGTCGTTGACCGGTTTCAGACCGGGCAGGTTCAACAGCTCTTCAAAGGTCATTTGGTTCAACCTTTTCCAGACGTGTGCCCCGTGAGGCTTTCAGGAAAACGATTCCATCCGGAATCACATGCTTTGCAATGTTTGCCGCACAAGTATCAGAATCCGGATAGGAGATGATCTGCTCTGAGTTCAACTCTTCTGCTGCTTTGGTCATAAGCGGACCGACCGCAATGATTTTTGCCAGCGGGAAGAGTTCAAGCGCATATTCCAGAATCTCTTTATGAACCTGATGAACGTTTTCACCGGTTTCCAGCATATCACCCAGAACCGGGACAACTTTTTCGGGGAACGCAAATTCAGAAAGCCATGTCAATGTGGCGCGCATGCTGTCCGGATTCGCATTGTAGGCATCGTTGATCCAAGTCGCTCCGAGATGTGTGCTTTTCTTCATGCGGAGTCCGGGCAGGGAACAATTTTCCAGACCTCTGGCAACTGTTTTCAGCGGGATCCCGAAGGACACCGCAACGGCTGCTGCAAGCGCCGCATTGTTTGCCTGATGCGCTCCGGAAAGATACCAATCCACTTTGGCAGCTTCTCCGGTACGGTTGTCTTTCAAAAGAAAAGAGCTGCTTTCAAGATCCCCGCCGAGATAGATAACGGAGAGATCACCCTCTTCACCGGCAGTGACGACCGGGCAGGGATCGGCGGCTTTTGCCAGAATCGGATTCTGCGGACAATCTGCCGGGATGACTGCAACACCGCCGGGTTTCAGACTGCGGAAAAGATCGGACTTTTCAGCAGCAACACCTTCCAGAGAAAGCAGATTTTCCAGATGGCACCGTCCGATGGAAACAATAACAGCGGCATCCGGCTCAATGGTTCTTGCCAGCGGCTGGATTTCTCCGAAATGATTTGTCCCGGTTTCGATCACAGCAATCTTATGGTTTTCATTCAACCGGAAAAGGTTGTACGGAACACCGATCTGATTGTTTGTATTACCTTCCGTTGCAAGGACATGTTCTGCTCCGTAAGCCTCTGCAAAAACGGAACGGAGCATCTCTTTTGTACTGGTTTTACCGGAAGAACCGGAAAGCGCGATCACTTTCAGTTCCGGGAATGTATTCTTATAAAACCTTGCGGCATCCTGATAGGCTTTGATCGTTGATTTCACAATCAGGGCAGGGGCGTCGGGCGGGAGCTTGTAAAGAGATTTCTCTTCAATGCAAAGGAGAACCGCACCATTTTTCAATGCCGCTCCGAGAAAATCATGTCCATCAAATTTTTCGCCGGGGATGGCAATGAAAAGTCCGTTCGGGATCTCTTTTCTGGAGTCCGTTGATACACAGGAAACGAAACCGTCAGCAGGGACATTTTTGAGAGTTCCGCCGACAGCTGCCGCCAAGTCAGAAAAAGTAAGTTTCATAATCCGGTCCGCTGCTTAAAGTTCAAAAATTTTTTCAACGGTTCGGGGCTTGTCTTTCGCAGTTTTCTTGAACATGATCCGTCTGCTTTTGACAGGACCGATCTGATAGATCCAGGTATTGTTTGCCAGATTCGGGCTTCTTGTCAGGGACGGTCTTCCGTATGCGATAAGAACCTGATTTTCTGTCATTCCCTCGGAGACGATACCGCGGCGCATTTTTTCAAATTCCGCTGCAGTAGATTGTCCGGCAAGCTGATCTGCATTCTTTTTGGTGAACGTGCGGACCGTGAAAGTATAAACATTTTCCAGATTTTTATCGTCAATATTGATCTGAAACTTTTCACCGTTTGCTTCAAAGCAGACTTTGTCTTCATCCATGTGGGTGAGGACGACTTCAGTACCGAAGGGGATCAATTTCCCCTGCTGAATGTTTTCGCTGGTCATTTCCAGAGGATTGGTATACCAGAGGTTGTAAGCGGTATAAACCTTATCATATTTGGAAACTTGCAGGACTTCATAAGGGATATATTCTCTTGCACAGGAGCAGAGAAGAAGAACAGATGCGGTAAAAGCTGCGAGGAAAAGATGTTTCATTTGAAAAGTTACTCCGTGTATAAAAGTGATTACCATGCCTCAGTGGTTTGAGAGACAATGTCTTTCGCTGCCTGATAACAGGCATATTTCAGAGCGGACGCTCTTGCGACAGCCGGGTCGGCAAGGATTGAATAGTCTCCATGACCGACAGCTTTTCCGTTTTTCACAAGCATTGTTCCGCTGCCGGGGATGACGACCTTGAAATTGACTTTGACTGTCAATCTGAATTTTTCCGGTCTGTATGTGATCCCACCGTCGAAACTGGCATCTTCAATAGACCTGTTTGTGACTGATGTGATTACTGCGTAGACGACACAATCTGCGTTGGAAACCCGTTTCAATTTCAGGGCTCCGTCGCTTTGAAATTCTCCGGCAAGCTGCATTCTGAGATGATCCGCAGCCAGTGGTTCCAGAGTATTGTTCTGCACAGGGGCAATTGCTACAGACTTGATTTGCGGGTGCATCATACCTCTGACCCCGATGTGATAACCGCATCCGGTTGCCAGAAGAAGGAAACCGCACATAACAGCAAAAACAGATATTTTACAGCGCATCTTCATCGACCTCTTCTTTGATATTGATCATTTTTGGGGGAGCAGAAACATTTCTGCGGAGATCCTTGACCGGGAGCAGGAACCGTCCTTCACTTTCATCCGGCTGGATCAGAAGAACATCGGGTTCTTCCGGTAAGCTCATTTCCACAAACTGCCGTTCTTTCTTAGTCAAAGGTTTCCGGGAGGAAACGTAATTTTTATCGAGTTGGGAGAGCTTCTTTTCAGCTTCCTGAGCTTCTGGCGTATTGGGATAATCGCTGATCACAAGAGCATAATAGCGTTCAGCCGTTTCTTTCTTTCCGGATTCTTTATAGAAATCACCCAGTTTGCAGTAACGTTTTGCGATACAGGAATGGACCTTTTCGATTGCGCGGTGGATCCATTCTGTTTCAGAATCGTTGGGGTGTTTTTTCAGAAATGCTTCCAGGGTGATCAACGCCTCTTTGGCATATTTACCATCGCCATCCCCTTTCTCTGCAAGCTGAACAAAGAGATTTGCAAGTTCCAGTGCCGCATATTTTGCTTCTTTTGTTTCCGGATGAAGCTGCAGAACCTTGCGGAATGTCTCTGCTGCTTTCTGCGGTTTCTGATTGTTGACATAAAGTCTGCCAAGTCCAAGCCGGACTTCCGCTGCCGGTGCTGCGCACGGGGCATTTTCCAGAACGATTTCAAACAACTCTGTTGTCCGGTCATCTTTTCTGATGAAAGGCAGCCAGGAGACGAAGTAGTCACGATGTCCTTTGAAAAAGAGATTTGCGATTTCATACTGCCGCTGGACAACATCTGTGAAGTTGATCCGGCTGATATGTACCTTGATCAACGCCTGCAGAGCATCAAATTCTTTCCCGTAGAGCTGAGCTTTCCGGTAACAGCGGGCAACATTCATCAACGCATTAGCTTTGAGAACAGGATCATCTGCCTGGACGTGTGCCTCCTCAAATGTTTCAGCTGCATCAATATATTTTCCAGCCTTTTCTTTTTCAGCCCCTTTCCGGAACTCTTCTCTTGCAGTGGCATTATCTGCAAAAAGTCCGGTGGTTCCGGCGAAAAATAACCCCGTTACCAATAAAAATACAGAAAATTTTTCAAAATACCGCATTTTTCCGCTTCCATATTTCAAATTTTGTGTTACATTACTCAATAGATGATCAGAACGATGCAAAAACGCATTTTTCTGAAACAGTATAAATTTAGCACACATTAACAAATTGGCAAGTCCAGAGTTGAGATTTTCGGGAATTTTTTTACAATGAAGATACTGCAGATCATGACAGAGTTGGGTTTTGGCGGCGCAGAACGGGTCGTTCTGGATCTTTGCCGTACTATGACAGCACAGGGACACACCGTTCATTTAGCCGTGATGAAGGAACTTCCGGAACAGAATATGCGGGAAGATTTCAAAAAACTCGGAATCTATCCCGATATCCTTAAAATAAATTCGTTCCGCGATTGGAAAAAAATCAAAAAACTCCGGAAATTGATCCGGGAATACAAACCGGATGTGATCCATTCCCATCTGATGCATCCGAACCTGATCTCAAGAATCGCAAATTATAAAACCGGGATCCCCCTTGTCAATACGATCCATATTTCCGAACGCCGGAGCGGACAGAAAAAGTTCTTCCTCATGGACTCCTTCACTCATGCGCTTTGTGATCAATATACAGCCGTCTCCGATGCTTCCGCAAGATTTCATGAAAAAGCAATTTACCTGAAAGAAGGGTCGATCCGGACGATCCGCAACGGTGTTGATCCGGCAGAACCCCGCACTCCCGAAGAACTTCTGGCGGCAAAAGACCGTTGGCAGGTAAGCATGTGCAGCAAACTGCTCGGAGCTGTTGGACGGCTTGACCGGCAAAAAGGGTTTGACCGTTTGCTCCGCATTCTTCCTGCTTTGGAAAAACATGTACCCGCCGGAGAAACCTGGGGGATCGTGTTCCTGGGAGAGGGCAGTGAACGGGAAAATCTGGAAGCCTTGCTCTCAAAATACTCGCACCGGAATTTGATCGTGCGTTTTCCCGGTTTTGAAAAGGATGCCGCCTCTTTTGCTCAGGCGTTCGATGCCTTTGTGATGCCGTCCCGGTACGAAGGATATGGACTTGTGTTTGCTGAAGCAATCAGTCTCGGATTGCCCTGCGTGTATGCTCCTGTAGATTCCCTGCCGGAACTGGCTGAAGGTGTTCCAAATGCGTTCCCCGCACGGTTCGATAAACCGGAAGAGGATGAAAAGACAGCAGCTCTCATCGCAGAAGCTATGGTCATGCCGCGATCTGAAAAACGAACCCTCTGTACCGTCGAAACAATGACGGAACAATATCTTGCACTTTATCAGGAACTGAAGCAGAAAGGTAATAAAAAGTGAACGCTTCTTCCATTATCAAAAAAATGCGATCCGGCTTGACTCCTGAGATCCCTGAACTTGTGTATCTGCTTGATCTTCCAGAGGGAGACGAACTGGAACAGCTCTATGCTGCCGCTTATCAAACGAAGTTGAAGTATGTCGGAAACAAGATCCACCTGCGCGGTATCATAGAGTTCAGCAACATCTGTACAAAGAACTGTTATTATTGCGGGATCCGGAAAGGAAATCATAATGTGACCCGCTATCAGATCCCGGAAGATGATATTCTCTCTCAAGCATTGGAAGCCGATCAGCTGGGACTGGGTTCTGTTGTGCTGCAATCAGGGGAACGCAGTGATGAAGAATTCGTATCCCTGATCGAACGTCTTGTCCGGAAAATCAAAGAGGCAAGCAGCGGAAGACTGGGGATCACGCTCAGCACAGGAGAGCAGAGCCGGGAAACTTATTTCCGCTGGTTCAATGCCGGAGCGCATCGTTTTCTCTTGCGGATCGAGGCTTCTGATCCGCAGCTTTATGCAAAGATTCATCCGCAGGATCACTCCTGGGAAAAACGGAAAAACTGCTTGAAAATCCTTTCAGAAATCGGCTATCAGACCGGGACAGGTGTCATGCTCGGTCTGCCGTTTCAGACAACAGAACACATTGCAAAAGATATCCTCTTTTATCAGGAAATGAATATGGATATGATCGGCATGGGACCTTATATCGTCCATGAAGATACCCCGCTTGCGAAAGAGATGCCGGACTTCGATCCGCAACGCCAGCTGCTCATCGGACTGAAAGCGATCGCCGTGACCCGGCTGCTGCTGAAAGATGTCAATATCGCCTCTACGACTGCATTGCAGGCACTTCATCCGGATGGAAGAAAAATGGGGTTGCTTGCCGGTGCAAATGTGATCATGCCCAATATCACCGAAAGCAGCCGCAGGGCAGGGTATCTTCTCTATAAAGGAAAGCCGGGAGTCAACGATGATTCCCTTTCCGGACTGGAGATCCTGAAGCGGGAAGCTGCTGCAGCCGGAGAAGAGATCCTGTGGAACGATTGGGGCGATTCCCCTCACTTTTTTGCCCGGAGCAAACAATGAATCTTGAACCGATCGGCATCTACCATTCTGCCCAGAGATTCCGTTTTGAAACTCCGCGGCAAAGCGTTTTTATCCATAATTCCGGCGTGATCACCTTGCAGCCGAACAGAAATTTTGAGACAGCTCTGGAGGATTTGGAAGGGTTCGACCGGATTTGGGTGATCTTCCAGTTCCATTTGAATGATAACTGGCGCCCGAAAGTCCGTCCGCCGGTCGCTCCGGAAAAAGAACGGATCGGAGTCTTTGCAACACGTTCCCCGCATCGCCCGAACCCCATCGGAATGAGCTGTGTCAAGTTGGAAAAAGTGGAAGGATTGAATATTTTTGTACAGGATTGCGACCTGCTGGATGAGTCTCCAGTGTTCGATATCAAGCCTTATATCCCTGCCGCTGATTCTTTCCCGGAGGCACGGACCGGCTGGCTGGAACGGGCTGTTGTTCCCCAGAGTTTTGAAGTCTCTTTTACAGAAAACGCAAAAGAAAAACTTGATTTCCTGAAAGAAAATGGGTTCGATGCAGAAAATTTCTGCATTATTCAGCTGGGCAGTGATCCCGTGAATCCGGAACGGAAAAGAATTTACCGGACAGCAAATGGCTATGAAATCGGATTCCGCACCTGGAGAATTGCATTCCATGTTTCCGGAAATGCCGTGACCGTTTATGATGTAAGATCAAATTATCTTCCGGAAGAACTGTTGGACGGCGTTCCGGACAAGTACGGTGACAAGCCGCTGCACCGGGCTTTCAAACTTCACTTTTGAACAGAAAAATTATCGCCAGAAAAACGGTGAGCCCTGTTCTCTCAATTTTTCGCTGCGGCGTTTCCCGTCTCGGATCGGAAAAACCTGAAAATCATCATTCCCGCCCGGCTTGTTAATGTCTTTTCTGCTGACCCGTTCACGGTGCATATTTTGTGTAAGCCAGTTGGATTTTCTTGGATTTTTATCCGGAGAGACTTTCCTGTTTTTCTGCGCTCTTGGCGTTGCGACATCCGGTCCGTCTCCATGCGCATATTGACATGCCGGGAGCAGGAAAAGAGCTGAAAGCAGAATCAGGAAAGCAAGAATTTTCTTCATAATAACTCCTTAAATATGCCGGATCACAACCATCGTCTGGTCATCATCCTGTTCTTTGCCATCGGTAAGAGAGAACCTGTCAACATCTTTGATGATCGCTTCCACGACTTCATCGGTCGATTTATTGTCTTTACAACTTTCGGCATAGACATCCGTTAACCGTTTCAGACCATAATATTCATCATTCTTGTCTGTTGCTTCATTCAGTCCATCGGTGAACATCAGAATCGTTGTGTTGGGACCGATTCCGGTACAGAGAGTATCGAAATCAGCGATTTCAGATGGCAGTAATCCAAGACCGGCTCCATCGGGACGGACTTCACGGATGTGCTGACGGAGGAACATCAGCAGAGGTGTGTGACCTGCACGGGCACATTCGATGGTGGATTCCTCCTTGTCGATCAAACAACAACCGAGCGTGATATAGCGTCCTTCGGAGGTATCACGGTAAAGATTTGTGTTGAGTTCCTGCAAAAGAGCTTTCAAGGTGGTGAATCTGCCGATACTTGCGCGGATAAATGCCCGGGTCATTGCCATGATCATACAGGCGGGGATCCCTTTTCCGCAGGCATCTCCGATCACAACAAGAAGACGGTTTTTATCGATCTGCACAAAATCATAGAAGTCACCGCTCACTTCTTTTGATGCTCTTGTAAATGCACGGATCTCAAATTTTCCCCAGACCGGAATATCTTTCGGGATCAGAGACTGCTGGAGATTTTTCGCAAAGTTCAGCTCCTGGGAGATTCTCTGCTGTTCGCTGATGGTGGAATAAACCTGCATCATATTTTGAGCAAGAACGACCTGAGAAGCGATAAATTTGAATCTGCGGAACTGATCATGAGAGAACGGTTGAGCCGCATTTTTGCTGTTGACTGCACACATGACACCGGAAACTTTACCATCGTTGATCAATGGCACCGCAAGCATGGAACGAATGGGGATCATCAGCGTTCCAAGTTCTGCAATTCTCGGATCGGAGGCGGGGGATTGAACGAAAACATCTTCCCGGTGGAGCGCGATTTCTCCGATCAAACCTTCTCCCATTTTGAACTGTTCATGTTTCAGAAGTTCCATGAGATATTTCGGCTTGGCAATCAGTTTTTCCTGAAATTCTCTGCCCGATGCAGAGAGCGGCGGGAAAGCTCCGAAC
>SUVT01000060.1 GCA_015061845.1 Lentisphaerota bacterium
ACCGTAAGCGTTGATATAGGAGTTCACGAACAGCATGGAGAAGCTGATTGCCGCACTTTGAATCAACATCGGGATTCCCAGTTTCAGAAGAGGCATCAGAGCTTCTTTGTCGATCCGGAAATCGCAGGGACGGAATGAAAAACCGAATTGTTCCCGGTTCTGATAGAGGAAAATCAACGACCAGATAAAACTGACCGCCTGACTGAGAACCGTTGCAAGAGCCACTCCGAACAGTCCCCATTTGAACACGATCACAAACAACAGGTCAAGGATGATGTTCAGGACAACAGCCACTGCGACAAACAGAAGCGGGTGACGGGAATCTCCCATTCCGCGGAGAATCGCGCTTACAACATTGTAACCGTAAAGGAAAATCATTCCGGTAAAACAGATCCCCATGTAGGACTTTGCCATTTCGTAAGCCTCCGGCGGAGTGTTGACCCAATGAAGGATCTGATCCAGCAGAAGAAAACCGCCGAGACTGATGATCAGCGATGTCAACCCCAGAAACGAGAACAGTGTTCCGATGGTTTTCCGGACACGATCCTGCATCCCGGCACCAATCAGCTGGGAGATGATCACCTGTCCGGCATTGGAAAATCCCATGGCGGCAAAACAGAAAAAGTGCAGGATATCAGTTCCGATGGAAACGGCGCCCAAACCATCCCGCCCGACAGTATGACCGATGATGATCATATCGGTGATGTTGTAGAGAGTTTGCAGCAGGCTGGAAAGGAAGAGCGGAGCAGCGAAAGAGATCATTGTCCATGTGACACTTCCGGAGGTAAGGTCTCTGACGATTTTTGTTTTTACAGGCGGCATAGAATTACTCTGTTTGTTGTGTTTGAAATCCTGTAATATATACTGTAAATATCTCTTTTTCAATTGAGGTAAGGAAAAATATATTTGAGGCAATTTCAAAAGTCTTCAAAAATGGCAGAAAATTCTTGTTGCGATCTGCAAATGGAGCGTTTTCGGCTTGTCCTCCGGAGTTTTAACGAAGGAGGATGGAAAGCCACGCTCAAACTACCATTTCCAACTCATCAACAATCTTTTTTCAGCCAAATTTTGCCGGACTTTTGAAATTACCTCATTTAAGTGTTTTTTTTTTATTGTAAAAGTGCTTGACTTTTTATTTTTGTGTTGTATATTATTAACACTGCTTAACTTTGTTACATATAAAACCATAAAGAAGTCGCTTGTAAAACACAGTGATTTTTTCCTGAATATGTTTGAAGAATAAGCAAGGATGGAGTATATTGACTGGATTTTTATCCTTTGCTGCCGGAAAAATGAAAATTTGCGGTGTCAAAGAATAAAAATAAGATCGGTATACAAAATATCACAGAATCAGAGGAGGCACGAAATGGCAGAAGATATCCAGGGACTTTTGAACCGGATTCAGTCGGATGGAATCGAAAAGGCGGAAGCCGAAAAGAAACGGATTCTTGACGATGCGAAGAAGCAGGCGGAAGAGATTGTAGCGAAAGCCAAAGCTGAAGCCGCAGCAATTATGAAAAATGCCGGAGAAGAAGCAATTATCAGCGAAAACAAAGGCAAAGCTGCTGTGAAACAGGCTGCCCGTGATGTCATCCTCTCCCTGCAGACAGAACTGCAGAAACGTCTGGAAGCAATTGTCCGCGACAGTCTCGGACAGGCAATCACCCCGGAAGTCATGGGGCAGATCGTTACAAAGATGGCAGAAAAATATTTTGCACAGGATGATAACGGCACGATTGAATTGTTGCTTTCCCCTGCCGATGCAGCAGCATTGGAAGCCGGCTTGAAAGCCGGACTTGTTGCGAACTTGAAAGCGAAACCTGAAATCCAGCTCAGCAGCAATATTGCAGCCGGACTGAAAATCGGAGTGAAAGGGACCGATCTTTTCTTTGATTTCTCCGATGATGCACTGACAGAAGTCATTTGCAGCTATGCGGGCCCGAAACTGGCGGCGGCGATCAAAGGCTGAACAGGAGGCTTTGCATGAGTTATTATGCTCTGATCTCCTCCCTTCCTATGCTGACTCTGGAAGGAAACTCCGGTTTCACGCCGGAACGTTTTCATTCCTATTGTGAAGTGTATGTAAGCGGAGATAAATTAAAAATTCTGGATGATCTGGGGCTTGATCCGTCTTTGGAACTGTTTTCCGCGGACAGTCTGCCAGGTCGATATGCGGCATGGGAATGTGCGCTCCGGAATGCGATCGTCAGAAAACGTTCCCGCAAACTGAATGTAGATGCGGCTGAATATCTTAATGAAGATCCCCGGACAGAGGCGGAATCTGATGTGGAACGGACTGCATCAGCAGCGTGGATGATTTCCAATCCGTTGGAACGGGAACGGCTTCTTGACCGTGCCAGATGGGAAAAGATCGAAGAATTGGAAGCCGGTCAACTTTTCAGTTTTGAACAGCTTTGTGCATATAAATTGAAACTTCTTCTCCAGCTCAAGTGGCTGGGAAGAGTCCCGGAACAGGCTGCTCAGAATCTGGAACTCTCCACTCAGGCAGTGGAACGTTCCCTTGAATTGCAAACAAAACAGGAGAATTAAAATATGGCAGAACAAGTAAAAACCGGAAGTATCGCCGGGGTCAATGGCAACATGCTGACCGTCCGGTTCGATACGGACGTGATGCAGAACGAGGTGGCGTTTGCCGTCATTGGCGACAGCCGTCTGAAATGCGAGGTCATCCGTGTTCGCGGAAATCTGGCAGACTTGCAGATCTTTGAAAGTGCCAACGGCTTGAAAGTTGGTGACAAAGTGGAGTTCACGTCTGCTCTTTTGAGTGTGAAACTGGGCCCCGGATTGCTGAAACAGGTTTTCGATGGACTTCAGAATCCCCTGCCCGATCTGGCAGAACGTTCCGGATTCTTCCTTCAGCGCGGACTCTATCTGAACCCGCTTTCCGATGATGCAGAATGGGATTTCACCCCCATTGCAAAGCCCGGAGATAAACTTCAGGCAGGTGATCACATCGGTTCCGTTCCCGAAGGAATTTTCACACATTACATCATGCTGCCCTTCTCCTGGCAGGGAACCTGGGAAGTCGTGGAAGTCGCCCCCGCTGGAAAACGGAAAGCCTCTGACATGACCGCTGTGGTCAAAAACGAAAAGGGCGAAACCCGTACTGCTACAATGTATCAGGAATGGCCGGTCAAGATCCCCATCACCTGCTATAAAGAAAAACTGATGCCGACGGAGCCGCTTATCACTCAGATGCGTACCGTTGATACCTTCTTCCCGGTTGCAAAGGGCGGAACATTCTGTACCCCCGGTCCTTTCGGTGCCGGTAAGACTGTGCTTCAGCACGCCATGAGTCAGAACGCAGAAGCAGACGTGGTGATCGTTGCGGCCTGCGGTGAACGTGCCGGTGAAGTTGTGGAAATCCTCCGTGAGTTCCCCCACTTGAAGGACCCCCGCACCGGACAGTCTCTCATGGACCGTTCCATCATCATCTGTAACACAAGCTCCATGCCTGTTGCAGCCCGTGAAGCGTCTGTTTATACAGCTGTGACACTGGCAGAATACTACCGTCAATCCGGACTGAACGTTCTGCTTCTTGCAGACTCCACTTCCCGCTGGGCTCAGGCTCTCCGCGAAATGTCCGGACGACTGGAAGAGATCCCCGGAGAAGAAGCATTTCCTGCTTATCTGGAATCGCTGATTGCCTCATTTTACGAACGCGCCGGTTTGGTGGAACTCAACGATGGAACACAGGGCTCTGTGACCATCGGCGGATCTGTCAGCCCTGCAGGCGGTAACTTTGAAGAACCTGTGACACAGGCAACACTGAAAGTGGTCGGTTCCTTCCTGGGACTTTCCCGTGACCGTTCTTCTGCCCGCCGTTATCCTGCGATCCATCCTCTGGAAAGCTGGAGCAAATACAGCAGTATCGTTGACAAAAAGAAACTTGCCGGAGCCCGTGCCACACTTCAGCGCGGCAGCGAAGTCAACCAGATGATGAAAGTGGTCGGAGAAGAAGGAACTGACAACAAAGACTTTACTGTTTATCTGAAGAGTGAGTTCCTTGACTTTGTTTATCTCCAGCAGAACAGTTTTGACGATGTGGAAATGGCAACGAGTGCAGAACGTCAGCGGTATGTTTTTGATGCTGTCTGTGAAGTTCTGAACGGAGATTTCACCTTTGCGACCAAAGATGATGCCCGCCGTTATTTCCAGGAAGTCCAGCAGTTGTTCATTGACTGGAACTATGCCCCCTATGAATCGGATCAGTTCAAAAAGATTGAAGCTGATATAAAAGCAAAGCTTGCGGAGAATCTTGAAAATGCGTAAAGTTTATCATAAAATCATCCAGATTTCCGGTAACGTTATCACGGTGGAAGCCGATAACGTGGCGTACAATGAACTTGCAGAAGTCAGCGGTTCCCGCGGGACTTCTCTTGCTCAGGTGATCCGTCTGCAGGACCGCAAGGTCTCTCTGCAGGTGTTCGCCGGTGCCAGAGGGATCAGCACAAACGATGAAGTCCGTTTTCTCGGAGACCAGATGAAAGTTTCCGCTTCCGAAGATCTTCTCGGAAGAGTGTTCAACGGTGCAGGAAAGCCCCGTGACCACCGTCCGGAAATCAACTCTGATCAAGTCGAAATCGGCGGACCGTCCGTCAACCCCGCAAAACGTATCATTCCCACAAAGATGATCCGTACCGGGATTCCCATGATCGACGTTTTCAACACACTGGTGGAATCTCAGAAACTGCCGATTTTCTCCGTTGCAGGGGAACCGTACAACCAGTTGCTGGCACGAATTGCCATGCAGGCGGAAGTCGACGTGATCATCCTCGGCGGAATGGGATTGAAATATGACGATTATCTGTACCTGAAAAACGTGCTTGACGATCATGGTGCGCTTTCCAGATCTGTTCTTTTCATCCACACCGCAGCAGACCCCACAGTGGAATGTCTGCTTGTCCCGGATATGTGTCTGGCGGTTGCGGAAAAATATGCTCTCGACAACAAGCGGGTTCTTGTTCTTCTCACAGACATGACAAACTTTGCGGATGCCATGAAAGAAATTGCGATTACGATGGAACAGATCCCGTCAAACCGCGGTTATCCCGGAGACCTTTACAGTCAGTTGGCAGCCCGTTACGAAAAGGCTGTTGACTTCGATGGTGCCGGTTCCATCACAATCCTCACCGTGACAACCATGCCCGGTGATGACGTGACCCACCCGATCCCGGACAACACCGGATATATCACAGAAGGTCAGTTCTACCTGAAGGGCGGACGGATCGAACCGTTCGGCTCCCTCTCCCGTCTGAAACAGCAGGTGAACGGCAAGACCCGTGAGGACCACCGTGCTATCATGGACACCATGATCCGCTTCTATTCCGACTACAAAGAAACCCAGGAAAAGGCGGCGATGGGATTCCAGATGAGTAACTGGGATAAAAAGCTCATGAAGTACGGAAAACTCTTTGAAAAGGAAATGATGGATCTTTCCGTCAATATTCCTCTGGAAGAGGCTCTTGACATGGGCTGGAAGATCCTCGGCGAATGTTTTGAACGGACAGAAGTTGGTATGAAGTCTGAATTGACAGAAAAGTTCTGGGTCAACAAGTAACCGGAGTCCACTGTTATGGGGAAAGTAAAACTCACAAAAACAGCTCTGAAACAGGAACGGGATTCCTTGAAGCAGTTTCAGCGTTTTCTGCCGACTCTTCAGTTGAAGAAGCAGCAGCTGCAGCTGGAAATGCGGACCTGTCTGGAACGGATCGAATCCAATGAGCAGCGGGAAGCGAAGACGAAAGAAGAGCTTTCCGGCTGGGTGGTTCTGTTCGGCACAGACTCTGTTCCGGCTCGGATCGGCGAGATCCTGAAAATCCGGGAAGTCATTTCCGGAAGCCAGAACATTGCGGGTGTGAATGTTCCTGTTTTTGAACGGGTTGATTTTGAAGGATCCGGACCGGATCTTTATCATGATGAGCCCTGGTTCGACGATGCAGTAGAGGCTGTTAAAAATATTATTTCGATCCGCGCTGAACGGGATATCATACGCAAGCAGTATGATCTGATCGAAGCGGAACTGCGGGTAACGACCCAGCGGGTAAACCTCTTTGAAAAGGTCATGATCCCGGAATGTAAAGAAAACATCCGGAAGATCCAGATCTACATCGGGGATCAGAATACAGCTGCGGTTGCACGCTCAAAAATCGCAAAGAAAAAACTTCAGGAGACAGTAGCATGATTCAGAAAATGAAGAAAATCACTCTGCTGACTCTGGAGTCTTATAAGCAGGAAATGCTGGATCAGCTTTCTGAACTCAGTGTCATGCACATCACAGTTGACCGGAAGAAAGCCGGACAGGGTGATGCCGCACAGTACATTCAGAAGCTCGATCAGATCGCAAAAGCGCAATTCCTTCTGGAAGAGTTCAAGAAAACGGATATTCCGCAGAAAGAACTCCCTGCCCGGGAATGTCTGGCGGAACTCCTGAACTGTATTGCAGAGACAGAAACGCTGAAAAAGCAGTTGGATGATCTGCTGAAACAGAAAGAAAAAATCGCTCCCTGGGGTGATTTTGATCCTGCTTCATTCAAAGCTGTCAAAGATCAGGGATTGTTCCTGAAATTCTGGATCGCTCCGGCAAAGAGTGCTTTGACTCCGCCGGAAGGCATGGTTCTGGAAACCATCAGAACAGAAGCCGGAAACAAGTATATTCTTTCCATTGACCGGGAGGATTCTGTTCTTCCTGTAGCTCAGGAGGTTCATCTTCCGGAAGTCAAGCTCTCTGATATTGAGAAAGAGATAGAAAAGATCGAATCCGACTTGAGCCGGAACAAAGATACTGCGGCATCACTGGTTTGCAACAGGGAAGCTCTCGAAGAGTATGCGGAAGAAGTACGCTGTAAACTTGATTTTGCCAATGCAGATCTTTCCATGCAGTCGGAAGAGGAAATTTCCATTCTTACCGGTTATATTCCGGTGATCCGGATGGATGAATTTACCGCAGCAGTCAGGAAGAATGGCTGGGCTTATCTTGCAGAAGATCCCGATCCGGAAGATCAGGATGTGCCGACTTACATCACAAAGCCGAAATTCCTCGGTTTGATGGATCCGCTTTTTGATCTTGTCGGTATCGATCCCGGTTACCGGGAAAACGATGTGAATGCGTTTTTCTTCATCTTCTTCCCGATCTTCTTCGGAATGATCATCGGCGATGCCGGTTACGGACTTCTTTTCCTGTTGATCGCATTGCTGTGCAAGAAACTGTTCAAAGAGAAGAAAAAAGCACAGGTTTCCATTAATTTGTTCCTGATGCTTTCCGTATTCTCACTGACCTGGGGTTGGCTCAACGGAAACTGGTTCGGGATCCCCAAAGTACATCTTCCTGTTTTCATGCAGGGGCTGGATTTTCTTGCGAACCCGCAGAACAGTCCGCTGGCACACAAGCTGGTCGTTAAGACCGGTTTGCTGAAAGATGGAATGACGGATGCCCAAATCGCCGGAATGTGGGGAGACCTCAACAACAGGATCGTACAGTGGTTCTGTTTCTTCCTGGCAGCAGTTCACTTGAGTTCCGCCCGTATTTTCAAGTTTATCGTAGATATCAAAGAAGACTGGCGTGCGGTAGGCAACCTGGGTTGGGTGTGTCTGCTGGTTGCAAACTTCTTCACTGCGGTGAACCTGATCGTCTTCCCGGGAACCTTCCCGACGACATTCGGTTATGGAGCCTACATTGTGGGGACAGTGCTGCTGATCATTACATGTCAGCCGCAGGATTTCCTGAACCTGCCCTTCTCCCTGATCGGCAGTTTCACAGATGTGCTTTCCTACATCCGTCTGTTTGCAGTGGGACTTGCAGGAACATGTATTGCGGTCAACTTCAACAATATGGGAGCAATGCTTATTGACGGAAAAACCGGTGCAAGTTACGTTCTCATGCTGATTGCAATGATTATTATTGTTCTGTTCGGTCATGCGCTGAACATTGCACTGAGCTTCCTCAGTGTGCTTGCGCATGGAGTCCGACTGAACACGCTGGAATTTTCCGGACACATGGGAATGCAGTGGACAGGGATCCGCTACAAACCCTTTGCAAAATATAAGAACAACAAAGAAAATCTTAAAGATAACAACAAGGAGATTTCAAAATGACAGAACTCATCACACTCGCAACAGCAACCCCGACGGCAGGACTGACTGATAAGGTCCTCGTCTTTTCCGCAGCATTCTGTGCGATTGCGCTTGCCGCAGTCGGTTCAGCATGGGGAACAGGTGCCGCAGCATCTTCCGCTATCGGCGCATGGAAAAAATGCTATGCCCAGAACAAGCCCGCACCCTTCCAGCTCATGATTTTTGCCGGATGTCCGCTCTCTCAGACTATCTACGGTATGATCCTGATGTTCAGCATCATGGGTGCTGATGTTACAAAGCCCGGAATCTGGTTTTTCTACATGGTCACCGGTGTCCTTTCCGGTATTGCAGTCGGTATTTCTGCCATCTGGCAGGGACGTGCCTGTGCAGCTGCTTGCGATGCTTTCTCTGAAACAGGAAAAGGGTTTGCAAACCAGATGGTTGTGATTTGTATTATCGAAACCGTGGCTATCTTCGTCATGGCTTTCAGCATGGTGCTTCTCAGCTCCTTCGCAAAATAATCAGACATAAGAGGCAATTTCAAAAGTCTTCAAAAATGGCAGAAAATTCTTGTTGCGATCTGCAAATGGAGCGTTTTCGGTGGTTACCCTGTGGGTAGCCACGCTCAAACTACCATTTCCAACTCATCAACAATCTTTTTTCAGCCAAATTTTGCCGGACTTTTGAAATTACCTCATAAAAAGTCAAAAAAATTGGCGGTCGGAATTTGATTTCCAGCCGCCATTTTTTTATTTCCGGAAAGGTTATTTTTTCCCGGGGAAAGTGCAATCTGCAGGGAGACATCCGAGAGAGTCAAAATCCATTTTCAGAACGTCTGCGATGGCTCTCCAGCGGTCTTCCATATCATCAAGGTACAGCCACGGTTTCCAGCCGAGAGAGAGGTAGGTTTTCAGTGCCGCAACACGGAAATCATCGGTCAGGAGAGAAAATGCTCTGTACCCATCCTGATACAGACGGTGCATGACAGCCACACTTACGGCTTTTCCCAGAGAGTGTCCGCGCATTTCCGGATGAGTCATTACCCAGCCGAGGACACCGACTTCCGGATGTTCCGGCATATCAGTCGTCTCAGCTCCGGCAGAGGCTGCAAATCTTCCGGTTCGGGTCTCTTCGATCAGAAACAAAGCATCCGGCAAAACTTTTTTGCGGTAGACCTCTGTCAGATAGGCTTTTTCCCAGGCGGGAAACTCCACGGATGTCCGGAGCTGATTGTAACGTTCCAGCTCTTCATCCTGAATCGTACGCAATCGGAATCCTTCTGCAATTTTCAATTCCGGCAGAGGTGTGTTTTCTGCATTAAAAATCATTTTCAGCTGTGCCATTTTCAGCTCCTGTTACTTCAGTAAAGATGTCATTGTTTTTTCGATTTTCTGCTTCAGAATATCCTGACTTTCCAACGTTTCCGGCTCAGACAAGGTCATGATACCTGTCAAAGCCTTTGCCGCAAGACTTTCGGGATAGAGAGAGAGCAACTCTTTCGCCTTTGCCCGGTCGGAATAGAGTTCAGACAGAACTTCCAAAGTTTTATTCAAAAGCCGGATCACTTCCAGCTTGGTTTCATTTTCCCGGATCTGTTCATAAACGGACGCTCCATCCATAGCTTTGCGCAGGATCACGGAGTTTTCCTGGATCTTTGCCATGAGACGGGTAAAGTCAGAAGTTTTTTCCTTGTCATGACCTTCGGGGAAGATCTTTGCCGGATCAAAAGGCCAAACCATTCTTCCATTATCATTACGGTACCGTTCACAAACTTCCGGCTTGCGGAAATCGGGAATTTCCATGGGTGCGCCATTGTTTTCATGACTGCGGACAGCCATGATCCCTGCCAGGGTGACATCACATGCGGAATAGACGTCCCACGGAGCTTTTTCTCCGGTAAGGACCTGACGCGCAAAGTAGTAGAGTTCCCAGAAATCTCCGCCGCCATGTCCGGTGGAATCGGCAAGTTCTCCCAATTCGGGCCATTCCGGCTGAACCGGTGTTTTCATGGAACCGCCGGTTGCACCAAGACGGAGATAGAGATTTCCCTCAAAAGATTCAGCTGCGGCACGGGTTCCCCAGATCCGTTTGGACATGTGATAATCAGCCGTTGTCGCACCGCAAAGATTCTTCATAAGACCGCCGTTGCTCATCTGGATCAGAGAGGGACACGGTTTGCTCATGCCGCTGCCGGGAATATATCCGGGAAGTTCCACCTTTTCCGGAAACGCAGTGATCCGTTCAGGGCGCAATCCGGTGATTTGCATGAGCGGTCCGAGAGAGTGAGTGCAGTAATAGTGGAAATCAAGCCATGACCGCCAGGAGTGGACGGTATAACCGGGTTCGATGGGAGGAAAATCAGGCAGGACGCAGTAGCGGTAACAGAGTTCCCGGCACTCGTGAAGATATTCAAATTCGCCATACTGAAACTCTCCGAAGAAACCGTCTTTCCAAAGTTTTGCAAGGTACATATTTTCTTTGGTGAAGGGATAATTTTCCAGAAGATTATAGATTTTTCCGGAACGCTCCACAGCTTCCACAAGACGGACTCCTTCCGCTGGAGTGAAGAAGGAAGTGACTTCGCTCATGACATGATAACCGGCATTCAAAGCCCGGATCGCATGTTCCGCATGGGAGGTGAAAAATGTTGCCACCAGAACGGCATCCATCTCTTTATTGGAGAGAAATTCATTTTCGTCGGCGGTGACTTTTGCCTCCGGACACTCTTTCTGAAAACGCGCCCGGATCTCATCATTGAAATCGCAGCCTGCGACAACATCAATATTCAACTCTTTGGCAGCTTTGATAAAGACACTGCCTCTTCCCAAGCCCCAGATCCCGAGACGGATCCGTTTATCAGTGTTAAAAATCTTTCCGGGTTCCATAGATAGTTCCTCCTTTGATTCCATTGAATGGGATAGCTCTTTTTTGTACTATATATCATTGAATTATAATTTGCAAATTAAAAAAAACAGTTTATTTTATATAATATAAACAGAAATTATAAAAAAGGAACATTTTATGAATCTCTCCATCACCCACGCAGAAGTTTATACAAAAGCGGAAAAATACAGTCAAACGACACCCTGCGTTTTTCTGGGAATGATCCTCTCCGGGCTGGAATATATGAATGTTTATGCACCGGACGGAACTTTGGCGGCTGATATTGAGGAACAATCATTGATCCTGATTCCAGAGGATTTTCATCTGGATTTTCAATTCGGTGAACTCCGGAAAAATTATATGATCCTTCTCCGCCTTGACGGTTTGCAATGGAATGAACAGAGCCGGACAATTGAACTTGAATATGAAGGAGGAAAGTTCCATTTACCAGTGATGATCCCGGTGTCACCAGTCCGCAAAGAGCAAATTCAGGAGACATTTCACCGGATCATCCACTTGAACAAATCTGCATTGCCGGCAGAAACAAAGGCAGCAGAAATGCTGGTTTCATCACTTCTGGCGGAATTTCTGGAACATTCTGCTTCAGACCGGAAACAGGAAATTCCGGAAACGTTGATCAAGCTGAAATCTGCGATTGATTCTGATACAGATTTTCAGAAAACACTGACGGAACTGATGGATGATTTACCGATGACAGAAATCCATTTACGCAGACTTTTCCAGAAATATTACCATACAAATCCGGCAAATTACCGTGCAAGGCTGCGGTTGGCAAAAATCCAAAAGCTGCTGACGGAAACGGATTTGAGTTTCAAAGAAGTGGCAGACTCTGCCGGAATGAATCATGTAACCCACCTTTATCTGTTTCTGAAAAAACATTGCAATATGACACCTGCGGAGTTACGGAAAAATCTGCGGATGTAACTCCCTGAAAGTATTCAGCCAAAAGAGAATCTTGAACGGATGACGGAAAAACAGAAAAAAAAGCAAAAAAATGTAAAGATTAAGGCATAGAAATGTCATATTTTTTTTGAAATCACAAGAAAACGTGCTATATTACAGAATGTCTGAGAATGTATAACACTTTAACAACATAGAAACGGAATTCAAAAATGCACGAGTTCAGAACCCACACATGCGGCGAGCTTACCAAAGCTGATGCCGGAAAAACAGTCCGGATTTCCGGATGGATCCACAGTGTCCGCGACCATGGCGGAGTTATCTTTATCGACCTTCGTGACCATTATGGTAAGACCCAGGTTGTGATCGACCCCAACAAGTCTTTTTATCAGGAATTGGATAAATGGCGTGTTGAAACAGTTGTCTGCTTCACCGGTACAGTCGTTACCAGAGCTGCGGAAACAGTCAACCCGAAACTTGCAACCGGAGAAATCGAACTTGTTGCAGAAGACATGGTCATTCTCGGTGAATGCGATGTGATCCCGTTCCAGATCGCCAAGGAAGAACAGGCTCCGGAAGCAACCCGTCTTTCCTACCGTTTCCTTGACCTGCGGAAAGAAAAACTCCACAGCAACATCATGCTGCGTTCCAAGCTGATCTCTGAGATCCGCCGCTTTATGACCGGACTCGGATTCAATGAAATCCAGACCCCGATCCTCACCAGCAGTTCCCCCGAAGGAGCCCGTGACTATCTGGTTCCCAGCCGTGTCCATCCCGGTCAGTTCTACGCATTGCCCCAGGCTCCCCAGCAGTTCAAACAGCTGCTTATGATCGCCGGCTTTGACAAATATTTCCAGATCGCTCCCTGCTTCCGTGATGAAGATGCACGTGCAGACCGCTCCCCCGGTGAATTTTATCAGCTGGATATGGAAATGAGCTTCGCTACACAGGATGATATCTTCGCTGTGATCGAAAGCCTCTTCATGGAAATCTTCCCGAAATTCTCCACAAAGAAACTGAATGCTGCCCCGTTCCCGCGGATTCCTTACCGTGAATCCATGCAGAAGTACGGTTCCGATAAGCCCGATCTCCGCAACCCGCTTTTCATTCAGGATGTCTCCGATATTTTCGCTAAGAGCGGATTCAAGGCATTTGCATCTGTCGTTGAAAACGGCGGAAAAGTCAAAGCCATCAAGGTTCCCGGAATTGCAGGTCAGCCCCGCAGTTTCTATGACAGCATGATCGACTTTGCAAAGGAATGCGGCGCAAAGGGTATGGCTTACATCATCTGGACCGGAAACGAAGAAAAGAGCCCCATCGTGAAGTTCATGGCACGGGAAGAGCTGGATGCTCTGAAAGCTGCCGGAAATATTCAGGACGGCGATGTGATGTTCTTCCTCGCTGACAAAGAAAGTCTTGCTCTCGAAGTCGGCGGACAGGTCAGAACTGAACTCGGCAAACGTCTTGACCTCATCAGCAATGATGAATTCAAGATGTGCTGGATCGTTGATTTCCCGATGTTTGAACTCGATGAAGAAACCGGAAAGCCCATGTTCAGCCACAACCCGTTCTCCATGCCTCAGGGCGGAATGGAAGCTCTGGAAACCATGGATCCCCTTACCATCAACGCTTACCAGTACGATATCGTCTGTAACGGGATTGAACTTTCCAGCGGTGCGATCCGTAACCACCGTCCGGAAATCATGTACAAGGCTTTTGAAATTGCCGGTTACGATAAGAGTGTTGTCGATGAAAAATTCGGCGGCATGATCAAGGCTTTCAAACTTGGCGCACCTCCGCACGGAGGAATCGCTCCCGGAGTCGACCGTATGGCAATGCTTCTCTGCGACGAGCCGAACATCCGCGAAGTGATCGCATTCCCCTTCAACCAGCAGGCTCAGGACCTTATGATGAACGCTCCTGCCACTGTGGATATGAAGCAGCTGCGTGAACTGCGCATCATTCCTCTCCCGCAGGAATTGAAGTTTGAAGAAACCTTCAAGAAACTATATGCTGAAGCTGCACGCATCCGTGAAATCGAAGCTGCAGCCAACCATGCAACTGCAGGAGAAACTGCACAGTAATAAAAGGGGTCGCCGATGGCTCGCTTCCGCAAAAAATCGAACAGAAGACAGTACGCCACACTGATTATGATCGTTTTGATCATATTGGCTGGTACGATTGTCTGTTTGTGCTGGAAGGGAGCCGAGGCTGTCAGTAATTATACAGGAAAAAATGTAGATTTTGATACATTGATCCTGGAAGCTGCACAGCGGAATCAGGTCGACCCCCGATTATTAAAAGCAGTCATCTGGCGGGAAAGCCGGTTTGAAGTCATGACAGAAGGAGAAGCCGGTGAAGTCGGCTTGATGCAGATCATGCCGGATAAAGCCGTTGTTGACTGGGCAAAAGCAAAAGGGAAAGCAGTACCATCCCGCGGGGCATTATTTGATCCGGAACTGAATATAGAAATCGGGTCCTGGTATCTTGGAAATGCCATCCGCCGCTGGAGCAAATACCGGGATTGTCATGTTCTGGCGCTGTGTGAATATAACGCAGGAATAACCCGGGCAAACAAATGGAAACCGGCAGACCCAAATGCTGATGTCAGGAAGAGAATTACAATTCCCTCCACACTGAATTATGTTAACGATATTATGGATCGTTATGAGACATACAAAAAATCATGGGATATAGAATAGAGGGGAGCGCAGAATCATGGGCAGCAAAATGACAATTCCGGGAAATAAGGGAATATGGCACGGATATGATTCCTACCGTTTTGAAGTAGAAGGGATTGAAAGTATTGTTGTTACCGCAGATTCTCCGTTGAAAGGAAATCCGTGGATCTGGCGCGCAAGATTTTTCAATGCCGATCCAGCCCTTGATCTTGCCATGCTCCGCCATGGGGTTCATCTCGTACATACTGACATCACCGACCTTGCAGGAGGTCCGGAAGCAATGCAGAGAATGGACAGATTCTATGATTATCTTGTCAAAAAACTTAATTTCTCTGCATCCCCGATCCTGGAATCTTACAGCCGCGGTGCGCTTCCGGCTCTGAACTGGGGAATCAGAAATCCGGAAAAAATTTCCATGTTGATCCTGGATAGTCCTCTCTGTAACTTGAACAGTTGGCCAAAGACACCTTTTGAACGTGAAATCTGCCGGAAAGCCGGTGTTCTTACAGAAGATTTTGCAATCGTTCCGGAGTGGAACCCTGTTGACAACCTCGAACCTCTTATTCAACATAAAGTTCCTATCAGCATCATCTATGAAAAGAATGATAACGTCATTCCGATCAAGGATAATACGGCGTTACTTTTAGAGCGCATGAAAGCCGGTAACGGCAATGTCCGGGCATATCCCGGAAAATATGAATTCACAGATGACGATATTGAAAATCTGGCTTCTGCAGCAGTAAAAGCATTGAAGTGAGTCTGCAATGAAAGAAATTCTTATTCTCGGCTTCGGGATCAGCGGTCAGGCTGCGGCAAGACTGGCTGTTTTCAACGGCTATTCCATCACAATCCTGGATGAACGGCAGCCTGTTGTTCCATCAGAGTATTCTCTGATCTCCAACTGGACACCGGAAGTACCGCTCAAGAAATATGATCTTGCAGTCATCAGTCCGGGAATTTCCATCAACTCACCCATGGCTGAAGCTGTCAGGGAATCCGGCACTCCTGTTTGCGGTGAATTGGAGTTCGCTGCAACCGGATTGCCCTGCAAAATTGTTGCAATCACCGGAACAAACGGAAAAACAACAACGACGGAACTGACAACGGCGCTGATCCAAAGTACGGGTTTCCGCTGTGAATCAGCAGGAAATATCGGGACAGCCCTCAGTGATGTTGCGTTGGAACTGAAACGGGGAGAACGACAGCTTGACGTGCTGGTGGTGGAAACAAGTTCGTTCCAGTTGGAAAGTATGGAACATTATATTCCACATTTCGCAGCACTGCTGAACCTTGCAAGCGATCATATCAACCGTCACGGCTCCATGAGAGGGTATGCTGATGCGAAATTCCGACTGTTCCGGGAACTTGCCCGTTCCGAAAAAAACAGCGTGATCAACCGGAATATTCTTTCTGATTGGCTGGAACATTATCCCGCAGAAATCCCGGCAACATTCTCTGCTGAAACAAATGCCGATTTTTATTTTTCAGAGGGATTTCTCTGCTTCCGTGGACAAAAGATTTTTGATTGGTCGGAGTGTCCGCTTGAAGGAAATCATAATGTCGAAAACGTACTCGCTGCACTGGCATTGCTCCGGACTGTCGCAGGTGATGACGTTCTCTTCAGTGAACAGGTCCACCAAACGCTCCGCAGTTTTGCCCCCGATAAACACCGCTTGGAATGTTTCGCAGAGAAAAACGGGATCAAGTATGTAGACGATTCCAAAGCAACAAATCCCCATTCAGTTAATGCGGCATTGCGCACTGTCGGCGGTGATCACAACGTGATTTTGATTCTCGGCGGTTCAGACAAAGCTATGGATTTCACCTGCATTGCAAATGATTCCGATAAAATCAAACATGCCATCATCAATGGACATGCAGGAGCACGGATCGAAGAAGATCTGAAAACAGCCCTGCCCTATACCCGTTTTGAAACCTTCGATGAAGCCGTAACAGCAGCTTGTGAAAGAGCAGTTCCGGGAGATGTGGTCCTACTCTCCCCGGCATGTGCCAGTTTTGATTTTTTCAACGGCTACAAAGCACGGGGAAACCGTTTTCAGGAACTTGTCAACAGTTATCTGAACCGTGCTGATAACGCCTGATTTGAGATTGGGGAAGCGGGAAACAACTTTTCAGGAAAGTTTTTTCCCGCTTCCCCAAACCCCATCACCCTTTTTCAAACCTTTTTGCGGCATTCATGTTTTTGAAACTCAAAAACATGAATGCCATTGTAAACAGGATAACATAGAATTTATAAAACTTATGATGGCATATTAATTTTTTGCTTTACAAAAAATTAATATGCCGCAAAAAGGTTTGAAAAGAGTAAAGAGGGGCACGGGGAGAAAAGAGAAAAACTTTCCTCAAAAGTTTTTCTTTTGTCTCCCCGATCTCTTTTCTTTTCAGCAGCCTCAACAAATCCTGGGCAGGAGTTCTCCGCCGGGACGGGGAAGAAGTGTCTGTGCGCCGATTTCGGTGGTCATTACGACTTTTCCGACTTGATCGGCAATGACTTCTCCGATGATTGCTGCATTCTTGGAGTACGGACATTTCCGGAGCGTTTCCACCAGAGCGGGGGCAACTTCTGCGGGAGCAAAGACAACCAGACGCCCTTCACAGGCAAGATAGAGAGGTTCCAAACCGAGCATTCCGCAAACGCCTTTTACGCCGTCAGCCACAGGGACGGATTTTGAATCCAGTTTGATCCCGACTTTGCTCTGTTCTGCGATTTCGTAAAGGACGGTTCCCACGCCGCCGCGGGTGGCATCCCGGATCACATGGATATCGGAAGTTGTTTTGAACATCTCTTCCACAGTTCCCCACAAAGGAGCGCAATCGCTGTCGACATCGGGGGCTTCGATCCCGAACTCATCACGGGCAAGCAGGATGGTGCAGCCATGACGTCCCACATCACCGGTAACGATGATGGCATCGCCCGGTTTAGCGTAAGTACCGGAAGTATTGGCATTTTCCATGATCTCCCCTACCCCGGAAGTGGTGATAAAGATCTTATCGACCTGTCCTTTGCCGGCGACTTTTGTATCGCCAGCAACGATTCTTACACCTGCTTCTGCGGCGGTCTTTTCCATTGCGGCAGCGATCTCTTCCAGCTTATCCATGGGGAAGCCCTCTTCAATGACGAATGCACAGGAGAGATATTTCGGTTTTGCGCCCATACAGGCGAGGTCGTTCACGGTTCCGCAAATACTGAGTTTCCCGATATTTCCGCCGGGGAATTCAAAGGGGGAAACGATGAATCCATCGGTTGAGAATGCCATTTTTTTTCCGGAAAGGGAAAGGACAGCGGCATCGTCGCCTGTGAAATCAGGGTTAGCAAAATGAGC
Organism: Lentisphaerota bacterium; assembly: GCA_015061845.1. Lineage (GTDB taxonomy): Bacteria > Verrucomicrobiota > Lentisphaeria > Victivallales > UBA1829 > SIG79. The sequence goes on from SUVT01000060.1 coordinate 17,924, forward strand.
TTTGAAAACGCGGTCGATGAGTTCGGAAGTCTGAGCTCCGCCTGCACCATGCGCCAGTGTTACAGTGTCTTGTTTCATATTAAAGTTCTCCATATTGATAATAAGCGGAACAGGTTCCCTCACCGGAAACCATACATGCACCGACGGGGTGAAGCGGGGTGCAGACTTTTCCGAAGAGCGGACAATCTTTCGGGCAGCAATCGCCGCGCAGGATCTCGCCGCAGCGGCAGGCGGGATTTCCCCTGCCCTCAGTGGGCGGCAGATTGAAGCGGAGGTCTGCATCGTATTCCTGATACTCTGTCCGGAGCTTCAAGCCGGATTGCGGGATCACGCCCAAGCCGCGCCATTCGGAATCGCAAGGTTCCATGATTTCTGCAGTGACTTGCATTGCCAGCGGATTTCCGTCCGGCTTGACAACGGACGGATAACAGTTCCGGAAGAATGGTTTTCCTTTCTGAGATTCCTGCACGATCACCGCAAGAGCCGTCAGAACTTCTTCAGCAGTGAATCCGGCAACCACACCGGAAACGCCTTTTTCCCGGAGTTCTTCATATAATTTCGTGCCGGTGATCACGCTCACATGTCCGGGGAACAGGAACGCATCTGCGCTGTCATGCAGGGCATTGTAAGCCATTGGCATGGTCTTGTTGGCGGTCAGAATCGAGAAATTTTTGATACCGCTCTTCTTTGCTTTCTTGACCGCCAGGCATGCGCCGGGAACGGTTGTTTCAAAGCCGACAGAGAGGAAGATCACCTGTTTTTCGGGCTGATCCTTTGCAAGAGCAAGAGCATCCATGGGAGAGTAAACCGTGCGGATCTCCGCGCCTTTGGAACGGGCACCGGCAAGGCTGGTTTCAGTTCCGGGAACACGGATCAGGTCTCCGAACGTGCAGATGATGGTGTTTTCCATCAGAGCAAGCTGAATTGCTTTGTCGATGTAGCCGACCGGGGTCACGCAAACGGGACAGCCGGGACCTGAGATCAGTTTCAGGTTTTCAGGCAGAATTTTTCTGATTCCCAGACGGAAGATCTCATGGGTATGAGTTCCGCAAACCTCCATGACCCGCAGGGGGCGTCCGGAGTAAGATTCAACGATTTTCTTCGCTTCCAGCATCCTGCACCTCAACTTTTTCTCCGGTGATCTTTGCAATAGCGATTCCGGCATGAACCATGACATAATCGCCCGGTTCCAGATCGTCCAGCAGTTCAGCACTGACTTCCCGCTGTGCGCCAGAGGCATCGATCAAAGCGGTTCCGTCATCAATCCGTAATACTTTTGCAGAAAGTCCTACACACATATCCGTATCTCCTTGTTATTTAACATTTTCATTGCAGCGGCGGCTTGCCCGAGAGCGATCCCGCCATCATTGGGCGGAACAAGATGATGTCTCAACACACGAAAACCATCGTGTTCCAGTTTATTTACCACGGCACCCAGCAGAAGGGTATTCTGGAACACTCCGCCGCTGAGCGCGCAAATATTGCAGTTCAACCGGTCACGCTGGATCCGGCAAAGTTCAAAAATCATCTCTGCCAACTGTTCATGGAACGATCCGGCAAGAGCCTCCGGGGATTCTCCGGAAAGGCGCAGTTCAATCAATCGTTTGACCAGAAGATCCGTCCGCATTGTCAGAACATCTTCGTACATGACAGGTTCCGGAGATGGCATCACTGTTTTCAGTCCGGCTCGTTCTGCAGCAAATTGCAATTTCATTGCAGCCTCTCCCTCAAACGTGGATTTTTTGCAGATACCGAGGATCGCACTGACAGCATCGAACAACCTGCCACAGCTTGTGGAAGTCACTGTATTCAAACGCTTTGCAGTCATAACGGAGATCACTTTCCGTTCCTGTTCAGAGCAGAGATCCAGTTTTTCCACGATTTCAGCAGCACTTTCCGGAAAGAGAGACTGGATCATGGAAACAGCGATCCGCCAACCCTCTTTTGCAGAGGCATCACCGCCAGCCTGAAGAAACGGCATGATCTTTCCCACCCGTTCAAAACCGTCGAAGGAAGAGTACAAAATCTCGCCGCCCCAGATTGTGCCGTCGCTGCCGTAACCGGTTCCATCGAAGGAAACGCCTATGACAGGTTCCTGAACATCATTTTCAGCCATGCAGGAAAGAATGTGAGCATAGTGATGCTGTATTTTCAAGAGGGGTTTGCCCAGAGTTTCTGCGACTTCCGTAGTATGATAACGGGGGTGAAAATCACATGCGATCAGCTCCGGTTCGATTTCAAGCAGGGACTCCATTCTTGTGATGGATTCCTGCAGTGCTTTCACGGTCCGCAAGTCTTCCATGTCACCAAGATAGGGAGAAAGATAGAAGAGAGAATCATGTCCCAGACAGAAGGTATTTTTCAGTTCTCCGCCGATTCCGAGAACCTGTCCTTTTCTGTTACCGGAGAGCATTTTCGGCAGAGGCGCATACCCGCGGGATCTGCGGATCATGTAGGGCTCATCGCGGAAAGTATCCATAACAGAATCATCTGCCCGGAGCAGAATTTTCCGGTTGTGAGAGAGCATAAGATCACAGAAAGAGGAAATTTCTGCAAGAGCATCTTCATCGGAACGGCAGATGGGCGCGCCGGAAACATTGCCGCTTGTCATGACAAACGCTTCCGGCATGGAAAGTCCGTCATCATGAAACAAAAGCATGTGGAGCGGGGTGTAGGGCAGCATGATTCCAAGTTTCGGATTGCCCGGTGCAAGTTCTTCCGGCAAAGGACTTTGCGTTTTTTTCTCAAGTAAAATGATCGGCTTCTGATGACCATCCAGCAATGAAGTCAGATTTTCCGGAAGATGACAATGTTTTCTGACTGCATCAAGATCTTTCATCATGAGTGCAAAGGGTTTGACCGGACGGTGTTTCAGAGAACGCAGCCGCAGAACAGCCTCTTTATCAAAGGCATTGCAGCAGAGATGAAAACCACCGATCCCTTTGATTGCCAGAACTTTGCCATCAAGTATCGCCTGTTTTGCGATCCGGATCGCTTCTGCGCCGCGTTCCTGCCGTCCGATGAGATAAACTTCCGGTCCGCAATCATTACAGCAAACCGGCTGGGCATCATAACGGCGACTCTCCGGAGAGATGTACTCCGTTTCACACTCCGGACACATAGGGAACTCTTTCATTGTCGTCCGTTCCCGGTCGTAGGGCATGGACTCCAGAATCGTCAATCGCGGACCGCATGCGGTGCAGTTGATGAACGGATGAAGATATCTGCGGTTTGCGGGGTCGAACAGTTCCTGTTTGCACAGCGGACAGGTTGCGATATCCGGAGAAACGAAGATCGCGCCCTCCTCTTTTTCGCTTTCGATGATGCGGAAGGTTTTAAACTCCGGTTCCTGAACGGTGGTCACATCCACACGGAGAATCGCCGATCTGGGCGGAGCTTCCTGTTCCAGAGCAGAGAGAAATTCACGGCGTGCAGAAGCTCCTCCCTGAAGATGGATCTCTACATAGG
>SUVT01000061.1 GCA_015061845.1 Lentisphaerota bacterium
GCAGAGGTTCGCCCCCTTCCACTGCCCAGGCGGCAACACCGCTCCGGCACAGCTCCCGGACACTCTGCTTCATCTGTTCCAGCGGCATCTCCTTTGCCGGATCATGCCCCTGATAACAGTGCGGACAGCGGTAAGTACATGCTTTGGAGATGGACCAGACGACACTCACCGGGCGGGGCGGTCTGGCGGTCAATTTATCTGCCATCGCCGTAAAAAAGGCTTCGGACGGATAGCGCGGCATGTAAAAATCAAGTTTGTATTCGCCCGTTCCCAGTTTCAGAAGTTTATGTTTGTAAAAAACTCCCGTGAACTTCCCCGCTTTCCACAAGACAGGAATGGAACGGAATTTCCATGCACAGACAAGCGACATCCGGACATAGAACAGAAATTTGGAAAAACCTGTGATAAATCTACTCCTTTTCATCGGGATACCACCTGAACAGAAGAAAAATCATAATAACAGCAAAGACCCCAAAGAGTCCTGCCCGCGGGAAAAACGGCAGCAGTGCAAAACAGATCCACCAGACACACAATGCACAATTCCAGCAAGTGGCAGGGTGATATTTCTTTTTTCCCAGCAGATAAACCAGCCGGTTGAAAATCAGGACCGATGCCATTGCAAAAATAAGCACCAGCGGAAGATTTTTTGCGATCCGGGCAAAATAACCGAGTCCGACGGTGTAAACCATGGAGATACACCAGTGGAGCGGCAGGGTCACATCATCGGAAAACAGCGTTTGAAGCGTGCGGATCCCGCTCTTTTCATCGCCCTCTTTATCTTTATAGTAACTGAAAGAACACATGAGAAAATGGGCGGGAAGAATCAGCAAAGTCAGCATGAGCAGTGCTTTCCAGGCACTGGAGTACATTCTTCCGCAGGATCCGGCAAACCCGTAAAACGCGCAGCAGGTGATCGCCATTGCATAGATCAGGCAGTTCAGAACAGGAACTCTTTTCAGCTTGGAGTAGCAGAGATTCAGTCCGCCGCCGATAGCGAGAAAGAGCAATGCCCATGGGGTAACAAAATACGATGCCGCAGCAAAAATAAGCATGAAGATTGCAGAAAGTGCCAGTGCCGGTTTCGGAGAAAGTTTTCCGGAAACCATGGGTCGGTGCGGCGCATTGATCCTGTCCTCATGCCGGTCGCACCAGTCACTAAAAATCTGATTCACTCCCCAGGCAAGAAAGCCGACGGTCAGGACGACTGCATCCCGCCATGTCCAGACATGCTGACAGAAGAGCGCGTTAGCAAGCATAACTCCGGCAAGGGTCGTTGTTCCTGTGACAAAGCCGTAATAAAGCCGCATGGAGCGCAAATAATAATAAAGGAATCCTTTTGCTGCCATAAAACACCGTTTTTACTGATTCAAGTTTCTCTTTCCGGAATATATCACGAAAAGCAGCTGTTTTCAAGTAAGTTTTTACCGGTCTTCTGATTCAAAATAAAAAAAATCCCCGGAAGCCATATTTCACTTTCGGGGATGCTTCGATCTGAAAACAGAAGAAAATATTATCTGTTTTTATCTTCTTTTTCAGCGTTTTGCAAGAGCAGGGAAACGATCTCATCGTCCTTCAAGTCTTTCGTAAGATGTTTCACTACTTCACTGCAGCTCATCTTTGAAACGTCTTTGATTTTTACCTCCGACACATGACCATCCGCATAACCGACTCTGATCGTATCTTCTCCTTTCGGAAGAAGCCACGGTTTTTCTATAAGAACAGGTGTTGATGACGTGTCCTTGATACTAAGTAATTTGATCCCTGCAATCAGATAAGCATATGTCGTGTTTTCTGCTCCGATCGTCCCGGATGACTCTTTGCTTGTCTCATCAAATCGGGCAATAAAAACTTTGTTGCCTCCCACATAAGTTTTAGTCAAATCAAGCGAAGCCGGTGTCCAATCATCATAATCACCGGAATACATCATAACACCCGACATAATCTGCTTCATATTGGTCCCGGAATCAGTCTTCTGAGATTTTGTGAGTGTCAGGACTTCTTTTGATTTTGAATCACGATCTTTTTTTGACTTTTTCTTTCCATCGCTGCAGCCTGCAACCATCACAGCAACTGCAGCAAGGACACCGAGGAATGTCCAAAAACGTTTCATTTTACTTGACTCCTTATATTTTATTTATTCCGCTCTTTCCCGTCCTGGGGAGCTATTTTTTTATGTTTTTCGGGGTAAACGACCCGGACTTCTTCTTTCGGAAGGGTCAGTGTGCGGCCCGTATCATCCAATTCAACAACCACCTTCTGGGTCAGAAGATTGCGGTCGGCAATCCTGCCTCTGCCTTCCGCACATTCACAGCAATCGCCGCGGCGAGGCATGTGTTTTTCCATTTCCAGATAGCCTTCATGTTCATACTTCAGACAGCATTTCAATCTTCCGCAAACCCCGGAAATGGTGCTGGGAGTCAGGGAAAGATCCTGTTCTTTTGCCATCTTGACGTTGATGGAAGCAAAATCCTGAAGGAAGGTGCAGCAGCAGAGCGGTCTTCCACAGGGGGAGATCCCGCCGATCGCTGCAGTTTCATCGCGGACACCGATCTGGCGGAGTTCGATTCTTGTGTTCAATGAAGCGGAAAGCTGCTTGACAAGTTCCCGGAAGTCGACACGTCCCTCTGCGCTGAACTGGATCGTGATCAATTTCCCGTCATAAGAATAATGAGCATTGATCAGCTTCATCGGCAGGTTCAACTGTTCGATATGCTGGGCAGCGGTCCGCAAAGCAGACTTCGCACGGGCAAGATTTTCTGTTGCCTTTGCCTGATCCACAACCGTCGCTTTCCGCTGGATCACGGCAGGTTCATCCTTGTGATCCACAACCGTCTGCGGACGCGTAGGCTTGATCAAATCCGCAAACTTGGAGGATTCCCCGTAAATCTTGATGATCCGGGCATAATCCATATAGAAATCTTTGCGGACAACGCAATAATCGTTCACTTGCAAGTTCAGGGAATCGTCGCCGGTCGCTTTCCAGCGGGTCCCATTATCAAATTGTATCTCAAAAAGCAGATCCATACTTTTTTCTCCTCGGGGTTTCTCTGAAAGAACCAATGGCACAACAAATTCAGGAATGGTTCTTTCTGCATAAAATGTACTATAACCGCATGTGGAAGAATGTCAATTTACTTTTCAAAAAAAAGTTCATTTTTTTACATACAGACTCTTCTGACTGGGATTTTGTGTTTTTTCGATTCTTTTCTGTGAAATAATTTGAAATCCCATGCGTAATAAATTATAGTATCATATAATTGTCAACAGGATGGAGATGAAAAAAAAATGAGTATACAAAACGATTATAAATATTATGCCTTTATCAGTTACTCCCGGAAAAATTCTCCGGCGGCGAACTATCTGCAGAAAAGTCTGGAGCGTTCCAGGATTCCAACAAAGAAAATTCATGAATCTTTTCTTCCGGACGATGGAAAACATATCAAGCCGGTTTTTCTTGATAAACGTGATCTTGAAGTTTCAGAAAAAGACTTTTCCGAAAATATCCAGTATGCAATTGAAAATTCCAGATATCTTCTGGTTCTTTGTTCCCCTGAGTCTGTACAATCCGAATGGGTCAGAAAAGAAATTTCTTACTTCCTTAAAACCCATAACAATGCTATAAATGCCATCGTTCCGATTATTCTGAGCGGACGACCGGGCAGTGGCGGAGAAGATGAATGTCTTCCAGAAGAATTGCGGCATGCTGATATCACAAGCCGGAATCTTCCTAATATGATGGCAGAAAAAGATGAAACCGAAAAACAGGGTTGGGAGAATGGCTTGGTTCAAGCCATGAGTTACATGCTGCGTGTTGACCGGGAAAGCATCAAAGCAACCATCGATGCTGAAAAAATGCGGATCCAGAGAAATTATACGATCATATCTCTGACGGCGTTATTGATTTCCTCCATCCTGACCGCTTGGGCATTGTTTGCCGAACGGAAAGCAAAAAACAATGCCGATCTTGCTCAACGGAATGAAGTCAAAGCAAATCTGAACGCAGAAACTGCGAAGAAGAATGAAATGCGTGCCGTCGCCGGGGAGAAAAAAGCACAGGAAAATGAAGCTGAAGCGAAACGGCAGGCCGGAATCGCACAGAAAAACGAAGCACGAGCAATTGCCGGGGAGAAAAAAGCTCTGGAAAATGAAGCCGAAGCAAAACGGCAGGCAGACGTCGCGAAAAAATCTCTGGAGTTTTTACAAAATGTTTTCCTTAGTTCCGATCCAACGAAATCAGGTAATAAAGACATAAAAGTGATTGATGCGATCAATGCCAAAATTTCTGAGATACACAGGATCAAAGAGTGGCAGCTGAAAGCTTCCGTTGCTATGACAGTTGGTGTTATTTTCAACAATTTAGGAAAGCATAAAGAGGCTTTAAATCTGCTGAAAATATCAGTTTCTCTATATGAAAAACATGCTCCGGGGACAGAGGAATTAGCCGCAAGTTATAACATCATCGGGCTTCTGTATAGCAGTCAGGGAAATTATGCTGCCGCGTTTGAAAACCACCAGAAAGCTTTAACAATCTGGAAAAAGAACTTACCGGAAAATCATCCTTATATCGCCGCAAGTTATAACAATATCGGGCTTCTGTATAGTAATCAGGGAAATTATGCCGCCGCTTTGGATTACCAGCAGAAGGCTCTGGCGATCAGAAAGAAAATCTTTCCGGGAAATCATCCCAATATCGCCGCAAGTTATAACAATATCGGGCTTCTGTATAGTAATCAGGGAAATTATGCCGCCGCTTTGGATTACCAGCAGAAGGCTCTGGCGATCCGGAAGAAAACCTTACCGGAAAATCATCCCGATATCGCCAAAAGTTACCACAATATCGGGCTTCTGTATAGCAATCAGAGAAATTATACCGCCGCTTTGAATTATCATCAGAAGGCTCTGGCGATCCGGAAGAAAACCTTACCGGAAAATCATCCCGATATCGCCCAAAATTATAACAATATCGGAGTCGTGTATTTTGATCAGAAAAAATGTGCAGCCGCTTTGGATTACTACCAGAAGGCTCTGGCAATCTATAAGAAAATCTTACCGGAAAATCATCCCGATATCGCCAGAAGTTATAACAATATCGGGGTCGTGTATGACAGGCATAGAAATTATACCGAAGCTTTGGATTACTTCCGGAAGGCTCTGGCGATCCGGAAGAAAACCTTACCGGAAAATCATCCCGATATTGCCCAAAGTTACAGCAATATCGGAATGGTGTACCGCGGTCAGAGAAATTATACCGAAGCTTTGGATTACCTGCAGAAGGCTCTGGCGATCCGGAAGAAAACCTTACCGGAAAATCATCCCTTTATCGCCTCAAGTTACAACAATATCGGAATCACATATTTCAGTACAGGAAAATACAAGATTGCCTATGACCATATCAAAAAGGCTTACGAAATGGCACGTTTGAAACGTGGAGAAAAACATCCATCGACAAAACGATATCTCAAAAACTTGAAAATTGCTGAACAAAAACTGAAAGAATCCAAACAGAAATAAATCCTCTTTCAGCATCCATTCAGAAACCGTATCTTGCAGAAAACGTAAAAATCATTGAAAACAGTCCTTTTCTCCATCAGGGCTGTTTTTTATTTCCTAATTTCTCTAATTCCAAAAGATTTTTTTAACTTTTTTGAACTCAAAATAAGAAAAATTGATTTATTTTCTAAAATATATACAATATTTAATAATTACTTTCGTTTAATGGTTAGAAACTCAACAAAGGAGGCAGTTATGAAAAAAGTATTACTTACAGCAATTCTCGCCGGAGCAACAATCTTCGCCGCAAACGCAGGAAACCTGACCATCGGACTTCCCGGATTCTATCTGAATATCGGAGATGGGTACTATGGAACGCCGGTTCAAGTCGCCCCGACATGGCACGCACCGGTCCGTATCGTTACTCCACCGCCGGTCAGATACCACAGACCTGTTTTGCCGCCGCCGCGCCATCACAAGCCCGCACCGCGTCATCACAGACCTGCACACCGCGGTCACAGACGTTAACCCTCAAAACGGAAAATCCGGAAGTTTGCGCTTCCGGATTTTTTCTTTTTGCTTCAGTTCTTATGCCGACGCAATAACCGTTTTTCAATCCATTCCAAACTCTTCATCAGAAATGTTTTTTTCGACACAATCGCGCCTTTCGGACAGTGTTCCTGACAGCAATAGCACCGGATACAGGTATCAAGATGGAAGACAGGCTTTCCGTTTTTCATTTTCAGGGAGTGCGGCGGACACATTTTTTCGCACATTCCGCAGCCGATACATTTTTTCGGATCAAGCAGCGGACGGGAAAGCATCGTTTTCCGCATCCATTCCCGGATCCCCGGCGGAAGTGTCAACCCCCACGAAAGCATGATCCCCGGCGGATCAGGAAGAACCAGCGGATCTGCCGCCGGAACATCGCCATCATTCCGGTATTCTGTACTCAGATTCCGTTTCCCGGCGTTTTGGATCAGCAGAAGATCTTTTACGCCCAGCAGTTCCGCAACGGAACGGTCCAGTGCCAGAGAATCGGTACTTCCTGCAAAGAAATTGCGTTCTGCAGGATTCCCGCTTCCGGGTCCGTTCCCTTCCATGCAGATCACTCCGTCAGCAAGATTGAAATCCGGCTTGACCCGCAAATAAAGATCCAGAAGAAGGTCCGCAAACTGTTCAAAATCCCGTCCGACAGCCAGATGCCAGCCGAGCCGTGCGCTGCCGTTGACCAGTCCGAAAAGGTTTTTCACACAAAGGGTAAGGGTCATCATGGCATGGGTTTTGACTTTGCAGATATCACAGACAAAATCATATTCTTTGAACTCTGCCGCAATTTCCAGATCATGAAAACGGACTTTCTCTTCCGTTTCCTGACGGCAGTAGTTTTTGAATGTTTCGCAGTAAACGCCCAGCTCTTTCAGTTCGTCCAGGATCCCCATCGCCTGAAGAATTGCGGGGACCGTTTGAACCGCAGGGTTTTCCAGAAGAGCGACCTTTGAGGCACCGGCAGCTTTGAAGATTTTTGCGGTTTCCACGATCACTGCCGGATGCACACAGGCGATATCATCGGGTCTGCGCCATGCAAGAAGATTGGGTTTGAGCATGACACTTTTGCCCTGCACGCCGCCGCGTTCTTCGATCTGAGGCAGCAGAACTGCTTCGATTGCAGCTCTGCAATCCTGATAATCTGCTGATTTTGAATAGTAAACAGTAGTCATTACTGATGAGCGTTTTCAGAGGTTGGAAACTTCCCGGAGCGGACATCTTCCACATAGCTGGAAAAAGCATTTTCCATGATGGAAGCCAGATCGGCATAGCGTTTGGCATGTTTCGGGAGATATCCGGAAAGACCGAGAATATCCGTCACGACCTGAACCTGTCCGTTACAGCCAGCACCGGAACCGATCCCGATGGTGGGAATGGAAAGTGCCTGCGTGATTTTTTCTGCGACAGGAGCAGTCACACATTCCAGAACGATCATGAACGCTCCGGCTTCTTCCAATGCCAAAGCCTCCTGCATCAACCGTTCAGCGGCATCCTCGGAGCGTCCGGCGATCCTGTAACCGCCCTGAACTTTCACCTGCTGCGGACACAGTCCGATATGGGCACAAACCGGAACTCCGGCAGTGGTCATGCGCTTGACCAGAGAAACGACTTCCATGCCGCCTTCCAGTTTCACGGCATCGCAGCCTGCATCCTGAAGATATTTTGCTGCATTGAGAAGAGCCTGCTCTTCTGATGCGTGATAGGACATGAAAGGCATATCCCCGATCACAAAGGCGTTGCTGCGGGTTCCACGCACAACTGCACGGCAATGATGAAGGGATTCTTCCATTGTCACAGGAATGGTCGTTGTATAGCCGAGAACCGCATTCCCGACGGAATCGCCCACAAGGAGAAGATCCACGCCGCACTTTACAGCCAAAGCCGCTGTGGGGGCATCGTAAGCGGTCAGCATGACAACAGGTTTCTGTTCCCGCTTCATTTTCCGGAAGGTGGAGACACTTGGTTTCTGTTCTGCCATTTCAAGCTCCTCTATCGTAAATTGTTATCAGTTCCGCAGACTCTGCAGCGGTGCGGGGATCCGTCCGCCGCGATGGATCATAACTCCGGGGGAGTATTTGGAGACCGGGATCACCGGTGCTTCTCCGAGCAAACCGCCGAAAGAGACAGTTTCGCCCGTCTTTCCGACAGGGATCAGACGAACCGCTGTGGTCTTGTTGTTCACAACACCGATAGCGATTTCATCCGCAATGATCCCGGAGATCACCTCCGCAGAAGTGTCGCCCGGAATGGCGATCATATCAAGACCGACAGAGCAAACTGCGGTCATAGCTTCCAATTTTTCAATCGACAATGCTCCGCAGCGGGCAGCTTCGATCATTCCGGCATCTTCGGAAAGCGGAATAAATGCACCGGAAAGTCCGCCGACATGGGAGGATGCCATCACACCGCCCTTTTTCACTGCATCATTGAGCATGGCAAGTGCCGCAGTCGTTCCCGGACAACCGCATTTTTCCAGTCCGATGGATTCCAAGATTTCAGCCACAGAGTCGCCAATAGCAGGTGTGGGCGCAAGAGAGAGGTCAACGATCCCGAAAGGAACGCCAAGCCGTTCACTTGCAACCCCGGCAACCAACTGGCCCATACGGGTGATCTTGAACGCTGTCTTCTTGATGGTTTCAGCGATTTGAGTCAAATCACAAGTTCCTGCACGGCGGATCGCAGAAGCAACCACACCGGGACCGGAAACACCGACATTGATCACAGTTTCCGGTTCGCCGGAGCCGTGAAACGCTCCAGCCATAAAGGGATTATCTTCCGGAACATTGGCGAAGACAACCAGCTTTGCACAGCCGATGGCACTGCGGTCAACGGTTTTGGCGGCAGTCTCTTTGATGATCTGCCCCATCTGCGCCACAGCATCCATATTGATCCCGGCTTTGGTGGAGGCAACATTGACAGAGGAGCAGACCCGATCCGTTACGGAGAGAGCTTCCGGAATGGACTGGATCAGCGCGCGGCTTCCGTTGGAGAAGCCTTTCTGAACCAATGCGCTGTAACCGCCGATAAAGTTGATTCCCAGATCTTTGGCGGCACGGTCAAGGGTCTTTGCAATGGCAACTGCTCCGTCAGGATCAAGTCTGCCGCAAAGAAGTGAAACAGGGGTAACGGAAACACGTTTGTTGATGATGGGGATCCCGTATTCCTTTTCGATATCTTCCCCGGTCTTCACAAGGTTTCCGGCACGGGTCATGATCTTGTCATAAACCCGGCTGCAAACAGAGTCAACGGAATCACCCATGCAGTCATAAAGGGAGATCCCCATAGTAATGGTACGGATGTCAAGACACTCGTCTTTGATCATTCCGATCGTTTCGAGAATATCGTTGATGTCAGCCATGAAAGCACCTCATCAGATTCTGTGCATGGAATTGAAAATATCCTCATGCATTGCACGGATTTCCAGATTTTTCTCCTTGCCCAGCGCAGACATGCGGTCAACAAATTCCGTGAAAGGAATGTTGATTTTATCGATATCCGTGATCATGATCATGGTGAAATAATCCTGAAGAACGGTCTGGGAAATATCCAGAATATTGACACCGCAGACAGCACATTCGTTACTGACCTGCGCAATGATCCCGACGGCATCTCTGCCGACAACACTGACAACTGCTCTCATCGTTGACTCCTTTATAAATGTTAAAGCTCTGTTCCCAATAAAGGTTGTTACTTGAGGAGGGGAAAAAGCCCTTTTTAGGAAAGGTCCTTTTTCCCCTCCTCAAACTCCACCCCTTTTTTCCAAACCTTTTTGCGGCATTCCGATTTTTACGATGTAAAAATCGAAATGCCATCTTAAAGTAAAAATAGCAGAAGGATTAACCAACCTGTATGGGGAACAGCGCAAATGTTAAAAAGCACAAAAGGGAGTCTCTGCATTCATCAGAGACTCCCGGAAAAGCAAATCTCTGATAATCAGAGAGTATTTGCAATCAGAGCTGTGAAGGAATCAGCCTTGAGAGCTGCTCCGCCGATCAGACCGCCATCGATATCTTTCTGTGCGGTGAGTTCTTTGGAGTTGGAATCCTTCATGCTGCCGCCGTACTGGACGGTGATCTTTTCAGCAACTTCTGCACCATAGAGATCGGTGAGAGTCTTGCGGATGAATTCGTGGGTTTCCTGAGCCATTTCGGGGGTAGCGGTCTTGCCGGTACCGATTGCCCAAACGGGTTCGTAAGCCACGGTGATCTTCAGCATATCGTCAGCGGAAACGCCTGCAAAAGCACCCTTGATCTGCTTGTCGAGGACAGCATTGGTGGTTCCGTTTTCGCGTTCTTCGAGAGTTTCGCCGATGCAGACGATGGGTTTCAGAGCATACTTGAGAGCTGCCATGATCCGCTTGTTGACGGTTTCGTCGGTTTCGCCGAAGTACTGTCTTCTTTCGCTGTGACCGATGATCACATATTCAACACCGATTTCCTGGAGCATTGCGCCGGAGATTTCACCGGTGAAAGCACCATTGTCTGCCCAGTGGATGTTCTGAGCGCCGACTTTGATGTTGGAGCCTTTGAGGACTTCAACTGCGGTGGTGAGGCTGGTGAAGGTGGGGCAAACTGCGATTTCAACTTTGTCGCCGAACTGAGCGCAGGATGCTTTCAGTGCTTCGCAGAGAGCTTTTGCTTCTGCAGCGGTCTTGTTCATCTTCCAGTTGCCTGCAATAAAAATCTTTCTTGCCATTTTATAGTTTCTCCTGTTTGATTTGAGTTTAGTTCCTGTTACTTTCTGTTTGCAAGGATCATGCTGCTGACTTTTTCACAGCGGGTATAGGCATCTGCGAGAAATGCCCGGACTTTCTCTTCCGGCTGTTCTTCCGGTTTCAGATCCGGATTCCAGTAAGGAGTCTGCCGGATGGAAAGCTCAAAACTCGCGGGACGGATGGAACCGTCTCTGCCGGGTTCAAAGTAAGAGGATCCCGCGATGATCTTTGTCAGACGCTCCCAGTCAACAGTTCCCATGAACGGCGGCTGGTGAAGATCACCCTGTCCGTCATTGTCATGCAGATGCAATGCCTGCAAACGGTGTTTCCACTTGTCCAGATTGTCCAAGCCTTCACCGGGATGCGGCGGGTCAAAGGTCCAGCGGTCCCCGACATTCCCATGTCCGGAATCGTAAGTGATCCCGACATATTCTGCGGGGTACTCTTCCATCAGTCCGGAAATGGTTTCAAAGGTATCGCAAACTGTGTTTTCCACAGCGATGCGGACTTTGTTTTCTTCCAGAACGGGCATCAGTTCGTCCATAGAACGCTTCAATGCCTCATAACGTTCTGTGATCGGAGGACGCTGTTCTTCCGTTGTTACGGTGCGATACCATGGAATGTGCATCATGACAGAACCTGAACCTTCCAGTTCCGTAAAGAGACGGATCCGGTTGATCACCAGCTCCACTCCGGCTTTCCGTTCGTACTCCACGGGAGAATACCAGCATTTTTCTTTTCCGTCAGTACCATGAACATCCAGCAGTTTCAAACCATAGGTTTTCAGCCACTTTGCATATTGTGCGATTTCATGTTTGCTGTAAAGAAAATCTGTATTCCACTGGTGACACCAGTGAAGATGGGTAAAGCCTGCTTCAGAGAGCAGTTTCAGGTAAAATTCAGGGGAGCCTGTCCCCTGCACAAAGTCCGTGTTGATTGCAATCTCCATGGAAAGATCCTTTCAGGAACTCCCGCAATCCGGGGCGGATATACGGGAGTCATGCAAAAACAGAATTATTTGTCGTTCAGCGCAACAACGCCGGGGAGCTGTTTGCCTTCGAGATATTCGAGAGAAGCACCGCCGCCGGTGGAGATGTGAGACATCTTGGCTGCCTGACCGCTCTTGTTGACAGCTGCAACAGAGTCACCGCCGCCGATGATGGAGATACCGCCGTTTGCCTTGACTTCTGCAACTGCAGCGCAGACACCGAAGGTTCCCTTGTTGAATTTTTCCATTTCAAAGCAGCCCATAGGTCCGTTCCAGACAACTGTCTTGGCAGCTTTGATGGCGTTGGAGTAGAGTTCGACAGTCTTGGGACCGATATCGAGACCCATCCAGCCTTCGGGGATGTCCTGACCGACGATCTGGGTGTTTGCTTCTGCATCGAACTTGTCTGCTGCAACGTTGTCGACAGGGAGAAGGAAATCAACGCCCAGTTCTTTGGCTTTCTTGATCATTTCTGCTGCATATTCGAGCTGGTCGTTTTCGCAGAGGGAGTTTCCAACGTTGTGACCCATAGCCTTGAGGAAGGTGTAAGCCATACCGCCGCCGATGATCAGGGTGTTGACCTTGGTCAGCAGGTTGTTGACAACTGCCAGCTTGTCGGAGACTTTGGCACCGCCGAGGATCGCCACGAAGGGACGAACCGGATTTTCAACTGCATTACCGAGGTAAGCAATTTCTTTTTCCAGGAGGAAACCGGCAACGGAGGTGGGGATATATTTGGTGATGACAGCTGTGGAAGCGTGGGCACGGTGTGCGGTTCCGAAAGCGTCGTTACAGAAAATATCGCCGTAGGAAGCAAGCTTCTGTGCGAGAACTTTCTGTTCTTCTTTGAGAGCAGCTTTACGAGCCTTGAAATCTTCGTCGGATTCGCCGTCTTTCTGCTTGCACTTTGCCTGTTCTTCTTTGTGATAACGGGTGTTTTCCAGCATGACGACATCGCCGTCTTTCATAGCTGCGACCTGAGCATCAGCCTTGGCGCAGTCGTCGACGAAGACGATATCTTTTCCGAGGAGCTTGCTGAGGTAGTCAGCGACGATCTTCATTGTGGTATCGCCGGTGATGCCTTTTTCATCGGGACGACCCATGTGGCTCATAAGGATGAGCTTTCCGCCCTGTTCGAGAACGTACTTGATGGAGGGGAGAGCGCCCTGAATACGGGTATCGTCTTTGATGACGCCTTCTTTAACGGGAACGTTGAAGTCAACGCGCATGATAACGCGCTTGCCTTTGAGTTCTACATCGCGCAATGTTTTTTTGTCCATGATGTATTTTCCTTCTGTAAATTGTTCAGATTAGAAATTTGTGGTCAGAACGTAGATCATAGCTGCACAGGCAACAGCACCTTTGATAAGCAGTATGACCGCACGGATATAATTTTTGGAGATAAATCCAATTACACCGCCGCCAATACCGAGGACAGCACCTGCAGCAGAAGCAATAACGGTATAGTTCTTTACCGTTGCGCCGAGTTTTGCAGCTTCATCTGCAATGAATCCGGGAAAATCTCCGGCTGCAAGAAGATATACAACAGCAGCACCAACGACGGAAAGGAGGGTCAGAATACCGACGACAATGGAAAGTAAAAATAATAAAATTTTC
Organism: Lentisphaerota bacterium; assembly: GCA_015061845.1. GTDB lineage: Bacteria > Verrucomicrobiota > Lentisphaeria > Victivallales > UBA1829 > SIG79. Next base: position 13,359 of record SUVT01000061.1, read on the forward strand.
ATTTTCAAAGGGAGGGTTGCCAGTTTCAGTAAAAAGGCCCGGCAAGAGCTGATTGAAGCACTTTCCGGGCCGGGGGGATCAAAATCCAATCATTTCAGTTGAAAAGATCAACTTACTTTGCAATGACGCGAGCCATTTCGAGGACCTTGTTGGAGTAGCCCCATTCGTTGTCATACCAGGAGCAGACTTTGACGAAGGTCTTGTCGAGCTGGATACCAGCTTTGACGTCGAAGATGGAGGTGCGAGCATCGCCGCGGAAGTCGGTGGAGACGACAGCTTCATCGGTGTAACCGAGGATGCCTTTGAGTTCGCCTTCGGAAGCTTCCTTCATTGCTGCGCAGATTTCTTCATAGGTTGCTTCGGTGTTCAGTTCGCAGGTCAGGTCGACGAAAGAAACGTCGGAGGTCGGAACACGGACGGACATACCGGTGAGCTTGCCGTTGAGTTCAGGGAGAACCTTACCGACAGCCTTAGCAGCACCTGTGGAGGAGGGGATCATGTTTTCGAGAATACCGCGGCCGCCTCTCCAGTCTTTCTTGGAGGGTCCGTCAACGGTCTTCTGGGTTGCGGTTGCAGCGTGGATGGTGGTCATAAGACCGCGCTTGATACCGAACTTGTCGTTGAGAACCTTGGAGATGGGAGCCAAGCAGTTGGTGGTGCAGGATGCGTTGGAGATGATGTCCTGACCAGCGTAGGTCTTATCGTTGACACCGAAAACGAACATCGGGGTGCTGTCCTTGGAGGGAGCAGACATGATGACTTTCTTTGCACCAGCTTCGATGTGCTTGCGTGCTTTTGCATCTTCGAGGAAGAGACCGGTGGATTCGACGACGATGTCAGCACCGACTTCGTTCCACTTCAGGTTTGCGGGATCCATTTCAGCGGTGAGACGGATCTTTTTGCCATCGACGACGAGGTTGTTGCCATCGACTGCGATGTCGTGCTTGAAGATGCCATGAACTGAGTCATACTTCAGCATGTAAGCGAGATAATCGGGATCGAGAAGGTCGTTGATTCCGACGATTTCGATGTCATTTGCGAAGTTTTCGAATGCAGCACGGAAAACCATGCGGCCGATTCTTCCGAATCCGTTGATACCGACTTTGATAGCCATAGTAAATTCCTTCCTGTTTAGGTTGTTTATGGTTGGCTTACTTTTTGCATTGCGTATAATATACCATACTTTTTAAAAAAATCAATCCAACTTTTTATTTTTTTATCATCTTATCTCTTTTTTTATCGGTATATCGGAAAATATACCTCATCAAACAGTCCCGATCTCTTACAGAAAAATGAGGTTTCCGCACTTCTCCGGCAGAGCCGGTGTGACTGGCGCACTAGCAAAGGATCAGCTGGGGAACTGGGAGTACTAAGAGTACTGGGAGTACTGTTTTTTGCGCCGGGGTGCGCGAAGAAATGAACTTGCGAAAAAACCTTTTTTTGCCCGTTTTCTCCTAGTATTCCCAGTATTCCCAGTATTCCCAGAACCCGGGTGAAAAGGCGCACAAGCCAAAGATCGGCTGGGGTAACGAACGATAACGGACACAAACGGATGAGTACGGAGAGATAACGCCGGGGTGCGCGAAGAAATGACCTTGCGAAAAAACCTTTTTTTTGCCCGTTTTCTCCTAGTATTCCCAGTATTCCCAGTATTCCCAGAACCCGGGTGAAAAGGCGCACAAGCCAAAGACCGGCTGGGAAACTGTCGCAGTTTTTATCTCAAAATCAAACGGAGCATTATTTCCTGTTCTGTCATTGTAAAATCCATCGTATCATGATATATTACATCAGAAAGAAAAACAAAAAGGTTTTATATCATGCACAGCTGTACCAATCTTCCCTATCAGACAAAACAATTCTCTTTTCAGGATTTTGAACTCCAATATCTTTTCCATTATCAGGAAAGCACTGAAAAATACCGTCCCCTTCTGATCGTTGCAGACGGTTCGGAACATGGAGTTCTCAAAGATCTTCCGCAGGAAATCGCCGATCAGAAACCAATGATCCTCTTCCTTCCTTTTACAAAAACATATCTCAAACAGCATGGACTGGATTCTGATTCTTATACCTTCCGGAAAGAGCCGGTCAAACCTGTCGCAGCACTTCTCAAACTCATTGATTCCGTTCTGCAGGAATATCCCATAGATTTTGAACGGATCTATCTCTGCGGTTCTGCATCCGGCGGGATCGTCTGCTGGGAACTCATGCGCAGAAGGATCGGACTCTTTGCGGCAGCTCTTATGATCGGAACAAAGACAGATCTTACGGACTGGAACCCCAACGCTGCAACTGCGATCCGGCTGTATCACGGGGTGGATGATACGGAATATCCCATCGACTGTTCCCGGAGACTTTATCTCTCTTTGATGGATGTCTACTGCGACGTCAAACTTCATGAATTCCCCGGAACCGGAGCAGAGGCTCTGCATTATCTCTTCCATGACCCGAAGCTGTTTCAATGGCTGTTCAGCGTCCGGCAGAAAGTTTTCACTTCCATGCCCATCCCGGAAAATATGTCCGTTGTGGAACTGGATGCCTTCGGCTTTACAGCAAAAATTCTGCCGGAAGCAGGCGGTAATATCTTCTCATTACAGCACAAAGCGACCGGAACACAGCTTTTGCGGGAGCCGCACCGGAAAGAAGAATTGTTCCATACACCCGAACGGTTCGGGATCCCGCCGCTCTTCCCGCCCAACCGGATCGAAGACGGAGCATTCCTTTTTGAAGGCAAAATCTGCCATCTGCCGATCAACCAGAAAGTTCAGAACCTCCATCTGCACGGAATCGCAATCAGCAAACCATGGCTGCTTGTAAAACAGGCAAAACATTTTGCAGAACTGAAGTTTGTTTTCAATGAAACGTCTCCGGAATATGAAGGATTTCCCTTTACCTGCGAAATCATCCGGCGATATGAGTTGACGGAGCAGGGGCTGAAAGATACGGCAATCATCCGGAATACAGGAACTTGCAATATGCCTCTGGGATTCGGTTATCACACAGCTTTTCCGGCTGAAGGGGCAACTGTCCGGGTCGGAGCGGCTGACCATAAATTCGAGATAAACAAAACCTCATTCCTCCCCACCGGACGTTGTCTGGAATGGAGTGAATTTCACCCCGGAACACCTTTTATTCCCTTCGGTACAGTTGTGGATTTTCACTGCCGGACAGGAGTCTTGAAACAGGATGACGGCACAGAATTTCAAGGTGCGGAACTGGTTTATCCTCAAGGGACACTCCGCTATATCACGGATGAAAAATTCGGATTCTGGTACACCTGGAACGCCGGGGGATTGAATGATTTTATCTGTCTGGAACCGGTCAGCTGGATGTCGAATGCACTGAATCTTCCGCTTCCGGCAAGCCGTTCCGGGGTACGGAAACTTGCAGCCGGAGAAGAGATCAGTTTTGTAAATCTGCTTGAATTTACAGCCGATCACTGAGGAACGGCGGCATACAGGATCGCGTAGAGGATCACACCTGCTGCAAACCATGCGGTTCTCCGGCGGATGGGACTGAAGTCGGTCCACAAAGCGAAGAAGGTATAAATACAGAGTGCGCTTGCAATGGCAGCTTTCCAGTAAATATTGATACCGGGGAAGTAATGCACGAACTCTGTTGTCGGCAAACTGAGCAAAACCATCAGCGGGATCGGGAACAGACGATAAAACATCTTCCAACCGAAGACGATCCAGAGAACGCTCCATGCAAACAGGGTCGCACCGGGATAGAAGAACATCATATTACGGTACATGATACCATAAATCATAACTGCCAGCGCAGGAATCGCAAGAGTCAAACCGCCTTTAAGATCCGTGGACAAGCCTTCTTTGTATCTCCGCCAGACCAGGATCGCGCAGACAATAAAAGCTGCCGCCATAAAGTAGACATCTCTGGAATTTTCCGGATACGCCCCCCATGTTCTGATCAGAACAGGAAATTTCCATAAAAAGGGAACAAATGCAAGTGCGAGGATTACGCATTTCCATACAAGTTTCATTTTTCTTCTCCCTTTTCTTCTTTTTTTTCAGAATCTTCTGTTGCAGCTTCCGGTTTTTCTCCGGTTTCTTCGGTTACTTCGATGACCTTGCTTTCAGACTTGGAGTCTTTCTCAGTAAAACGGTTCACGCAATACAAAAACGCTGCAATGAAAGCGACCCCGCCAGCCAGTGCGATCCAGAAGGCAGTGACAGAAGGATAATTTCCGGGAAGATGAAACAGCAGAATATACCGGAATACGTCGCAGAAAATAAACACGAACACCGTAATACAGTACATGGAGAACCGTTCATAAGCACTTTTACAGAAATAAATTGCAAACGGGAAAACAGCCAGAAGCATTGCCCATAACAGAAGCGGACTTCCGGCAGGGATCCCAAGATTCATGGAAACTTCTGAAATAACAACAATATCATCCTGAACTTTTCCAGTGGTAAGATAATAAACATTGCGGAATACAGTCGCCATTGCTTCGGAGATGATCCGGTTGATCTGGTAAAGATTCGGAGCTACACCGAGGAACAGAACCAGCGGACCGGTGACCTTTACAGAAAAGATGATCCCGGCAGCATAAGAACAAACTGCCAGCATGATAAAAATCAGACTGAATTCACGGATCGGACAGAAGAAAAGAAGTATTGTTCCTGTAAGCAGCTCAAGCCACGCAGGAATGATTCCGGACACCCGGTAGGATCGGTCCTCTTTGAAATTATACCATATATGGATGGCAAACAGCGCACTCAATGTCCATACCAGATAAAAATCTATGCGGTGAAGCAGACTTTCTTTGGCAAGAAGAAAAGAAAAAACAGATGAGAACACCAGAGCCGCTGCGGCTGTCGGATATTTCTTCAACTTTGAAGTTACTACTTGTAAATTCATCTACGTATCCATCCTGTTGATATGTTTCGTTGATCATAATGACCATCATTCTGTAAAAAAAATCTCTGACAAATAATTTATCACCGTTTTTTAAAAAAATCAATCTTTTTTTTTCACATATTGCGACTTTATCAGATTTTTCTCCTGACGACACCGGAAATAATACGTTACACACTAAAATATTCGGTTATTTTTAGTATAAAGATATTCAAAATCTAAAAAAAATTAAGAATTTTTAAAAAAATAATTTGCACAATTGCAAAAAACGGTGTATTTTACCATATGTTATTAAAGAAAAAAACAATCTCACAAAATAAAGAAAGCAGGAACGTCATGAAAATGAAAGTTACAAGACACCTTTTTGCTGTCGGAACTCTTCTTCTTGCCGGTTGCGCCACCTACGAGGACCAGCCGCCCGCAGCAGTCAAGAGCAGCGTTTACACCACATTGAAAGCAGAAGAAAAGCATCTTCTTCCGAAAGATATCACGGTTCTCACACTGGAAGAGGCTCAGAATATCGCACTGAAAAACAACCCCTCTTTCCGGAGTAAATATTATGCAATCACTGCAGCCCGTGCAGGATACTATCAGAAGTTTGCCGGATATTTCCCGACCGTGAACGCAAGTTTCAAAGCAGGTCAGGATCTTGGAAAAATGCATGACCGTCAGGGTTGGTACAACACCAATAATTTTGCATTCACCCCCCAGGTTTCCGGTACTTTGCTGATCTTTGACAGCTTCCGCCGCGAAATGGATATTCTCGCCCAGAAGCATAACTGGCAGTCAACAGAAGCAGCTGAAGATGATGCCCGCCGTCTCCTCGTGGAAGCTGTTGCTAACGCTTACAATGGCGTGATGCTTGCTGATGCTCAGATGAGAATCGCTCAGGAAGACAAGAAATTCAACGCTGACATGCTCCGCGATACAAAATTGAAATTTGATGCAGGCGCAGTTTCTCTCAGTGAAGTTCTCAACTTTGAAATTCAGTACAATCAGGCAGAAAGCAACCTGATCACTGCTCAGTACAACTACACAACCAACAAGTATGTGCTTGCACAGCTTCTCGGATTGACCGAAGGAACCATTCCGGCTTCCGTCAAATTCCCCACCAAACCTGCTGAAGATGTTGATATCCTCCCCGATGTCTCCGTTTATCTTGACCTGGCTCTTGCCAACCGTCCCGACCTCAAGTCTCTCCGTGAACAGATGGAAGTCAGCAAGTACAGCTACTGGTCAAGCCTTGCAGCGTTCGGCCCCACCTTCTCCGCAAACTATGCGATCGGCTATACTGATACCCACTCTCACAACTGCAGATCTGAAGTCCGCGGAAATCCCGTATTCAACCACGTTCATGGCGCAACATTCTCCTACAGCTTGAACGTGAACTGGAATCTCTTCAACGGCGGTAATGACTTCTTCGCCGCTCGCGCTGCTCAGGCTCGTATGGTCCAGGCTGACTACAGCGTCGCCCAGGCTTGGATCCAGGTGATCGTTGATGTCCGTACCGCTTATGACAACTATGCAACAGCTGTCAAACAGATGAAACTTTTTCAGAAGACATTTGAGCTGACAAAGAAAACCCGTGACCTGGTCAAGGCTGAATATGATGCCGGAAGTACGGAAATCACCCGTATGAACGAAGCTCAGCGTGACCTCGTTAACGCAGAATCCAACTATGTCTCAGCAGTGATCCGCATGGCAAATGCAAGAGCTCAGCTCGCTGCAGCCGCAAACATCCGCTAAGTCATAAATAAATTCTGTTTTGAAAAAAAATACCGGGTTTTCCTGCCGTAAAAAGCGGGAAAACCTATCTTTATAAACTGCCGGACCTTTGTGCCCGGTAAAAATGTTTTCAGGAGCAAAAGAAAATTATGGATTTCAGAGCAAGATTCGCACCCTCTCCGACAGGACAGGTGCATATCGGAAATATCCGTACCGCTATCTTCAACTGGCTCGAAGCCAGACACAATAAAGGGACCTTCCTTCTCCGTATCGAAGATACCGACTTGGAACGTTCCACTCAGGATGCCATCAACAAACTTATGGAGTGCATGCAGTGGCTCGGTATGGATTACGATGAAGAACCCATGTACCAGACCGCTCAGGGCGAAAAACACAAAGCATCCGCTCAGAAACTTCTGGACAGCAAAAAAGCCTACAAGCTGGACCCCGCCGCAGAAAAATCCCCTGTGGTCTTCAAGTTCCCTTATCGTTGCGATAACTTCGAGTTTATCCGTCAGTGCGGTGCCGCTGAACTGGCTCTCGCTCCGGATTCAAAAGTCTCTTTCAACCAGACAGGTATCACATTCTTTACTGTCACCTCCAAAGGAAAAGTTGTCGACAACAACCAGACTCTTGCCGGATTCAAAGATCTTGAGATCCTTGATGCCGACGGAAATGTGCTTTACAAGCTCGACGATGCCGGGTATGATGCTCTCTCTGACGATCCCGGAAAAAAAGTGGAAGTCGAACATGCCGCAAAACTGAAATTCCAGCGCAGAGAAGTCTTTTACAAAGATCTCGTAAAAGGCGAACTGGCAAAACCCATCGACAGCATGAAAGACTTCATCATTGTCAGAACCGACGGCAGCCCCGTCTTCCACCTGGCAAATGTTTATGATGATATCGAACAGCGCGTGACCCACATCGTCCGCGGTGACGACCATGTGGAAAACACCTACAAGCACCTGTTCCTGTTCAAGGCTCTGGGATATCCGGAACCGTCCTATGCTCACCTGCCCATGATCGTGAACCAGCAGGGCAAGCCTTACAGCAAGCGTGACGGCGACGCATTTGTCGGAGATTTCCGTGCAAAAGGATTCCTTGCTCAGGCTCTGTTCAACTACCTTGCACTCCTCGGCTGGTCCCCCGGCGATGACCGTGAAAAACTGAACCGTGAAGAGCTGATCGAAGCGTTCTCTCTGGAACGTGCGCTCCGCTCCCCCGCTCAGATGGATATGAAGAAGCTGACCAACCTGAACGGTCAGTACATCGCAGAACTGCCTCATGAAGAGTACATGAAATATGTCCTTGATTATCTCCCGGCAGAATATGCACAGAATCCGAAACTGGAAGCCGTTGCAAAGCTCATGCACTCCCGTGTGAAAACTTTTGCAGACGTGGCAGGATGGAAATATTTTCACACG
>SUVT01000062.1 GCA_015061845.1 Lentisphaerota bacterium
GCATCCTGACGGGCAAAATCCGTAAAGTCACTGATGGAATTTGCCCGTCAGGATGCAGCGTTCCTGTTATCCAAAGACGTCAAACTGGTCATAGCCGCATGTAATACGGTCTCTTCCGTGGCAATGCCTGCTCTGCGGGAAGTATGCGGAGAAACTCCATGTCTCGGCGTGATCGATTCCGGAGTAAAAGCAGCTGTTGCAAGCAGAGCAAGATCCATTCTGGTGACCGGCACCCGGACAACCGTTTCCAGCGGAGCATACGCCGATGCGATCCGGAAAGAAGATCCCGGAATCCAGGTGCAATCTGTTGCCTGTCCTCTACTGGTTCCATTGGCAGAAGAAGGGATCACCTCCGGAGAGCTTGTAGAAAAGGTTCTGGATCTTTATTTCTCTCCTTACAGAGAAAATCCGCCGGATGCTGTCCTGCTGGGCTGTACCCACTATCCGTTATTCAAAGATCCGATCGAACGTTACTTTTCCGGGAAGACAGCTGTCATTGACAGCGGAAACGCTTGTGCAGATACAGTCAGCAAACTGCTGGAAGAAAAGAATTTATACGCCGCCCGGGAGCAAACCGGAACACAATCCTATTATGCAACAGATTACCCCGCAGGATTTCATATCCTTGCAGAACGCTTCCTTGGAAGATCCATTGAACGGATCTCGACAGCAACATTGACGACAGAAAACTGAAAATATCAGCGGGTGGTATACCACAGAAAAATACCACTGTAATGTAATGCCAGCTGAATTCCCCAGATCACAAAAAGAAGGACGGTCACTGGAAATTTCCGGTCCAAAAAATCAATAAAACGGACAAATTTCTGAGGCGGTTCATACTTAAGAAGGATAAACTTTGCTATACCGTGAAAAATACATGCAACGAAGAAATAAGTTCCAAAAATACTGTAATGCAAAGCCTGTAGAAAATCGCCGCGGCACATAAAAACAAAACTTCTGGATGCACCGCAAAACGGACACATGAGGGGACCATGTACCAATATCCGGAACTTATTCCAAAATTCGCCGGAAATCAGACCGTCCCCGGGATTTTCCATAAATAAAGAACAGCTGACTCCGAAAATAAAAATCAGAGTCAGCGAAATACATTCATTCCAATATCTGCGTTTTACTCCCTGATAACAACGGGGAATCAGACAGTCCGGCAGAAAGAAGAACAATTAGAAAAACTCCCACTCGCCAACAGTGCGGCCTTCGTTGAGTTTCTTGGCAATATTACCTGCATCAATGACAGCAAGGATGAGTATAACAATACCGGAAATACCAAATGTTGCACTTGCAAGAATGATGTTGGCAAGAATAATGACAATGCCTTTAACGACCTGACCATTATATATCTGCCCCAAACCGGGGATCAGACAGGCAAGGATCTGAGCAGTTCCGACAGACTTCTGGACGGAAGGAATCGGTCTCTGCATGTTCTGCGGAAACGGCTGAGCAGGTGCCGCCTGCTGCGGTTGACTTACGGCAGCACCACAAGACGGACAATTGTTTACTCCCGGCGGAACAGGATTACTACAGTACGGACAATTCATGATTTTTCTCCTCTATTTTCCTGAATTGTTATTTTATTCAGCGTGAATTCTTAATTACACTTTCTCTCCACTGAGCGAGAGAAAGCAAGTTGTCAATACATTTCTCCATACTTTCCGGAGTTTCACGTCCGATCAGAACTTTCAGCTCATCGGTAATTCTGGAATCTGCATCTTCACTTCCGGGAATACTGTCAGAAGCATACTGGAACGCATCACGGAGTTTCATATACTTCCGGTTCAGCTCTGCATTTTCAGTCAGCAACGCATCATTTCTCATTTTGAAGTAATCCAGATCATTCCGGAAAGAAGTTCTCGCTGAAAAAGATTTTTTCTGGTTATCTTCAAGCTGAACAGAGCTCTGATGTGCCATACCGGAAAACGTATATGCAATAACTGCAAGGATAAGACCGGCACAGTGGATGAGAACCAACGCTGTATTTGAAATATCTGCCAGACAAATCAGAGGTACAATCAAGGTAAAGATGAAATAAGCGATAGCAACCATCAGGGGGATGAATTGAAACGGCATTCCCTTCTGATCGGTCTTCATCAAAGTCATGATTGACAAGGCGACAAAAATCTCAGCAAGCCACAGGGTACTTACATTAAACCAGAATATAAATTCATAATTATCAGTAAACTGCCGTGCGAGAAAAAAAGAAAATGCACCAACCAGCAGGGTAATTACTGCAATCAAAGTCCTTTTATATGCAAACATAATACAATCTCCTTATTCACATTTTGTTCCGCAATTTGCGCAGAATTTCATACCGGGAGCAACCTCATTGCCACAGCCTGCACAAGTTTTGACCATCTTGCAGCCGCAATTTGCACAGAATTTCATACCGCCGGGAACCAGAGTATGGCACTGGGGACATTCCTTCGGCATCGGCTTACCGCATTTCACACAGATCGCAGCGCCGCTGGGATTGTCAGCACCACATTCAGGACACAGCATGAACGGATCACCGCAATAAGCGCAGAATTTAGTTCCCGGAGGAGAAGTTTTCCCACACTTATCACAAACAATTCCAGCCGCCTGTTTCAGAGATGCCCCGCAATGGGAACAGAACTCTGCAGTTTCGGGAATGCTGCTGTTACATTTCGGACATTTCTTTTCAGGTGCACTCTGAACATTTACATTGCCCATCATGTTGCCCATCATATTGCCCATGGGAACACTCATTCCCATGCCCATTCCCATGCCCATGCCGGCACTCATAACATTGCCGCTTCCGGAATTGCCGGCAGCAGTCTGCAGAGTATCAAAGGAACGTTCCTGCTGATAGTTGTATCCGATGATATCCATTTCAGCCTTCTTGGAGAGTGCGTTACGGAGCTGCACAACAGCAGGATCCTGTTCATCTGTAGAAATGGAATTGATCGTAAAGTTGACGATCCTGACTCCATAGTCAGAAAGTTTTTCTGAGATCTGAGCTTCAACAGCTTCTGACAATTCAGCCAGCCGGGAAGATATCTGCAGTACAGAAATACCTTTGTCGATCAGACTTTTTGCAATAACATCCTTGGCATATGTCACAACCACGCCACGGAAATAATCGGTAAGAACACCATCCGTGAAGGCAGGCACCATGCCGATCATTTTCAACAAAAACTTTCTGGAATCTTCAACAACCAGACCATACTGACCGAAACCACGGATGGGAAGCATGATATGATACTTCGGATCTTCCACTGAAATAGCACCGCTCGTTCCCCATTTGATATTAAGTTTGAACGCCTTGGAAATAAACCAGACTTCTGCTCTGAATGGGGAAACTCCACCGGTAACAACTTTCACCAGTGATTTCAAAACAGGATAGTTGGATGTATCCAATACATGACGTCCAGGTGCAAAAGGTCCAATTGCTTGTCCGGAATTAAACAGAAATGCCTCCTGCCCTTCTGAAACAATCAGCTGAGCCTTTGTATTCAGCTCGGAATTCGGGAATCTCCAGGCAAACACATTTGGAGCCGGATTCCATTCAACGACATTGATAATAGCCATATCATTTACTCCTTAATTAAAATTATTCTCATTTTTCTCAGCCGCCAAATTCTCATCTCTATAACTGATACGGACAGAACTGAAAAAAATTTCACGAAAATTTATTTCACTAATGAATATATCATTATTTTCTTTTTTTTCAAGTATTTTATCTGTTTCTATTTGCTTTTTTTTCAATCTCATACAGAAAAAATATATGGTTGTACAATAGTTCACAAGATAGAACAGAAAAATTCCAGGTTCACACTTGAATATTCTCCCGAAGTGCTGTATATTCCATTATAAATTCAACCCTTTTACAACAGGAAAACAATTATGGCTATCGAACTGAAAAACAAAGTCGACAAGACAAGCTACGCACTGGGTATGGATATCGGATCCTCTTTCCGTAACCTCCCCGTGGAAATCAACCCCGAAGCAGCCGTCGCAGGCCTTATGGACATCTTCAAAGGCGAAAAGCCCCAGCTCTCTCAGCAGGATTTCATGGAAGTCATGAAAGAATTCCAGAAAGAAATGCGCGCAGCCGCTGAAAAGGCTCAGCAGCAGATCTCCGACAACAACAAAAAACAGGAAGTGGAATTCATGACCGTCAACCGCAAGAACGAAGGCGTGAAAGAAACCGCTTCCGGTCTGCAGTACAAGGTCATCACTGAAGGAACCGGCGCAAAGCCCTCCAAAACCAGTGTCGTCAAGGTCCACTACACCGGAACCCTGCCCGATGGAACCATCTTTGACAGCTCCGAACAGCGCGGCGAACCCGCAACCTTCCCGCTGAATCAGGTCATCGCAGGATGGACCGAAGCTCTCCAGCTCATGGCTGTCGGCAGCAGATACATCCTTTACGTTCCCTCCGCTCTCGCTTACGGTCCCAGAGGCGCAGGCGAAATGATCGGTCCCGATCAGATGCTCATCTTTGAAGTCGAACTCCTCGATATCGTCAAGTAATGAGGCTGCTGGTCTACAACATCGCATATGGAACTGGTTCTGCAGGCGGGGTCAAAGGGATTCTTTCCGCACACCGCTATCTCAGAACTCCGGGCACTGTGATTGATTCCATCGCCGGATTCATCAATCAAAGCAACGCGGATGTTGTAGGTCTCGTAGAAATCGACACCGGCTCGTTCCGCACAGGGTATGTGGATCAAACCGCCCTGATTGCGGAACAGCTCTCCGGTTATTCAAACTGCGCCGTGAAATACGGTACAACCTCTATCGGACGAAAAATACCGATCCTCCGGAGACAGGCAAACGCCTTCTTCTCCAAAAAACCACCGCAGCAAGTCCGGCATTACTACATGCCCTTCGGGTTCAAACGTCTTATTATGGAACTCCATATCGGCGGGATCCGTTTCTTTCTGCTCCATCTGGCTCTGCAAAGAGATACCAGAAGACAGCAGCTGGATTACATCAAAAAAATCGTTGCCATCAACCCGGAACCTATGATCATTGCCGGGGATTTCAACACCTTCGCCGGTGACTTGGAACTGGACACCTTTATCCGGGATCTTGATCTCTTCGATCCAAACGAAAAAGGGCTTCCGACATTTCCATCGCAAGCCCCGAAAAAGAAATTGGATTTTATCCTTTGTTCCCGCTCCATCAATGTTCACTCTTTTGAGATTCCGAAGGTGCGGTTTTCTGATCATCTGCCTTTGATCCTTGATTTTGAACTTTCCTGACTTCGTGTTCATACGGACGCGGCAGTTTCTTCAAGACCTGTTTGATATCAAGTTCCGGGTCTCCGGTCTGAACAGCTTGCTGCCAGCAGATCAGTGCCTGTTTCCGGTCTCCCAATGCAGCAAAAATATCTCCGGCGTGGTCCAGCAGAACACCACGGACGTTGACAGTTTTACAGTGGCGGAGCGCAAATAAAATAAACTCTTTTGCTTTGCTGTAATTCTTTTTCTTGTAAAGAATCCACGCCATACTGTCAAGATACGCATAGTTCCGGGGTTCCTTTTGCAATGCCATGGAAAGATATTTCTCTGCCAGATCAAGGTTGATCCCCTGCTCCGCCCAGGTATAGCCGATATAATTCTGAAACTCAGGAAATTGATTGATCTTAAGAATCATTTCTTTGCGGAACTGATCTTCTATCTCCCTGTCACCGCACTTTTTTGCAACTTCTGCAATGCTCATCTTCAAAAATACATTTTTCGGGTCATTCCGTTCAAGCCTCATATAAATCTGCATTGCTTCCCGGTATTTTTTCTCTCTCTCCAGAATCCCTCCGGTAAGAGTATCCCGGATCACGGGATTTTTGATCTGTGAACAATAAGATTTTGCACGTTGGAGATCATTTTCTTCTATCAGAAAAAGAACGAATTTATAGTTCAATTCATCATCCATCAGCCCCATGCGCTGCACACGTCCGAGGTTCTTGAATACAGTTTTTTTGTCCTTCCAATCCAGAGCAGCAGAAAAGAGATGTTTCAAAGAATCCATTGGGAACTTTTTGCCGAGTAAGCCGTAAAAAAGCTCTTGAGACAATGCCCTGAGCTGGTTCTGCCCCTGACCTTTGATATAGAACAACATAGCAAGACTCTCATAAGAAGCGGCGGAAACAGGATTAGTTACCAACGGTTCTGTCAGCAAAGCATCCACAAGCTCCTTTTCTCCGGCATTCAAAAACATATAAGCAGTCCTCAAAGGGATTCTTGTCAAAAATTCATTCGGACCTTCCATTGATTTTTTCAGCATGGAAATACATTTTCCGGCTTCCTGACGGAAAAATTCTTTGTGGACACTCCCCATTCCATTATTGACAAACGCATAAAGACCGAGCAAAGTCACGTCGTTCAGCTTTTCATGAGAATATACCTTGAAAAGCTTTTGCAGGAAGTCCCCGCCTTTCTGATACTTACCATCCCGCTCAAGGAAAACAAGGTAGACCCGGACAAGGCCCTGAAAGTCTTCAGACATCCACTTCTCTTTTTTGCCGCGCGGTTCTTCCTGTTCAGAGGGAGGATCCAACCGGTATGCCAGAGCTTTCTCTAAAATCTCAAGGGCGACCTCTTTTTTCCCTTTTGCATTGAGGGATTCTGCAAAGATATAACACAATTGCGGATTTTCAGGATGTTTCCGTGCAAGAGCGATAAACTTTTCTTCCGGGAAACTTCCATCATTATACATTGAGCTGCAGGTGTAAAGCAGAAAAGGAGCATTATTTTTCTGTTCGAGAACCTTCTCTAAAAGGGCTGCAGCTTCTTTTTTCTTTCCTTTGAAGTGATAATGGTAGAACATTGCCGTATCACGCATGATCTCAGCATTAGCCTGTCCTTTGTCAGAAATCTGATAGGCTCCGGGCGGGAAACCGATCTCCGCCATACAGCAGAAGCAAAGGAATCCGCAAATTATAAAAATCATCTTCTTCATTGTTATCACCTCTCTATACCCTGATAGACCGCAAAAATGAAAAAAAAGAGACGCTCCGCTGAAAATATGCGTCACGTCTCTTCTCAGTGCCAATCGGCCACAATTACTTATTCTTGTGACGCAAGGCTTTCAGGATTTTTTTGCGCTTGTGCTGGGCAATTTTCCGGCGGCGCTTTTTTCTCAGGTTTCCCATGATCGTTCTCTCTATCTTTTTTGTTTGTGTGATTTTAGAACATTTATGAAATGTACCACATTTTTCTGTTTTTTCAAGTATCTTTTCGTTTTTTTTCCGCAATCACGTTCAAAATTCCATGATTTTTTTTCAAAAGCATACTCTTGAAACAGAAAAACAAGGAGCCGGAACGGATTTTTCACTGTTCCGGCCCATGAAAACCGGGATCTTTTTATGATCCGGTCAGCAGCAAAACTTATTCAGCCTGTCCGTAAACGATGGTGGTATAGACACCATAGATACCGAGGACGTTGTGGACGCGGGTGCTGACCCAGCCAACTCTGTGGATGTTGGATTCTTTGCAGGCAGCGTTGATGGAGGAGTCACCCCATGCGAAAAGACCGAGAAGGCTGTAGCAGGATGCTTCGCCGGTACGTTCCCACTTGATTTCACCGTTACCAACGGTCACAGGAGTTGTGATCATGGTGTTGATGAGTCCGAGGGGCATGGAGGTTGCACAGCCGGTGGTCAGTGCAACGGATGCAAGACCGATCGCAACGATAAGTGCTTTGAATCTGAGTTTCATTGTTTTACTCCTTAATCTATTTGTGTTGAATTTTTCTGAGTTTTTTCATCCTATGACAATATACATGTCATTTTGCGGAAAACAAATGCTTTTTGAAAAAAAATTATGCTTTCCTGTAGGCATTGATGGTATCACGAAGCTCTTTCGCCGCTTTTCCGGCAGCTTCTGCAAAATCTTCTCCCTTGGAAACATAAATAATTCCACGGGAAGAGTTGATCATCAAACCATTGCCGTTGGAGTCAAGACCATTCTTCATCACAGCTGCGATATCTCCGCCCTGCGCTCCGATTCCGGGAACCAGAAGAGGCATGTCACCCGTCACTTTACGGATCGCTCCAAGCTGTTCCGGGAAAGTCGCTCCGGCAACCAACGCAATATTTTTATTATAATTCCAAGTGGTGGAGGCAAGACGTGCAACGTGCATGAACATCTCTTCGCCGTTTTCCAGTTTGATATCCTGTATTTCTTTTGCGCCGGGATTGGAGGTGCGGCAGAGAATGATAACGCCTTTGTCTGCATGATCAAGGAAGGGTTTCAGCGCATCCATGCCCATATACGGGTTGACAGTCACGGCATCGCCCTGAAAACGTTCAAACGCTTCTTTTGCATACATTGCGGTAGTGGCACCGATATCTGCGCGTTTGGCATCGAGGATCACAGGGATTTCCGGATAGTTTTCCTTGATATAAGCAATGGTCATAGCAAGCTGATCATCGGCATCCTGTCCGGCATAATAAGCAGCCTGGGGCTTGTAGCAGCAGACCGCATCGGCTGTCGCATCAATGATCGCCTTATTGAATTCAAAAATCGGATATTTTGCCCCTTTTACGCAATCGGGCATCTTTGCAAGATCGGGATCAAGTCCCACACAAACGAGAGAGCCGGATTTTTTCCATGCCGCCTCAAGTTTTTCCATGAATGTCATTGTTCTGTTTCCTGTATGTTAATGTTTGCTGATTTTTGAGGGCACCATCGAATCAAAATCGCCGGAAAGTTTTTCAAGACTTTCCACAATCTGAAGAAATTCTTTTTCCGGAATGTGTGAAGCAATCTTTTCAGACAATCCCTGAAAGAAGCTGTCAAGAACCTGAATTTTATTGCAGCAGTAGTCGGAAAGTTTGATCCGGACAGAACGGCGGTCATCTTCCGCCTGAGTCCGCTGCAGATAATCACGCTTTACCATAGTCTCAACCATACCGGAAACTGCCGCCGGGGTAACGTTCAGGGCTTCCGCCAAGGTCTTCAACATCACTCCATCAGGACTTTTTGTCCGTGTCAGACGTTCAACGGTTCTCAGCAATCTCAACTGCTGGACTGTGATCTTCCAGGAATTGGAAAACTCTTCCCGTTCACCTGCACGGTCGCGCATATCATCCACGAGGGTGAACAACGCCTTGTAAAATCTTGTTGGTAACTGTTCTGTTGCTGCCATTTTCAGGGGTTCCTTTCCGGCTCCGGCTCAATACCGTTCAGAAGCCGCAGACACATGGTTAATAATTAAATTGACTTAATATACAGCCTCTTCCGAATAAATGCAAATTATTCCGGATTTCTTTTTTGATTTTTTTAAGGAAAATCTTGAAAAAAGAGTTTATAAGGCTGCCCGGGTTCTGAGAAAACTGCGAATACTGGGATTACTGGGAGATAGCGGGCTTTGAAAAAGGTCTTTGCCAGTGAATTTCTCCGCGCACCCAGGCGAGAAAAATACAGAATTCCCAGAACGCCCGGGACTCCCAAAGCTCTCAGGTCCCCAGTTGATCATCGGCTTGTGCGCCTCTCAAGTCGGATCAGCCGGAAAAAAAAGCCGCTGCCGAACTTTTAAGGTCCAGCAGCAGCCTTTTGAAAAAATACTGATAAAGCAGATTACATCAGGAATCCGCCGCAGCAGTTCAGCACCTGACCGGTCACATAATCGGACTCGGGGGAGCAGAAGAAGTAGACAACGTTTGCAACATCAGCCGGTTTTCCGCCGCGTTTCATGGGGATGAACTGGAGGAATGCGTTGCGTGCTTCTTCGGGGAGCTTTTCGGTCATATCGGTGATGATGTAACCGGGAGCAACTGCGTTACAGGTGATACCGCGGGTTGCGAACTCTTTTGCGGTGGTCTTGGTCAGAGCGATCACACCAGCTTTGGAAGCAGAGTAGTTAGCCTGTCCAACGTTACCCATACGACCAACGACAGATGCCATATTGACGATCTTACCGAATTTAGCCTTCATCATAGGTCTGATACAAGCCTTGGTAAAGTTGAAGACACCCTTAAGGTTGACAGCCATGACGGAATCCCATTCAGCATCGCCCATGCGGAGCATGAGGGTGTCGCGGGTGATACCGGCATTGTTGACCAGGAAGTCGATTCTGCCGTATTTTTCCATAACAGCCTTAACAGCTGCTTCGCAATCTTCCATCTTTGCAACGTTAGCTGCAACTGCGAAAGCATCGATTCCCTTTGCAGTGAATTCTGCAACGGTTGCATCAACTGCTTCCTGACTGATATCGACAACGACGACTTTTGCGCCTTCAGAAGCCAGCTTTTCGCAGATAGCCTTTCCAATGCCGCGTGCACTTCCGGTAACAATGGCAACTCTGCCTTCAAGATTGTTTCCCATTTTCTCTCTCCTTAGATTTTGTTGATATTAACAAGTTGTTTTGTAGCATCAGTTCTCTTGACAAGTCCGGTCAGAACGTTTCCGGGACCGAACTCAACAAACTGTTCTGCGCCGGCAGCGATCATTGCACGGACACACTCTTCCCAGCGGACGCTTCCAGCGACCTGTCCGGCAAGATTTTCCTTGATCACAGCAGGATCATTTTCAAATTTTCCGGTGAAGTTCTGTGCGACAGGAATCGCAGGTGCTGCGACCTGGGTTTCAGCCAGAGGTCCGCGGAGTTTTTCACCGGCGGAAGCCATCAGACGGGAGTGAAACGCTCCGGCAACATTCAGCGGAAGAGCGCGTTTCACACCTTTTTCTTTCAGCATGGCACATGCTTTGGCAACGCCATCTTTTTCGCCGCTGATCACGATCTGACCGGGGCAGTTCAGGTTGGCAACGTCAATGTCACATTCTGCGCAGACTTCTGCGATCACTGCGGGATCACCGGCAAGGATACTTGCCATTCCGCCATTGGTGGCACGGCAGGCTTCATCCATGAACAATGCGCGTTTTTCCAACAGTTTCAGACCTTCTTCAAAAGAGAAGAAGCCGGCAGCTGCCAGTGCAGAATATTCACCGAGGCTCAGACCGGCGCAGCCGATCACTTCATCGGGATCTCCGCCATTCTTTTCACGGTAGTAGGCGAGACATGCCATGCTGGTGGTGTAAATCGCCACCTGGCAGTACTTGGTTTCAGTCAACTTTTCGGCGGGGCCGTTGAAGCAGACATCGGAAACGCTCCAGCCGAGGATCTCATCGGCTTTGTCGAACACTGCCTTGGCAGCGGGAGAGTTTTCGTAAAGATCTTTGCCCATACCAACGGTCTGGGCTCCTTGTCCTGAGAAAATATATGCAGTCTTCATTCTTTATGCTCCTTCGCCGGTAACAACCGCTTTGGTTTCGATTTCTGCATCGTGAATGTTTTTATCTTTCTTATGCCAGATGTCGATGATCGGGGTTGCGATGTAGAGGGTGGAGTACACACCGGCGACCATACCGATCAACATTACGCTGACAAAGTCACGGATGGTTGCACCGCCGAAGATCAACTGCATCAGGACCACAAGCATTGTGGTCAGAGTGGTCAGGATCGTACGGGCAAGTGTCTGGTTCAAACTCAGGTTGATGACCTGAGTATAGTTCAGACCTTTTTCAGTTCTCAGATTTTCACGGATACGGTCAAAGTTGACGATGGTATCGTTCACAGAGTAACCGATGAGTGTCAAACCGGCAGCAACCACGTTCATGGTGATCTGTCCGCCGAACATGACGTAAAGACCACAGCCGATGACAACGTCGTGGATGACAGCAACGTTTGCAGCGATAGAGTAGGAGAACTGGAACCGCAGGGTCAGATAGAAAATCATACCGAGGATTGCAAGACCGAGTGAGAGCATTGCAGATTTTGCAAAGGTCCAACCGATCAAAGCTCCAAGTTCAGAACTGCCTTCCACAACGAATTCAGCATCAGGATAAGCTGCGTTCATTGCTTTGGTAATTTCCGCAGTATCAATAGACTTGCTGCTGTTTCCGGCTGCACGGCATACAACTTCCAATTTCTTCTTGGAATCCGCAACAGAACCGGAGGTCTTGTAAAGAACCTTGGCATCGTAACCGGCTTTCTTGAGAGCGGTGCCGATATCTTCAGCGGGAATCACTTTCTGATAGTCATAGACGATCTGAGTACCACCGGTGAAGTCGATACCGAGAATTTCTTTTCCTCTGATACAGCAGACAATGATGATTGCTGCAATCAGAATTCCGGAAATTGCGAAAGCGATTTTACGGGGTCCGATGAAGTCCAGAGACAACTGCTTTTTGACAAAGGAGAACATGGAAAGCTTCAAGTTCGGATTCAAGCGTGCCATCAAGTCGAAGAGCAGGTGTGTCAGGAACACTGCAGTGAACAGGGTTGTGAAAATACCGATTGCAAGAGTCATAGCAAAGCCCTTGATCGCACCGGTACCGAGCCACAGCAGGATCGCTGCAACGAACAGAGTGGTGATGTTGGAGTCAAACACTGCAACGAATGCTTTGGAGAAACCAACGTTGATCGCATTCAGAACGCTCTTCCCTTTGTCCATTTCTTCACGGATACGTTCGTAGAACAGAACGTTGGCGTCAACAGCCATACCGATGGTAAGGATGATACCGGCGATACCGGGCAGTGTCAGAGTAACGTTGAATGCTGCGATTGCACCAACCATCATAACGGTATTGCAAAGCAGAGAAATGTTTGCAACAAGACCGGACTTGCGGTAGTAAAGAAGCATGAAGATCATAACGAGGATCATACCTGCGATACCGCTCCACATACCGTCGCGGACGGTTTCGGAACCGATTGTCGGTTCGATATCGTACTGGGATTCGATCTTCATCTTGAACGGAACACTTCCGCTGACGAGTGCATTTGCGATATTTTCAGCATCTTCACGGGAGAAGTTACCGGTGATCTGAGCATTACCGCCTGCGATTTCCTGATTGATCACAGGAGCTGAGTAAAGTTTTCCGTCAAGAATAATAGCAAGCTGTCTGCCGACATTCTGCTTGGTCACATTAGCAAAATCAACTGCACCCTGAGAGTTGAAGTTCAGAATGATTTCACGCTGACCGAACTGAGTCATATTGACAAAGGCGTTGGAAATGTTCTTACCATCCATTTCCTGGTCACGCTTGACAATGCAGATCTGGCTTCCACGGTCGCCGCCTGCTTCCACGGATTCCATGACCATATAGCCATCGGGCACCTGGAAAGTTTCGCGGTTTTCCATATACTGTTTGACCAGTTCAGCATTGTTCTCATGAACAAGATTGAAGCTCAAACGTGCAGACATTTCGATCAGATTCTGCAGTTTGACCTTTTCTTCTTTGGAAACGGTGGGAATACGCAGAGAGATATATTCGTTACCGGCAGGAGTGATTTCACTTTCATAAATTCCGAGACCTTCGATACGTTCACGGAGGTTCTCGATAGCGATATCACGGTAGCGGGTGAAGTTTTCTTCAATATCCTTTACAGAACGGTCCTCTGTTGCAACAGGTTCCAACTTGAGCATGAACTCAGCACCGCCGTTGAGGTCGATCCCCAGACGGATGGAACTTGCAGAAAGGCGTCTTGCATGGGCAATAACATCTTTATTATTGGCAAATTTCTGATTTTTCTTGACAACAGGTTTGACATAATCAAGCAGAGATCTGCCGTTCTTGTCATACTTGCCATCTTTCGCAGCCTTTTCTTTTTCAATCAGCTGTGCAGCTTCCTCGATAGCGGCAGAATCATAAATGCTGCGCCCCTGAGATTCTTCATAAGCCTTGATCTCCTGGGCTTTTTTCACGATTTCCTGATACTCTTTGTTATCAGGATCAACCATCATACCGGAGAGAGTTTTGGTAAAATCCTTCTGTCCAAGGGGGAACATCGAAAAGATGAATACCCCGAGTACAAGAAGAGCGAAGAGACTTCGCAGAAGTACGGGTTTCTTGTTCATTTTTTCTCCTCAGCAGCAGGAAGAGCTGCTTTTTCGTCTTTTGCAGCGGGCTCAGCTGCTTTCTCATCTTTGACCACAGAAGCAATACCGTTCTTGTCGATCTCGATCTTCACATTGTCAGCGATTTTGACCTTATAGATATTACCGTTGACGGAATCGACAATACCGTAGAGACCGCCGATTGTCATAATTTTGGTTCCCTGCATAATGGAATTCATCATTTCTTCACGGCGTTTCTTTTCCTTGGCCTGTCCGCGCCACATCAGAAAGAACATTGCTCCGATCACGATGATGAATGGGAGCATTCCGACTAATCCTTGTGTGAAGGATTGGGGTTTCTGTTGCTGGGCGATTGTAAGGAGTTCGTTCATTTTCTTTCCTTCCTGTTTTTTAAACTTTCTTATTTGTTAATTTTTGTGTATTTAACGTACCTATCCGGTAATTTACACCCATTTCATCAATATAGCAAGGTCTTTCTTTGAAAAAAAATAAAGTTTTACTGAAAAAAAATGTTTTTTTGGTGATTTTATCACTATTTTTTTATATAATCAGGATTTCATGACATTTTTCCGTAATCATTAACAATCAGGTTCCCGGAATTTGATATCAATTTATTTTTCAACTCATTCCGGTGTAGAAAACAACAGAAGTATTTCAGCCGGAAACCATGGAACATTTTTCCGCATCCGGTGTCAAAATAATTGGATAAAAAACTCTCTTATCCGCAACAGTGCAAACTGTTGAGCCTTGAAGAAAGGAGGGCCCCCGACATGAAGGAAGTCAAAAAACTTTCAACACGCCGCCGGAAAAGATTCATGATGCAGTTCCAGCGTTATCTGGAAAATTATCTGAAACATCCGGGCTTCCGGGACAGATATCTGCAATCCGGAAGATAACTGCGGATCACCGCCGGAGAGTCATACTCTTCTGACTTGGAAGGATCAGGAACAGACGGCTCCCGGCGCCTTCCGGCAACTGGAACAGCGGAGTTGTCCGATAATTCAGCTTCCGCTGTTTCAAATCAGGAATTTCCCGCTCCAACTGTTCCGTTGTACGGTAAATGCAAAGCAAGCCATGCTTATGATTCAGGAAATTTGCCGTTTCCCGGATCAGGACCGACGCATCCGCCACCGCACGGGCTGTCACAAAATCGTAAGCTGCCTTGAAATCTTCTTTCCGGGCAAGTTCATTGGCTCTCGCATGGATTGCTGTCAAATTCGGCAAATCCATCTTCTCTGCCGCCGCAGCAACAAAATCCACTTTTTTCCGGGTGGAATCAATGGCTGTAACAAGAAGATCCGGAAATGCAGCGGCGAGGATCAATGACGGGAAACCGGCACCGCATCCAACATCACAGAGTTTTTTACCATCCAGGGAAACTTCTCCCGCAAACGCCAGAGAATCTGCAACATGCAGGGACCAGAAAGACTCTTCGGGAATACGGGTCAGGTTCAGGGTCTTGTTTGTCTCATAGAGAAAATCCATCAGGATCCCGCATTTTTTGAGAAATGCAGGAAAATGATCTTCCGGCACAAACTGCTTCATAAAAGCAAGTGTTTCATCTTTCGGAGCAATCATGCCTCAATCCTCAAGTAACAGATTCCGGTGATCGTGAATGCAAGGAACAATATTCCGAAAAACACAGGGAAGATCCAACGGAATTTCGGGTTCAGCTCCAATCTGACAATGTCACGCAAACGATAGGGCAGCCCGCAAAGAAAGATCCCGAAGGTTCCGTAAATCAAACAAATCGTAGCAAACCATGGATTGGAAAGTTCTTCATAACCGTAGGAATCCCGGAGAAAAAGATGAGCTGTCAGGATCATGTAGCCGCCTAAAGCTCTGGCAAACAGATGATCCAGAACACACCAGGATGCGATCACGACCGCAACCATAAAGGGAAAAAGCAATTTATGGAATGTTTCAGGCAGGATCGGCATAGCATGAGGAATACACCATGCAAGAACTATTGTTCCAAGAATGATCCCGGGCACTTTCCAGCGGGGAAGCCGCTCCATCTTATCCACGTTTTCCGGCTTTACCTTGAGAAGATAAACCGCAAAGGCAAGGGACATGACCGCTGTCAGAAACAGGAAAACAGGGAACAGGATCCTGCTCCCGAAAAGACTTGCAAACAATTCGTTCATGCCTTATTCTTCCTCTGCAAGTCTGTCAATCTTTTCCAGCTCTTTACGGGTGTAGTTGATTCTGGATTTCCGATTGTGTTCCAGAGTAATACTGTTTTTGTTTTCCCGGACGATACGTCCTTCGTAAACTGCGCCGGTACTCTTCAGTGTGATCCGGGCGTTCGGAACCCACATTTCCACGACGTTTTCAACACGGACATTTTTATTTTTCTGAACTGTGACTTTCCGGGTTTCAAATTCCGGTTTTGCCCGTTTATGAGTAAAACGAAGGGTGTATTCCCCGGGAGGAAGACTGTTGACTCTGAACACCTTGGAGTATCCGGGAGAGTTCGGATCTTTTTCTGTAACAGTCAGACGTTTGTTATTAAGGTAGACAGTAACACCGGCAGGACGGGTAACAAATTCGATTCCGCCAAGGCTGCTGGATAAATTCCGTCCCAGATTGATGGTTTTCCCGGGCTGAACAGTTGCCTGGAATGACACGGGGTCATAATCCCGTTTGGTAAGAACGATCCGGACCGTCCGGTTTGGAGTCAAGCCCTCGATCTTATTGGGAGTCTGTCCATAAGCCTTTCCATCAATTCTTATATGAGCGCCAGCCGGTTTTGATGTAATATACAAGGCTCCGGGCAGAATTGCCAAACGTGGTCTGACAATTTCCCTACGACCGCTGATAAGAGAAACTTTCTGTCTGAAAGTACTGTAACCGGGAGCAGTCACCTCAATGTTATAATCACCCTGCTCCGCTGTGAATGTGTAAGGAAGTACGCCGCAATTTTTTCCATTGACTTTAACAGTTGCCCCATTCACGCAGCGGGTGATTGTAATATTCCCGGTATTCTTCCGCATTTCTGCGATTATTTTCTGCGGACGTTCATCTTTAACATCCCATGAAATTTCTTTCGGGAAATATCCCGGAGCACTCAGTCTGGCGGTATAAGAACCACAATCCAAATCACGGATCACAACAGGGGTCTGTCCGATCACTTTTCCGTTAAATGTCACATCAGCTTTGACACTCGGGCTTGTTTCCAGCAGAACGGATGTGACGATGGGCTTGAGAGACATCTCAACTTTTGTCGTCTCGCCCTCTTTGACAACAACACCTTTCCATGCCGGGAAATAACCTTCTTTTTCAGCTTTGACAACATAGCTGCCGGAAGAATATTCGCCCCCGAGAGGAGACTTTCCCACTTTCTTTCCGTCAATCAGGACCGTTGCTTTGTCAGGGGATGTCTGTATCGTTATTCTTGTCTCAGTCTTTTTCTTTGCTGTCGCTTTCTTACCGCAAGCAGTTCCTGCGGCAAGGCAGGCTATTGCAGCAAAAAGAAGAATCCACCTTTTCATATATTTCTCCTTATAATTTTATCTTCACTCTGTTTCACTACCACGGGGATTTCGCATCTCAACAGAGAAGACTTATTTTCTTTTCTTTGTCTTTTGCGCCTTACTCATCCTGTCAAATTCAATCTTAAAATTGCGGATTTTCTGATAATCATCGCTCTTCGGATCAAGCAGTTCCATCAGCTTGGAACACACTCTTGAAGCTTCTTCCGGATTCCCCATCTTATTATGCTGCTGCATGTTGGAGTACAATTCTTTGTGCATCTTTTTATAAATTGCCTGAGCTTTTTCGAGCTGTTTACGACAAATATCCCATTCTTTCGGCTTGGGTTCAAAAAAGTCATAGTCATTGAACGCCGCCTGATATTTTTCAATCGCCAAACGGATATTTTTCGGGGAAGCCTGATAATTTGCGAAGTGATTCTCTGCAAGAGTAAAGAATTCCTTTGCTTCCTCCAACATCTCCTGGGCAGTCATAAGACCGACACGCAAATCGTTATCCAAGCTGGCAAAATCTTTGAAAGCTTCTTCCGCTTTTTCAAAAGAGGTCGTTGAAGAACGGGCAACCACACTGTTAAACTTGCCATCAACAGCAAGGTCAATACGACGGTAAACCTCAACCGGACCATCCGGTGCATTCGTATCACTGTTTGACAGTTTTGCGAAATCAGAACTGATTTTTTTCAGATCAGCTTTCAGTCTTTCAATACTCGCCTTGTCCACTTTCTTCTCTTTAACAGCATGTCTTCCATATTTCAGGTCATCAATGGTAAACTTGATCACATCGTTTTCAATTCTTGCCTCGAAACGGAAAACGTTGTCCGATGCTGTTTCAATTTTTTCATAGTAGAAAAAGAAAGGATGCTCCTTTGGTTTTACAGTCTCCTGCTTGTTCTTCGCTTCTTTATTTTTCACCCAGAGCATATATCCGGAAATGCAGACCAGAGGCAGAGTAACAATAAGCAGGGTATAAATCAGGTTCCAAAGTTTTCCTCTTTTGGTGTTTTTAGGACCTTTATTACTGTTTTTCTGGGAGCCGCTGAAAATAGAGAACTTGGATCTTCTGATTTCAGAAGCCAAATCCTGCTCCTCCGGATGTTCCTGAGCAGAAAACTCTTGAGCAGTATTATTTTCTATGATGGCAGTCACATCTGTTGCAGATGGGATATTATTACTTTCTTCGCCGGAGAAACCGAAACTCTGATTCCCGATCCCGATCGTATCTCCCGGGCTCAATTTTTCCTTTGCGGAAATTTTCTGATCACAGAGAAAAACGCCGTTTGTGCTCCCGAGATCTTCGATATACCAATCCTTGCCATCGAATGATATCATTGCATGGTAACGGGAAACCCCATTTACAAGGAGCTGAAGATCATTGTCAGATTCCCTGCCGATGCTGATGCCCGGCGGTGTCAGCTGAAAACGCTGCCCCTTCTGTTCTCCATCTAAATAAATCAATTCCATAATATTGAATCCCTTATTTTCTTTCTGCTGCCGGTAATATAGCACCTTTTTCGACATTTTCCAATCGGAGTATATCACCTTTTGCAGTTTGTGTCTTCTTAATTGTTCCAACCGGCAGTTCCACAGTCGCCCACGCGCCCCGTTCCATCAAACAGGATTTCCAGCGGCGGACCCGGGGATAAGCTCCCAGAACAACACCGTGCTGATCGACAAATAAAACATCGATCTCCATCCCCATAAACCAGGTATGGATCGCCGAACAATCCGGAAAAACCATGCCGTCAAATCGGGAAAAATCATGCCCGATCAATCCCCGCATTCTGGAAAACAGACGCGTTGCCCAAAATTCATTTTCACATAACATGCAGTTACGGGAATTGTTCCATATCATGAGTTATTAACCTCCCAGAATACTGAATGCCTGCATCAGAATCGGAGCAAGAAGCAGAATCAAAACGGCAGGGAAGATAAAAACAACAACCGGGAAAAGGATCTTGACAGGCGTTTCGTTGGCGAGTTTTTCCGCCAATGCAAACCGTTTCATGCGGAGCTGGTCACTCTGAATTTTCAGAAGCTGACCGATACTTACCCCCATTTCATCAGCCTGAACAATGGAACCGACAACGGAGGACAATTCCGGCTGATTGACCCGCTCAGCCATTTCACGGAGAGCAGCCTGACGCTTCTTTCCGAGCTGGATCTCCTGAAGCGCACGGGAAAACTCCTCTGTCAGTGCATCCCGTTTCCGTTTTGCAAGAATATCCCGCAGGGCAGAAAGAAAGTCTTTCCCTGCTTCAACGGAAAGTGTCAGAAGGTCCAGCAGGTTCGGCAACGCTTTCAAAATCTCCATGTGACGTTTTGCAACAGAACTTTTCAACCAGAGAGAGGGCCAGAACGAAATCAATACTCCAAGAAGAATTCCAAGAATACCGCTTCCGGTCGCAAGCAGGACGATTGCCAGAACGATTCCGATGATCGGACTGAGGATCATAAGTCCGAGATACTGCTCAACAGTCAGGACTTCATCCATTCCGGCAGCTCCGATTTTGCGCTCGGCATCTTCTCTTGCCCGTTCAAAACCTTTTGACCGGGTCAACTGCCGCGTACTGGGCTCCAGTATCAGCAGTATGCGGAACCAGAGAGGAAAGTACTTCGGCTTCTCTTTCATCGCATTCGTATCAACATCAACGTTCCGCATAAGCTGGAACAACAGAAGCAGAAAACATGTCCCTGCAACTCCTGCAAAAAGAGCGGCTGTCAGTGTTACAATATCCATACGCCCTCCTTATACGTCAATCGTTGTGATTTTACGGATCGTGAAGAATCCGGCAACAACGAGAAGAATTGCAGCACAGATCACCAGAATACCGACAATTGAATTGAAGAACGGACGCATCATATCCGGAGCAACTTTACTCAATGCAAAAAGCAGAAGAAACGGCATTGCACCGATCATATACGCCTGAAGCCGCCCCTGTGCAGTCATTGCAATCAATTTCTGCTGAATACGGACACGTTCCCGGATCACAGATGCCAGCCGTTCCAGCACACCGGTCAACTCACCACCAGTCTGCCGGGCTGTACAAATTGCAACTGAAACGAGTTCAAAGTCCTGTGAACCAACCCGTTTTGACATTTTTTCAAGAGCATCTTCAAAAGGAACGCCAAGGCGCAATTCCTGCATCAGAACAGTAAATTCATAGGAGATCGGAGGACGGTTTTCCGATGCGATCAAATCCAGAGCCAAAATACTGAACCCGGCTTTCA
>SUVT01000162.1 GCA_015061845.1 Lentisphaerota bacterium
GCTTCTGGAATTTGGTGAAGATGTCCCGGCTTCATTGCATTACGCCGTGGCAAGGAAGAAAAGGCTGTGCCTTTTGAGTGAAGTTGTGCCTGACGGCACAGTGAAGTGAAGACTTACGTCTTCGTTCGCCATTTTTTTGCAAAAAAAATGGCGGAGAGAGCGAGATTCGAACTCGCGGAGGCTTGCGCCTCGGCGGTTTTCAAGACCGCTGCCTTAAACCACTCGACCATCTCTCCGTCTGTAAGTCCCTTAATATACTTGCTTCCGGAAAAAATGCAAGTCAATTTCAAATCTTTTCTCATGAAAAAAGGGCTCCGGAGAGCCCTTTCAATGTTTTTCAACAGTCAGAAGATCAATCTTCGTCATCTGTTTGGGTTGCTTTGAACTTGGCAATGATCTCATTCGCTACGTTGGGCGGAACCATTTCATAGCTGTTGAAACTCATGTCAAAGGAACCCCGACCCTGGGTCATGGAACGAAGTTCGGTAGCATATTTGGCAAGTTCTGCCTGCGGAACTTCCACATTCAAAACCTGCAATCCGTCTTCTGTATCCATGCCGATAATGCGACCACGTTTCTGGTTCAAGTTTCCGGAGATATCACCCATAAATTCTGCCGGGACAAGAACTTTTACGCTCATGACAGGTTCAAGAAGCATGGGCTTTGCCTGTTCCATTGCCGTACGGAAGGCTTTGCGGGCAGCAATCTTGAACGCCATTTCTGAAGAGTCGACATCGTGGGCTTTGCCATCGAAAACTGTGACTTTCACGTTTTCAACGGTACAGCCGGCAAGAGGTCCGCTTGCCATGGCTTCCTGAACACCTTTTTCCACTGCAGGGATATAGTTTTTCGGAATTGCGCCGCCGACAACTGCATTGACAAATTCAAATTTTTCCTGGCTGGGTTCGATCCGCAGATGTACTTCTGCAAACTGACCGTGTCCGCCGGACTGTTTTTTGTGGCGGTATGCAGCTTCGCCTTTGCCGTTGATGGTTTCGCGGTAAGCGATTTTCGGAGCGGCAATATTGACTTCGACCTTGGCGATATCTTTCAAGCGGCGCAGTGCGATTTGAAGGTGCTGTTCGCCCATTCCGCTGAAGAGGGTTTCGTGGGTTTCGGTGTTGTTTTCAATATGCAGTGTGGGGTCGCATTCACAGAGTTTCTGCAATCCATTAACGATTTTTTCTTCATCGCCGCTCTTGACCGGGGTAATGGCATAAGAGATGACAGGATTGGGGAAGTCCATGGGGGACATAATGCTGCATGAGGTGCTTTCTCCGAGGGTATCGCCAGTCTTGGTGGCTTTGAGTTTTGCAACTCCGCAGATGCAGCCGGGGCATGCTTCGTCGACAGGGATCTGAGTTTTTCCGTTGAGGATGATCAGCTGTCCGATGTGTTCTTTTGTTCCGTTGTTGAGGTTCAGAATATCGCTGTTGGAACGGATCTTGCCTGTCAGAACGCGGAAGAATGCAAACTGTCCGACATGGGGATCGAGGACTGTTTTGAATACGAACGCTGCTGCGGGGCCATCTTCACTGGGAACAACGACTTTTCCGTCGCTTGCGACACGGGTGCGTTCCAGCGGGTTCTGGCTGACACCTGTGATGCCGTTCATGACTTCGGTCACGCCGATATCTTTAGCGGTACTGCCTGCGAAAATGGGGATGAGTGCGCCGCTCTTGAGGGCGTCATGGAGCCCGCGGAGGATTTCTTCTTCAGAGAGTTTTTCGCCGGAGAGATAGCGTTCCATGAGTTCTTCATTGGATTCTGCAACGGTGTCCATCAGGATCTCTTTGCATTCTGCGGCGATATCTTTGAGGTCATCGGGAATATTAGCGGGATCATCGAACACGCTGACAACCCGTTCAAATTTATCTTCTTTTCCCACGGGAAGGGTCATGGGAACTGCTGTATTTTTGCCGTAAGCTTCTTTCATCTGTTCGACAACGCGGAAGAAATCTGCCTGTTCTTTGTCGAGTCTGTTGATGAAAGCTAATTTTGGGATATCAAAACTCTTTCCGAGTTTGAAAGCGCGGGCTGCACCGACTTCGATACCGTTGACGCCATCCATGACGACAAGGGCAGCACCGCTGGCACGGTAGGCGGGGATCACATCGCCGATGAAAGGACCGTAACCTGGGGTATCAGAAAAGAAAAACCGCGTTCCATTCCATTCACAATTCATGTACGCGGTATAAATGCTGGAGTGTTTTTCCTGTTCGTCGGGCGTGAAGTCAGAGACACTTGTCTTTGCATCGACGGAACCGGGTCTGTCAACAGCTTTGGCTTTGTAAAGCATGAGGTCACAGAGGGTTGTTTTGCCGCACCCGCTGTGACCGGCCACAACGAAGTTTCTGATTTTTTTCGCTTCAAATTTCATACATTACCTCCATATCTTTTGGTTTTTATATGATTTTTTTCAGATCAAATGATCCATTTCTGAAGTATGTATAGCATTTGTTTTTTTATTTGTCAAACGGTTTTTTCAAAAAAAATACAGTTTTTTCCATAACGGTCAAGTCTGAAAACTTGAAAAAAAAGTATTTTGGTCAAAATCTTTTACTTCACAATCCGCTTCTGCCGGGAGAAAGCCGAATACTTTTTTTTTAATGCTTGTAAAAACAGAGATGAATGTTATATTAATGCTGAAAGGCAACTGAAAAAAGGAGAAAAACGATGATTTATAACGATTTGTTTATTGAAAAAGAGTGTAATGCCATTCAAGAGTGGTATCCGACCTATGAGCGCGCTGCAGAAAAACTGGAATTCCGTCAGTTGCCGCCGCAAAAGGTGAAAACTCTTTTTTATGGTGACTCTATCACTTATAATTTTCAGATCAATGAATTTTTTCCGGGAATATCTTTTTTGAATCGCGGGATCCCGGGAGACAGTTTGACCGGTTTGTACTGCCGGTTGGAAGAGGATCTTTATCCGTACCAGCCGGAACAGGTCGTCATGCTTGCCGGAATCAACGGGATTTCAGAAGAGAATGAACGGATGATGGCAAAGTATGAAGCAATTGCTGATCTGATCACCGCTCGGGGTTCAAAAGTCTATTTGTGTTCCGTTCTTCCGCTGCGTCACGGCGATCAGTGGGATCGGTTCCAATATCAGGACAAAATCGTTGCACTGAATAAATCTATGGCAGAACTGGCAGCACGGAAATATGCCGGATTCATTGATTATCATTCCGCAGTTATCGACGACGCCGGTGAGCTGGCTGAAAAATTTGCCAAACCGGATGGAACGCATATCACATTTTACGGTTATTGTGCCATGGCGGAAGTGCTGAAAAAAAACATTGATCTTTATTGAAAGCGCTGTTCCCTATACAGGTTGGTAAATCCTTCTGCTATTTCAACTTTAAGATGGCATTTTGATTTTTACATCGTAAAAATCGGAATGCCGCAAAAAGGTTTGGAAAAAAGGGGTGGAGTTTGAGGAGGGGAAAAAGGACCTTTCCTTG
>SUVT01000063.1 GCA_015061845.1 Lentisphaerota bacterium
GTAATTATTTTGTCGGCTGTGGTTACGGGATCAATCCTTTTGCCACCGGTTATGTGGCAGGAAGCGGAGTGTTCGGATCGGCAAGACGGCTCGCAACCAAGGATAGCAGACCACCGAGCCGGTTCGGTATGTTCGGCGAAACTCTTTTTTCCAATACGCCCAGTGATTATTATGGCGTAAACAAAAAAACACTTTCTCTGAGTTGTCTTGAAACCGTGTCAAACTCCGGCTGGACTGACCGCACTGATTTGAGACACAGTCTCCGTTCCAATGTTTGTTTCCTTGATGGACATGTTCAGGCTATTTCAAAACTTTCCTGCAATCCCGGAGAAAAATATTCCACAGGACTTACAAATAGCGGTGTCTGGTATCGCGGCGGAGCTGCATTTAATGTCCGCTGATATTTGATTATCAGTTGAAAACAGTTGAAAAATACCGGAGAAACAATTTACGCTTTTCCGACAGGGGCGTTATTGTCATCGTTATAGTGATGAGACACAGGGGCTTAAACCCAGAATAAATAATCGAAAAACGAAAAGGAACATAAAATGTTGAAGAAATGCGTGTTATTTCTTTTTTGCATGATCATTTTCAGTCTGTCTGCAGGAATAACCAGACAGGAAAATTATCATGGGAAAAAAGTTTATACATTGGAAAATGAGAAACTGATTCTCCGGATCGATCCGTCTCTCGGGGGGAAAGCCGTCAGCTTTTACTTGAAAGACCGCAAACAGGAGTTGGTCAAATTTGGAAAAGATGAAGGCTTTTTCATTGATCACTGGTCAAAATTCCAATATCCCAGCGGATTGATGCACCTGCCTTATCAGGCGGAATTTTTGAAAATGAATGGCGCGGCTGCAGTCAGAATGCAGTTGAAAGTTCCTGCTTACGGCGGCGGACAAGGTGCCAGAAACAGAGTATCATCACTCAAGATCCCAACGGATAAAGAGTTGAAAGATCTGCTGATCATTAAAACAATTATTCTGAAAGATAGCTCCGATGTTGTGACAGTGAACATGGAACTGAAGAACCCCACCAATGAATCCCGGTCAGCAGCGTTCCATTTTCAGCACGGTTTCCGCGTTACTCCGGACAGTGACCGTTACCGCTGGGATATGCCCTCTATAGATGGCTTTGCCGGACCGGCATTGAAACCGGGAATCAAAATGACCGGCAAGACGTTCATCAACGATCCGGTCGCCGGATGGTTCAGTGTTTCCGATCTGCAGAACTTCAATATGGTTTTTGAGTTTGACTGGAATTATCTTGACCGCACATATTCCTGCGGTATCACCGGAGAGTGGATGATGGAAAATATCATTCTTTCCGGCGGAAAAAGTTTCCGGACCGTGTATAAGGTTTATCCTGTTTCCGGAATGGAGCGTATCGCTTATGCCAAAGACGGGATCGTTGCCGGGATCAAAGCTGATGAAACTTCAAAAGGTGTGAAAGTAACAGTAAATCTCACAAGCAAATCAGCTGCAAATAGAAATGATCCGTTGAAGCTGCGGGTCAGGGCGGTTGCTCATAAAGATAAAAGGATCCTTGCTGAAAAGACATTCAATCTTTCCAAACTCAACAGTGAAATCCAATCTTTTGTGCTGGAATCTCCCGTCAAAGAAGAAATGGTTATCAAGGCTGAATTGGAAGATAAAACCGGACTCCGCAGAAGTTTTGAATATCATTATGTAGATGAAAAAGCTGAATTCAATAACAGATTTTTCTATGGTACAATGGGGGCAGGGGCAGCTGTTCTTGCCGGTGGACGCGGTTCTGCTTACCGTATGAAAGCACCACCGAAAATCAAAAAAATGGATCTGCCGGACTTCAATAAGATCAAAAAGTTCCCCAACGACAAAAATCGTATGCTGGTTCTCTTCGGACTTTATACCGATCATCTGAAAATCTACGAAACATTCCGGAACGATCCGGCAACTGAAATCACCTGGTGCAATGCCAATCCCCGCGGTGTCAGTTCATTCCCGGCTTCCTTTGATGAACTTTTCAGATACCGGACGATCTTCATGTGCAATGTGAACTACAAGAGCCTGCGTTTTGAAGGTTTTGAGATGATCCGTCATTGGATCGCACAGGGCGGAACACTTGTTGTTACCGGCGGTTTTTACACCTACGGAGCAGGGGAATTTGAGGGCAGTCCCTTTGAACAGTATGTCCCGTTCAAAAATCTGAAACCTTTTGAGTTATGCAGTCCCGGAAAGAGAAAATCATTTGTACTGAAAGTTACCGGAAAAGATCCTGTTCTTGCCGGAGTTGATTTCTCCGCATCTCCGGATGTTCCGTGGCTTCATAAGATGCAGTTGAAACCGGGTGCAGAGGTGCTTGCAGTTGCCGGACCGCATCCGGCGATCGTGAAGATGAAGTACGGAAAAGGCGTGGTGATTGCCTGTACGATGACTCCGCTTGGAAATCCGGCAAAACCATTCTGGCTGGGTGATGCCTGGAAAAAATTCCTTGTAAATTGCAGTAAGTTGAATAAAAATTAATAGAAAGGATTTCTGAATATGAACAAATTCTTAATGGCTGGTCTGGCCGCTTTGGCTGCGCTTCCGCTGTCTGCCCGTGTGAGAGAAGGAAACTTTCAGCGTTCAGGCGGAAATCCGCCCAATGATGCCGCAATCAAACAGTACCGCAACAACGGGATCAAATGTCCGGATGCAAAAAATTGGACTCCTTACTGGCACTGTATCGGAAAGAACGGAAGTGTAGAATTTATCCGGGAGAAAAACGGCAACCGCTTTGCCCGTATTTCCGGAAACAATATGCTGTTCTGCGGAACTGATTATGGTGGACTGCGTGATACGGAATATGTTGCATTTACTCTTGATGTCCGCGGAAAAGGCGTGATCTATATCTCTTATCTGACCTATCTGAAAAAAGGTGCAAAATCCGGTCCCGATACCAAGATGGGGTCTGCTGCTGTTGAGGTCGATTCTTCCGACTGGACAAATTATCTTTTTGTTATGAAGCGTTCCGATGCGATTCATGCTCTTCACCCCTCTCTGATGGCATTGAAAGGTACTGTTGATATCGACAATGTCAATATGATTTACGGGAAAGAAAATATCGATATTTTTGCGATTGCAAGAGGCGAAGCCGAAAGCCGTTTGAGAAAATTGCATAAAACCGATGGCGGTCAGGAAGTTGCTATTGATGAAGAGATTCAGAAACGGATCGAAATGTTCCGTACCCAGGAAGCCGCATTGCAGAAGTTTGTACAGGAAAAGCCAGATCATGTTCTTGCAGCAAAACTTATGAAACATGTGAAAGCGGTTCGTCCTTATCTTCTTACAGAGGGACTTAAAACCATCAGAAGAGGTCAGCTGAACCGTGCAATGGCTCTCTGCTATGCAATTCAGGAAGTGACCGGCTCAAAAGTCAATTACGGGAAAAGTGCATCAGTAAAAACACCCGAAAAAAAAAAGATAGCAGCAGCTCCCCGGCAAAATAAGCTGGGGCTTTTTCAGGTGACCGACCTGAAACCGGAGAAACTGCTCTATCGGGAAAATGATAATGCAAAGGTCTCTTTTTCGGTTCAGAACTACGGCAGTACATCTGCAAAGGTAAAAGTCAAAGGGATCCTTCACAGCGGGATCGATGATAAAAGAACAGTCTTTGAACGTGATGCCGTTTTGAAATCCGGGCGGAGTCGTTTTTCTTTTTCTTTCAATGTCGGATCGGAATCTTTCGGTCGTGGAATCGAAGTACAAGTCATTGATGCAAAAGGAAAAACAATTGCAGAAGGACGGGAGTATTTTCAGGCGCACAAAGAGTTTATGCGTGTAATGCTTCATGGTACAAGCCGGTATCAGAATGTGTTTCATCTGTTCGGGCATGAACAGAGTGACTATGGGATTCAGGATACAGACGATCAGGTTTATTTTTCCAACGAACGGCGTTTGATGCGGAAGAAGAATCTGATCCGGGATGTGAAAAATCACAGGGCTCGAAATGAACATGTTTCTTTCTATCAATGCCGCTCCTTCTCCGGACAGGTCGGCTTGGAAGAGGTTCGTAAAAATCCGGAATACATTCTTTACGGAGAAAACGGACAGCCTGAGATCGATCCCTTTTATGGTCGTGTCCCTGACCCTTTTGAGATCGCTTCTCCCAGTGAACTGGAGCCTGTCCGCCGTGCAAAAGTCCTTGACGGAAGAAAATTCCTTGATGTAAAGATTTCCGCTTGTCACAGCTTGATTGCCGATTTTGCCAATCTGGAGTGTGTGGCTTATGGCGCAAAGAGTGTCCGGGAATATCAGAAGAAACGGGGCGGGCTTGATATCGTTTATCTTGACGATACCCCCAGTGTGATGCCCGGTTATACGATTACCGGAAAATATAATATTGCCGGTCTTTCCAAGCCTCAGTTGGCAAAATTGAATACTGAAATTGCCCGTGTCTGGAACTCTGAATTGCGCCGGGATAATCCCGATGCCGGTTCCTGGTGCAATGGTGTAAACCCAAACGGGATCCGCTGGTACCGCAGTCTTGGAATGTGGGAACGCACCATGGGGCTGGGGGTGGATGTTGACAAAGGCGACGATGTTTCTGATGAATATATCCGCGCTTTGACTTCTGTCTACAACAGCATGTTCCTTTCAGAGATCCAGCACAGTTTCAATCCCCGTTCGGGAATCAAGGAACGGAATCCGGTCGTCTGGATGAATCACATGCTGGAACAGCGTGATTACATCGTCCAGAAATATAAAGGAAATATTATTTTCGGTTATATCTGTATTGATACCGATCCGGATGTTGCAAATCTTCCGAGAGATCTTTACTGGATCACACTCAGTTATTTTCATGCGTTGACTCTTGCCACCCAGCACCACCATGCGATTCTTGCGATTCCACCGGGATTTGCTGCACTGCAGCCATATGATCAGTTTATGACCCGCTACAGTGGTCTGCTCTGGGATAAAGAATTGGTTGCTCTTCCGGCAGATCAGGCAAAGAAAACAGTCAGCATCAAATCAAAATCAAAGCTGCTCTATGAGAATTTTGTTTATTCCAGAAAATATAAAGATTCCGAAGCTCTGGTAACACACTTTGTCCGTCCTTATCCTCTGGAAACATGGGATTTGAATTGGAACGTTACGCCTCCGGCATTAAAAGATGTGGAAGTGACAATTGATATTCCTGCTGGAAAAAAGCCTGTTCTTGTAAAAGCTATGCGTCCTTATGATGTTCATGAGAAAGATGAAGTGGTGGAACAGATCGTCAGGTTCAATATCAATGGAAATAAGTTGACCTGTGTTCTCCCGGAATTCAGATACTACAATATGCTGGTTGTCAAATATCAATAAAGCTGAAAAGCAAAGACCTCTGACCGTTGTTTCGATCAGAGGTCTTTTTTTATTCCCGTCCGGATTTTGCATTCAAACCGAAGGATTGTAAAATCTTTACAGCATCCTGTATTTGTTCTTCTGCCGGAGATTCTGCCTCCGGCATGGTATCGGTCATTTCCAGGGCAGAATATTTACTTCTTGCCAGAGAATGATAAGGCAGAAGTTTGATTTCTCTGATATTGAGTTTTCCCAGAAATTCACCTGTCTGTCTGATGTTGAGAGGAGCATCGTTGCAGCCGGGAACAAAGGGAATCCGGATTTCGATTGCCGCTCCACTGTCTGAAAGAAATGCAAGGTTTTCTTTGATCAGATCATTGGGCTGTCCGGTGAGTTTCTTATGCTGTTCGCTGTCAAAATGTTTGAAGTCCACAAGAAACAGGTCTGTCACTGGAAGAGCTTCTTTCAAAGAGTGCTGCGGCACGAACGCACAGGTGTCCAGCGCCGTGTGAACTCCGTTTGATTTCATCTTTTCCAAAAATGTGATCGTAAACTCTTTCTGAACAAGCGGTTCTCCGCCGGAAACGGTAATGCCGCCGCCGGATCCCTGATAAAACGGAACGTCTTCCATTGCGATACTGACAGCTTCATCCAGAGAAATTTTTCTGCCATAGATTTTCAAGGCGAATACGGGACATTCCTTTTCGCAAATTCCGCAGAACGCACATTTTGATCTGTCAAAAATATGTTTTCCATCAACGATCGAGTGGGCTTTTTCCGGGCAATATTCAGCACATTCTCCGCAAGCGGTACAGCGGTGGGAGTAAAACGCCAACTGTCTCAGTGGGGAAATACTTTCCGGGTTGTGACACCAGATACATTTCAAAGGACATCCCTTGAGAAACAGGGTCGTGCGGATCCCGGGACCGTCATGAACAGCAAACCGTTTGATATCAGTATAAGTTGCTTCCTGCATAATAAAAACTCCTTTTAATTGAATGCTGATTCTGCTTCACGGATAAATGTTTCCTGTGCTGCCGGTGAAAGATCATTGAACCGGACGTTCCATCCGCAAACCCGGACTTGCAGGTTATTGTATTTCTCAGGATTTTTCTGAGCATCACGCAAAACCTCTGCATCGAAAATATTGAAATGAATTCCGGTTCCGCCCTGACGGATGAAGGTCCGGATCAGTGAGACCATAAGCTTGATTCCGGTGTCTCCGGTAACAGAACTCGGGTGAAGCATGATATCAGTACAAGTACCGTTCGGGAACTGCCGCATGTCGATTTTCAGAATGGAATTCATCAGTCCGGTGATTCCGTTTTTATCCATCCCGATAACAGCACACATGTTTTTGGAGACAGGTTCTCCGGCTTTTCTTCCGGAGGGCAGGGCACCGATCGTTGCTCCGACTTCTACAACCCGTTGACCGAAGAGTGCCGGAAAGAAAAAGCCTCCCCGTGCATTCGGGAGAGTCCAGAATAAGTCAGAAAGGAACGTTGCAAGACCTTTTGCCAGTTCATCTGTTTCTGCATGATTGTTTCCCCACTTTCCGGGTTCTCTCAAAGCGATCCGGCGCAATCTTTCATAACCAGCCCAATCGTTTTTCAGAATTTTCCGCAGTTCCGGAAACGTACAGAGTTCTTTATCATAAACAAGATATTTGACCGCTGTCATGGAGTCGACCAGATCTGCAAAATGACAGATCACGCAGCCGGACATGTTGTATTTTGCCCCTGCTTCGGAAACATCCCGACCACGTTCCAGACAGGATTCATAGGTTCCGGAAAAAAGCGGAACGGGGTGAACATATTTCCACGCAAGGTCGCTGTAGGTTTGCATCTCCTGCATCACTTTGACTGCCTGACGGATATGATTTTTGACTCCTGTCACAAATGATTCAAAATCAGGATATTCTGTTTGATCCATGACCGCATTCAGCAGTGGTGTTGGAAGGTAAAGAAGATTTCCGCCGGAACAGGAGACTTCTTTTCCGGCTACAGCAGGTTCATAACAACCGATCGGAATGACATTCCTGGCATCTTCCGGTGTCCGTCCATGCCGGATCAATCCTTCTACAACAAGATCATAATTCAATGTCACTATGGAAGTTCTGCCGTCACGAATGCACTTCGCGTAAAGTTCCATAAAATCCTGCGGGGTATCTTCCCGGATCAAAACAGAGAGTTTCGGGTCGACAACGTTCAGCTCGTAAAATGTTTCCATTCCGAGATAACTGAGTTCATTGATTTCCGGTCCGAAGCAGAAATTCTTACCGTAGTGTTGCCCCTGATGCTGGGCATAAAATTCGATCCAGAAATATTTGATCAATTCTTTTGCTGATTCTCTGGTCAAACGCCCTTCGTTCAAGTCTTTACGATAAAAATCAAGATAAAGCGCATCGAATTTTCCCATACTCCTGACAAGCTGGAACGCATATTCAATGGCATTATGAAAAACAACTGCAAGCGCAAACGCTTCATACAATGTTTCCGGTGCATGGTCCGCAATTTTCAGGTAAACCGGGTTCTCATTGATCTTTCCGACTCTTCTGCAAAATTCTGCAAGTGATTCATAGACAGTAACAATCGCCTTGTGAAAAGGTGCGTTCCCAACCTTTGCCCGATCGATCAATCCCGGCAAGCCAAGATGAAGAATCGCTTCCCAATCCGGTGCAACGTGACTGCGGTCGACCATCCAGATGATACCGTATTTTTTATTCAGTTCAGTCGGATCGAAACTGACTCCGGGAATCTTCTCTTCTGCGATTTTGATTCCGGTCATATAACTGTCCTGAAAAAGATCTCCACAATTTAATTTCCCGGGGAACGGATTCTCTTTTTCCACTGCTATCGGGGCATGTCTCAAAACCATTGAGATAAGGAACGTTTGCGCTGCAAGTCTTTCTTCTTCAGGATGTTTTCTCTTGTGATCATTCCATTCATCCTGCAGTTTTTGAATGCTCCAGCAATCTTCTGATGAGTAGACTGCTTTTTCAAACTGCTTTTCCAGGGATCCTCTGACTTCTTCAAATGGTTTGAGATTCATTTTTTTACTCCTGTTTTGATTTCTGTTTTCTTATGGTTAAAATATCACATTTTTTTTATTTTACCATTGCAAAAAATATGATAAAAATACCATTTTGTGATTTGCAATTTATTTTTCCGGCAGTATTTTACCACATAAGAGGTAATTTCAAAAGTCCGGCAAAATTTGGCTGAAAAAGGATTGTTGATGAGCTGAAAATGGTAGGTTGAGCGTGGCTACCATCCTCCTTCGCTGAAGCTATGGAGGACAAGCCGAAAACGCCCCATTTTACAGATCGCAACAAGAATTTTCTGACATTTTTGAAGACTTTTGAAATTACCTCTTAAACAGAGAGGTTGGAATAATGGAAGAGCTATCAGTCAGACGAGTAGATTTTATTGAGGCTTTCAATCAATCAAAATTTCAGTTACGTTATTTTTCCCGGACGAACTTTCAAGTTTATACTCCGGACTGGAATGTTATGCCCGTCAACAGATTGTTCTTTCCTCTGATCAATCCGAACGGTGCGGAAAATTATATTGAGGATCAGCACGGCAAAAATATTCTTGCCCCCGGAAATTTATATTTTGTTCCACCGTATCTTCCCACCCGCTGGAAGTTGAGCGGACAATTGAATTTTCTTTCCATTCATGCCAATCTTGAAATTTTCCCCGGCGTGGAACTGTTTGCCAATTGTTCAAAGATGCTTGTTCTTCCCAAACAGCAGGAAATCGAGCAGCTGCTTGAATATGTTCATTCTCCATCGGAAAATACCCTTCTTGATTCCCAGCGGGCAGGGGCGTTGGTTTATACAATTCTGGTTTCACTGATCGAACATTATCCGGAAACGGATTTCTGGGGACCTTTGTCTTTGCGGCGTTATTCAAAAATTGCGGAATATCTTATACATCATGGAAATGCAAAAACATCTGTCAGTGAAATTGCTGAACTTTGCAGCGAGACACGGGAAAGTTTCAGCCGGAATTTCAAATCAGCAACAGGGATCACGCCGAAGCAGCTGATTGACCGTTATCTGATCCGGAGATGCGTTGATTTGCTGTCTTCCGGAAACAATATCAAAGAAGTTGCATATCAGTTGAAATTCAGCAATGAGTTTGCTTTTTCCCGTTACTTCAAACGATTGCTTGGAGAGTCTCCCGGGAACTGGCGAAAGCATCATGAAATTATTTCTTTTGCAAAGAAATAACTCTCACGGAAAAATACTTCAATTTCTTTTTAAATATTTTATTTTAAGTATTGAAAATATATAAATATTGATTATGTTATAACTGATAAAAACAGGATGAAGTAGAGTTCCATACAACCATCCAAAATTATAGAGTTGATAACAAAACAAAGGATTTTGTTCAATATGAGCACTTTGAGGGACCGGATATCACAATATGATTTGATTTACAAAGCACCTGCGCAAGATTGGCTTGATGGTATTCCGGCTGGGAATGGAACATTGTGTTCCCTTGCTTATGATGCAAACCGTGTCTATCCGGAATATCTGTTGAATCACAATGAGTTGTGGGATGAACGCTGTACAGGATTCAAACGTTTCCCGATTTCACATATCCGTAAAATCGCAGCAGGAGAACTTCCGTTTCGGGAAGAAATGCAAAAGGAAAATTCTCCTGAACCGCACCGGGTTCCGGTTCCTGTTTACGGTGCAAATTTGAGACTGGAATCCGGACAGAGTGCCACGATGCGGGCTCCTCATAAAACGAACCGGCATCTGCACCTTTTTGACGGCGTTCTGGAAACAAAACTGGAGCGTCATTTTTCCCATCCTGTCCATACAAGTTTTATCGTTCCGGATGAAGATGTGATGGTGATTCAGGTGCGGAATGTCTCCTGTTTGACAGCCTATACCCAGCGTGTCCGTCTTTTCCGGGAATTTCAGCCGGATTATCAGACACCTGAGTTTTACACAGAAGCTGATGCAGCAGCGTTCCATCAGAACATTGAAACAATGGAATATACCGCAGCGGTTCTTGTGGTCTCCCGCCCGGATCAGCCGATTGCTTATGCAGATCGTTATTCCCGATTCATCAGATCATCCCGGGAACCCGCCACCCAGTCGATCGGACGGGTGACAGTCGATTCCTGTTCTGCTGAAATTTCATTGTGCGGAAACTATGATGTTTTTATGAGTATCAGTTCTACAGATTCTCCGGAAGAGTTGATTGCAAAGCTCCGGAAAATGGCTGCTCCCGGCAGTGAAGCCCTTTTGGAACGGAATAAAAAATACTGGAACAAGTTCTGGGAACAGAATGAAGTGAAACTTGGTGATCCCGGTCTGGAACAGCTTTGGTATCTGAGTAACTACAATCTTGCAATTGCCGGAAATGTTACCCCGGCATGGGGCTTGTGCGGTCCCTGGTTCGGGCGTACCTGCAATCAGAAACAGCAGCTCCCCTGGTACGGTTATTTCACCAATGATTACAATGCTCAGGCTCCGGCATTTCCTGCACCGGTGATCAACCGTCCGGAACTGGCAGAAGGTCTTTTCCGAATGATCCACCGTCAGCTCGGACAGGCACGGAAAAATGCGGCAGAACTCTTTGAGATGTCCGGTGCTTATTATCCGCTCAGCAGCGGTCCGGATGGCAGAGATGTTTCCCAC
The DNA here is from genome assembly GCA_015061845.1 of Lentisphaerota bacterium. GTDB lineage: Bacteria > Verrucomicrobiota > Lentisphaeria > Victivallales > UBA1829 > SIG79. The sequence goes on from SUVT01000063.1 coordinate 10,966, forward strand.
GGCTGTTTCCGGCTCTGTATGGGCAGCGGTCCTTACTGGTGCTGTCTTATTCACCGTCATTTCCGTTACACAAAGGATCTGGATTTCCTGAAAAATTATGGCTATGATGTGATCCGGGAAGTCTGCAGCTTTTTTGCGGAATATATCGTTTGGGAAGAAAAGGAACAGTGCTATCATCTCCGCTGCAGTCAGAACCCTGAGTTGGGCTATCTTCATTTGGATGATCCGATCGATACGCTTGCCTTGTTGAAAACTGCTTTTCAGGCAGGTGTGGAGTGTTCGGAACTTCTGGGGCTTGATCAGGAAAAACGAGCAAAATGGCAGCATATTCTTGCTCATTATCCGAAATATCCGACAAACCGTTCCGGTTTTTCTCCCCTTGCCGGTTTGCCGGAAAATCACATCAACCATTCCCGTACACTGACCCCTGTTTTTCCCGCCGGAGAAGCTGATCCGGAATTTCCGGAAGGTCAGTTTGAAGATGCGAAAAAAGAGTTTTTCAATCCTACATGGAAAGGTTTCATGCACTCTTACTGCTGTAACGATGGATTCACGGAAGGATGGACAGGCAAGGCTTACCACCGGGGAATCCCGGCTTGCCGTCTGGGGGAAAAAAAGATTGCATGGAAATATCTGTGCGACTTGATCTCAGCATGTGTAAAACCGAATGGTTTGATAGCTCATAACATGGCTCTTCTGGTCGATACTGAACTCAGCGAGGCAAATGTTGAAAATGTTCCTGATATGATCATTGAACACGATTGCGGCGGTGATCCGATCTCTGTTTCTGAAATCGCATGCGGCAGAAGTGAAGAAGAAGCGACGGAAGATCCCGATTGTAAGGAAAAAATGTATCCGGTTCTGGAAGGTCCTGCAATTTACCTGATGCTGGTTGGTGAAATGCTTCTGCAGGGATATCACGGTTTGGTTCGTCTGTTTCCCGCCTATCCGGATCACCGTGATGCTTCTTTCCGGAATCTCCGTGCAGAAGGTCCTCTGCTTGTCTCTGCTGAACGGAAAAACGGACTCGTTACGTTCGTAAAGATCAAAGTATTGAAGACTCAGTCATTCATGCTTTTGAATCCCTGGGAAGAGGGCAGAACAGTTTATTGCAATGGGAAACCGGTTGTGCTGGAGCATCATCACAGTTTCACTCTTGAAGCAGGAGAAGAAATCGTTCTTTCTCCAACGGTGGAATATGTTGAAACGGAAGAGGAGCCTCTGACCGAAGCCAAGCCGCATTTGATCATGGTCGAAGAGTGCCGCGGTGCTTTTGTAGGAAAACCGTCACTGGCAGAATATTACACTGGATTGGAGCAGATCCGGACCCGCAGATTGTATTCGGAATAAACAGAAAAAAAAGACTCCGGAGTTCGTTCCGGAGCCTCGGTAATATTATCCTGAAAAACGGTCGTTATTCTTTCCTGTCCTGTTCTGCCCACTGATATTTCTTACGATCCTCTGCTGTGATTTTACGGATGACCCGCGCCGGGTTGCCTGCGACAAGTGTATCTGCCGGAACGTCACGGATGACCACGGAACCTGCAGCGATGACCGCATTATCACCAATCGTCACGCCTCCGATGATCGTAACAGAACCGCCGATCCAGACATTGTTTCCGACTGTTACCGGGAACGCATATTCCCAGCCGTCGATGCGGTCCTGCACATCCAGCGGATGTCCGGCTGACAAAATGGAAACGTTGGGCGCGATCCAGACATTATCTCCAAACCGGCAATAGTTGCCGTCGAGGATGATGAAATTGTAGTTTGCAAAGAAGTTTTCTCCGACTTCGATCCGGAAGCCGTAATCGCATTTGAATGGCGGAAGAATGTTGCAGTTCTTTCCGATTTTTCCGAAGATTTTTGCAAGAAAATCCCTGCGTTCCTGAACTTGAGAAGGACGTAATTTATTATATTCGTAGATAGCATCCTGAATTTTGAACCTGTACGCCGCCATTTCGGTTGTGTTATTGGGATTGTAAAGGAGTCCGGCTTCCGCTTTTTCCTGTTCGGTCATACCGCCCGGAACCGGCTTGCAAAGAATGGGTTTTTCGTTCATGAGATTTTATCCGTTCTTTTGAAATTTTGAGATTGTATCTTTTAACTTTTAAGATAATATACAGTTCTCATTCATTATTGCAAGTTCAATTGATATTTTCTTTTTCATTTACATTACTCAAGCATAAATTGAACATCCGTTGCCGTCTGCTGCTTCACACAAAATTATTGCATGGAATCAGAAAAGTGAAATAGCATGTTCTGTAAAAAGTAATTTGTTGCAAAAGCCAGGATTGAACTTTTCACTCAATAAAAGAATAAAAAAACGTTTTTTTTTATTCACATCATTGAATAGTTTGATAAACTGTGGTATATTAAGTTGAGTTATTATGTTTCAGATGAATAACCAAAAGGCGGAGAAAGCATGAAAGTTGAATGTCCATACTGCAAAGAACAATATGAAGTAAAACAGAAACTTCTCGGTAAAAAGGGAATCTGCAAAATGTGCGAAAGAACATTTGTGATGCGTGGTCCCAATGGAGAAGTTTATCAACCCAAGCCGAAGTTTAAGCTTTTTGGCAACAAAGGCAAGAAAGGAAAGAAAAAAGGGGATCAGAAAAAGCAGATCATTATGATCGCCGGTATTGCAGTGATCGTTCTTGCTTTGATAGGCGGCGGTGTCTTCTATTTCTTGAATGTTAAAGACTCTGATTCCGACAAGTCTGAGAAGTCCGAAAAGAAGGAAAAGAAGGAAAAATCCGAAAAGTCTGAAAAGAAGGATGATGGCAAGAAAGAAGTTACGCTTGATCTTTCCAGTAAAAAAGCGACAGTAACGACGATGTTAAAAGCTTTTAAAGCCGGTGATGCAGAAAAATATTGGGCATGTTACTCTCCGGATGCTATGAAAAAACTGAAAGATAAACTGGCTAAGGAGAACAAATCGCTTAAAGAATTTTTCAACCAGAAATCCAAAGATTGGGAAGAGAAACTCAAAGGGAAGACTGATGAAGAAATCATTGAAGAGTGGATGAAAAAAAGTAAATTTACAGAAATCGATGGAAAATGGTATATAATCTCTGACCCTCCTGAATCATCAGAGGATGGTCAATAACTGAAATCAAAAACAGTTTTTTTGTTAAGATCCAGAACCTTCCGGTAATAGTCAGATTATTGGAAGGTTTTTTATTCAATAAAAAATCCTCTGTTAAAAAATGTTTTTTTCTGTTTGAAAAATCTGAAAAGTAGTGATATATTAAGCGGATTTGTTTTATAATCAGGTTACTGGCGGAGCGACATGGGCAAAATTCATTACTTTGAGACTTTGGATTCGACAAATACTTATTCAGTCCGGCACTTTGATGAGTTGTCGGATGGTGATCTCATTGTTGCAAAGACCCAGACCGCCGGCCGCGGCAGATTGAACCGGAAATGGATTTCCACCGAAGGCAACCTTTTTGCCTCTTTCGTTATCAAAGAACCTTTTGAAGAACCTTTTTATGCCACGATGGTTTCGTCCCTGTCTGTTGTAGCAGCGATCAATAAACTTTACCCGGCAATCACCCCGGAGATCAAATGGCCAAACGATGTTATTCTCGACAATAAAAAAATCTGCGGTGTGCTGTGTGAAGGTGTGATCCGTGAGGGAAAATTGAAAGGGATCATCTGCGGAATCGGTGTGAACCTGAATTTGACTGCCGAAGAGCTTAAGTCTATCGATCAGCCTGCAATCTCACTTTCCGTTGTGGCAGGTGAAAAAATAATCTTAAAAAAATTCACAGAAGAATTGGCAATTTATCTGAATTGGTATTATATTACCGGGAATAATCACATGGCGGAACTTTACCGTGTCTGGAAAACCAAAAACACGGTGATCGGACGGCGTGTCAAATTATATCCGCCGTCAGGAGAGCCGTTTTTTGCAAAAATCCTTGATATCAGCGAAGATGGCAGATTGATTGCGGAGCGGGATGATGGAACAAAAGTTCATTTTTCCTGCGGTGATGTGAAACTGAAACCAAACAACAACTTTGAATAAACAAAGAAAGGGTTAAAAAATGGGTCCGATTTTAGACGGATTGAAACTGATGGCAATGGGAATGGGCTTCGTGTTCACGTTCCTCATCATCATGATCATTTGTATGAAGATCATGGCAAAACTGCTGAAACCGATCGAGACATGTCTTGATCCTGTTGCACCTGCGCCGAAGAAAAAAGCTTCTGCCGGTGATGACAATGCACGTCGTGCCGCCGCAGCTGTCGCTGCTCTTGTCGCAAGCAAAAAATAACCAAATACTGAAAGGATTTTTATAAAATGGCAAAGACAATCAAATTCATGGATTGCTCCTTCCGTGACGGTTTCCAGTCATGTCTCGGGGCCCGTGTCAAAACTGACGACTTCCTCCCCGCTCTGAAAGCTGCAGCTGATGCAGGTATCAAGCACATCGAAATCGGCGGCGGCGCCCGTTTCCAGAGCCTTTACTTCTACTGCCAGGAAGATGCATTTGAGATGATGGATCTCTGGCGTGCAACCGTCGGTCCGGACGTCAACCTCCAGACCCTCTCCCGCGGTGTCAACGTCGTCGGTCTCTCCTCTCAGTCCTCCGATATCATCGATCTCCATGCAAAACTTTTCAAAAAGCATGGTATGACCACCATCCGTAACTTTGATGCTCTCAACGACGTCCGCAACCTCGAAGTTTCCGGTCGCGCAATCCACAAGCACGGGCTGAAACACCAGGTCACCGTCACCATGATGGGTCTCGCTCCCAACCTGAACGAACCCTATGCTCATACACCCAAATTCTACGCTGACAGACTGAAAGAAATCCTCGACAGCGGAATTCCGTTTGACAGCGTTGCATTCAAAGATGCTTCCGGAACCTCCACCCCGGCAACTGTTTACGAAACCATCAAGGCAGCACGTCAGATGCTCCCCGCTGATATCGAAATCCAGTTCCACACCCATGACACCGCAGGTATGGCAGTCGCTTGTAACTTCGCTGCTATCTCCGCAGGTGCAGATGTCATCGACCTCGCAATGGCTCCTCTTTCCGGAGGTACCTGCGAAGCTGATATCCTCGTCATGTACCAGAGACTCCGCGGAACCGAATACTCTCTCGACATCGATCCCGAAAAGATCCTCAAGGTCGAAAAAGTCTTCAAGGATTGCCTCAGCAAATACTTCATGCCCCCGGAATCCATGCAGGTCTCCCCTGAAATCATCTTCAGCCCCATGCCCGGCGGTGCTCTCACAGCAAATACTCAGATGATGCGTGACAACAACTGCCTCGACAAGTACGATGCATGTATCGCAGAAATGCGCGAAGTCGTTGCAAAAGGCGGTTTCGGTACAAGCGTTACCCCCGTCTCCCAGTTCTACTTCCAGCAGGCTTTCCGTAACGCAGTTATGGGCAAAAATGCTGACGGTTCCTGGAAACTCGATCCCAAGGGCTATGGTCTGATGGTTCTCGGTTACTTCGGTAAGACCCCGATCGCTCCCGATCCGCAGGTCGTCAAATGGGCTCAGGAACAGCTTGGCAAAGAGCCCACCACCAAGGCAGTCGTCGAAATCAACGATGCAAACCCCGAACTCGGTATCGCAGCTGCAACCAAGACCCTCGAAGCAAACAATCTGCCTGTCACCGATGAAAATATCTTCATCATCGCAGCTTGCGGAGATAAAGGTCTCAAGTTCCTCCAGGGCGACAAACCCATGGGTATCCGTTACAATGACGAAAAGCCCGCTGCCGGTGCTGCAAAGGCTGACAATAAGTCCTACACCGCAACAGTCGATGGCAAAACCTACAACGTTCAGGTCGTCTCCGATGATACTGTCACCGTCGATGGAAAGACCTTCAAGGTCGGTATCGGAACCGGTGCTGCCGCAGCTGCTCCGAAAGCTGCAGGATCCGGCAATGCTAAAGAAATCACCTCTCCGCTTCCCGGAACCGTTCTCCGCATCTGCGTGAGCGCAGGCGATGCTGTCGAAGCCGGTGATGAACTCATGATTCTCGAAGCTATGAAGATGGAAACCCCTGTCAAGGCAGAAGCAGCCGGAACCGTTGCAGAAATCCTCGTGAACGACAAAGATGTCGTTACCGCCGGACAGGCTCTTCTTACCATTGAGGAGAAGTAATTCATGAAAATGATGAAAACATTGGTAATTGCTCTTGCCGTTCTTCTCGGAACGGCAGGTGTGATGGCTGCAAATCAGGCTCCGGCTCCCAAGTGTGATCCTGAGACCGGTATTTGCGAACTTCCTGCAGATACAGCCAAAGTCGACTGCAAGAAGGCTTGCGAACTGCCTGCACGTCCCGATTCCAAATCTGTTCTTGCAAAAGACCCCAGAAACGGTATCGGAACTCCTCTCTCAGAACTCGAAATTCCCGGATTTTGCAAAGGTCTTGACAAAGTCAGAGACACTCAATGGCAGTATCTGACCGAGTATGAAGACGATGTCTTCTCCTGGTACAAACTCCCTGATGGTCGCTATGCTCTTGTTTACAAAGACACCAACAAGCCCGGAACCATCTACTCTGTCTCTTTCCAGAAAGGACAGAAGATTTCTGCCGGTCGTGAAATTATGGTCGTGACCATCCCCGGACGCAGCAAAGCTAAAGTCAAAAACATGCACAGCTTCCTGCCTCTGGCTCTGAATCCTGCAGTGAAACCCGCAGGAACACTCCAGCCCGGTATGATTGTCGCATACTTCGCACCTGAAGTCCTTTCTCATGACTCTGTCAAAGAAGGAAGTTCCCAGCTGAAACTCGGTTCCATGAAAGAATTGCTCTGGGGACTCTGGGAAAGCACCGGTCTTTATGATGTAATCAAACAGACCAGAGCTGACTTTGGCAACACCTGGCTGCTCGGTCTCGGTCGTGTCCTGATGATGCTCGTCGGTATCATTCTGCTCTACCTCGCAGTCGTCAAAGAATTTGAACCTCTGCTTCTGCTCCCCATCGGTTTCGGTGCAATCCTCTCCAACATCCCTGTTGCAGCAATTTCCGGTCCTGATGGATTGCTCGGTATGGTTTACAATGTCGGTATCGAATCCGGCGTGTTCCCGCTGCTGATCTTCATGGGTGTCGGAGCTATGACAGACTTCGGTCCTCTGATCGCAAACCCGAAGATGGCTCTGCTTGGCGGTGCTGCTCAGTTTGCGATCTTCTCCGCTCTGCTCGGTGCATTGGTTCTTTCCAAGTTCGGTATACCGTTCGACCTCAAGGATGCAGGTTCTATCGGTATTATCGGCGGTGCTGACGGTCCGACAGCTATCTATCTGACAAGTAAACTTTCTCCGAAACTTCTCGGTTCTATCGCTGTTGCAGCATACAGTTACATGGCTCTTGTGCCGGTTATCCAGCCTCCCATCATGCGTCTGCTGACCACCGAAAAGGAACGGAAGATCCGTATGAGCCAGCTTCGTCCGGTTCACAAACTTGAAAAGGTTTGCTTCCCTCTTCTGATCACATTCCTCTGCGCATTCCTCCTGCCTGATGCAGCACCTCTTATCGGTATGCTCATGTTTGGTAACTTCATGCGTGAATGCGGCGTTGTGGAACGTCTCAACCAGACCGCTCAGAATGCTCTCTGTAACATCGTTACGATCTTCCTGGGACTTGCAGTCGGTTCCAAACTGTCTGCTGACCAGTTCCTCAACATGCAGACCCTGGGTATTCTGCTCCTCGGCTGCGTTGCATTCTGCTTCGGTACCGCTGCAGGTTTGATCTTCGCTAAGATCATGAACCTCTTCCTCAAGGAAAAGATCAATCCGCTGATTGGTTCTGCAGGTGTCTCTGCTGTTCCGATGGCAGCCCGTGTCGCTAACAAAGTCGGTCTGGAATCTGATCCTCAGAACTTCCTGCTGATGCATGCTATGGGCCCCAACGTCTCCGGTGTGATCGGTTCTGCTGTTGCAGCCGGTCTGCTCCTGAAGGCTCTCGGCGGTCTTTGATCCGCTGAATCAGTAAAATGATCAAAAGGACGGTTTCCGGTAAAATGGAACCGTCCTTTTTCCTTTCGGTGATAAAATGTTGAAAGAATATGAATCAGTTTTTTTCGGTTTGAAACCCGGTGACAAAGTGATGGTAGCTTACAGCGGCGGAGTCGATTCCGCCTACGCTGCCGCACTGTGCCGCGATTTGGGGTTTCAGGTCGAAACCGTGACCATGAGTCTTTTTGCCGATGCCAAAGAAACTGCTGAGTTTGCCGAGCGAACTGCTCTTGCTGCCGGTTATGTTCATCATACGTTAGATCTCTCTGCGGAGTTCCGGGAGGAGATCATGCACCACACCTGGCGGCAATATTCAGCCGGGCTGACTCCTAACCCCTGCGCTGTCTGTAATATCAAATTCAAATTCGGACGGTTGAAAGAGTTTGCTGAATCTCAGGGCTGCAAGGCTTTGATCACTGGTCATTATGCCCGGATTTTGCAGAACGAATCCGGTGAAATAGAGTTGCGGAAAGGTGTCTGCGAAGAAAAGGACCAATCCTATTTTCTCTTTGGTGTTCCCAACGACGCACTGGCATTTTGCCGGACACCGCTGGGTATTCTGCAAAAAACGGAAGTCCGTTCCGGTGCTGCTGAAAAAAAGTTGGAAGCAGCAAAATCAAAAGAGAGTCAGGATGTCTGTTTCGGCGGAGATTCTATGCCGGAGACTTTATCTGCAATGTTCCCGGAACCGCCGGAAACAGGAAATTTTCTCTCAGATGAAGGAAAAATTTTAGGTCAGCACAAAGGGATCCAGTTTTATACCATCGGTCAGCGGAAAGGTACCGGAATTGCCCTGGGGTGCCCCGCCTATATTACAACGATCAATGGTGAAACCAGAGAGATTACGATCAGCACAGATTCCGCAAAATTGCTGCGAACAGAATTGACAGCTATTGATTGTAATTTTCAGACAGCCTTGCCGGAAGAATTTACAGCAGAGATCCGGATCCGCTACCGGAGCAGGGCGGTAACCGGAACTGTCATCAAGCAGAATGATAACAGCTGTAAGGTTATTTTTTCTGACGCTGTCCGTGCCGCAGCTCCGGGGCAGGCGGCAGTCTTTTGCAGCGGCGACAAGGTTCTGGGCGGCGGCTGGATCGCTCCTTTTGTCTGATGAGGCAATTTCAAAAGTCTTCAAAAATGGCAGAAAATTCTTGTTGCGATCTGCAAATGGAGCGTTTTCGGTGGTTACCCTTCCTCCTTCGCTGAAGCTA
>SUVT01000064.1 GCA_015061845.1 Lentisphaerota bacterium
TGCATCGTTGCAAAGGCGGACAGGTAAAGAAAAACGCTTATTCAGGAGTTCACACACCGGAATATTGTCCCAGCCGGGAAGATTTGGCGGGGACATGATGACCCCGCGTTTGCTGTCGAGCGGTCCGCCGCAGCTGATCCCGATGGAGGTTAGTTTCGCTTCAGGGTACTTTTTCAGAAGATTTTCCGCTGCAGCACAAAACCGTTCTATACAATCGAAAGGAGATTTTGTTTCAGTTGTCGCATATACTGTTTTTTCAACAACAGAGATCATCTCACCGTTGACTTTTCCCAAAATTGCGGCACACTTCGTTCCGCCGATATCAAAGCCAAGTTTCCATTCTTCCATAAGTTTCCCCTCAAACTAAAAGTTCCGTCCAATGATACTCACCGCGCTCATAGGCGAAAGTTTCACCGTCATCGTCATAAAGCATGTATTTTCCGGGCCTCGTGCCGAATTTCTTCACCTGAAGAGACTCGTCCACCTTGACCGGAACGATTGCACCGTCTGGAGCAAACAGCGGCATAGGATCGTGTTCTCCACAGAAAATTTCAATGACACCGCCATTTTCCACCACCTGCTTACCGGTATGGAAATCAAACCATTTTCCGGGCGGGAAGATCACTTTCCGGCTGGTTGTTTCCGGTTCAAGCGGCGCAGCCATCAGGGATTCTCCGATAATAAACTGGTCCTTTATGTCGGTTGTCTGAACCTCCTGGTATGGGTTTGCGGTATCATCAAGTTCGCCCAATGTTGCTTTATTTTCATTCAGGAACAAACCGTAATCCATGAAAAGCGGGCGGTACGGCGGGATCCCCTCAAAGTGATATTTTGCAAATGCGGTATAGAAGTACGGCAGAAGAGATTCCCGGAGTTTCACCGTTTCCCGGATCGTCTCTTCCGCTTCGGGGAACATCCACGGGGTGGCATAGTTTGCCCATGCGTTCAACAGCAGCATGGGAGAGATCGCAAGGAGCTGGAATCTGCGGATCCATTCCGAAGCAGTTTTTGCCCCCCGGACTTCCGGACACCACAGAGCGCCGGTAAAGCCGCAGGAACAAAGCCCCGTGACAAACTCTTTGAAATCATAACGGTCATTATAAAGGACATACGGAAATCCAACGCCCCCGGCATTGGTGGATCGGGTCAAGCCGTAAGTTCTCTGATCCTGTTCATGGTACAATTCGTAAGTAATGCGCTGGAAGAGTAATCCGCAGAGGTTGCGGAACACAAAACCGCTCAGTCCGGACGGGAATTGTGCATGATCTGGCCAGAGCCATTTGTCATAACCATCACTTTCATCCAATTTATAACCGCTGACACCTTTGGCAAAGTGGGTTGTCTTATGATGTTCTTTCAAAATCGTCCGGACTTCAGGCAGGGTATAATCCGGGACAATCCCGCACCACAGCAAATGGCTTCCGGCGTAGCGATAAAGTTTTTTATAAACGGAAGACCGTTCTGAAATGCAGGGATTTTCCCAGAGATTGACCCGGATACCGTCTTTCAGGAAAGTACGGATCATTTTTTCCGCATTGGGGAAATTCTTTTCCGACCAGTCATAGGTGCAGGGATAAGATCCGGACTGCCAGCCGGGTTCCAAGCCGATCACAGAAAGCGGAAAATCATGTTTTCTGTAGTCTTCAACAACTTCCTGAACATCATTTTCATTCATTGTCATATTGGTGCGATGCCACAAACCGAACCCCCATTTTGGAGGAATAAAGCCGCCGCCGCAATAGAGATTGAACCGGGCGACACAATCTTTGATATTTTTTCCGCGGAACAAAACAAACTCAACATCGGAGCTTTCCACAGCAATTTCTATAAAGTATGGAGGATTGTAGCAGCTCCAGTTTCCGTCAGAAGCACGGTCATGTTCAACGATTCGTTCTTTATCTTCTTTCCGGTGTGCCGTTCTGATGTAAAAATCTGTTTTCTCGGGAGTATTGCAGAGCAGACCGATCCCGTTGGAAACGGCGACAAAAGGAACCGGAGCATGGGAATTTCCCACTTCCATTCCGGCAAAATGATCCACTCGTAAATGATAAGCCTGATTATCAGTAATCACTTTCTGGAACATCAAACCGCCGCCGAAAACCCGGTCATCATCAGTCAGGGGAAGCCGGATCACCGTATATTTTCCAAATGTTTCGCAAGTCAGATTTTCCGGACACTCCATTTCATCCAGCTGAATGAGATGAGAAGAAGGTTTCCGTCCGGCAACGCCTGTCAGGGTCAATTTCGGTTTCCCTGTCTGAAAAGTCCAGACTCCGGGATAGAGATTGTTCCATTTCAAATCCATTTGAGAAACTCCTTTTTATTTGAAAAAACCTTTCTTCCGCATCCAGTAAGCAGGAGAAGCGGACCATGCATGACAGTAATCGCCGGCGATCCATGACTCCCGGATTCCTTCTTTCATGAAAGGTTTCCAGAGAGCAAACAGCTTTAATTTATCTTCATTGGAAAGCTGATAGCGGTCCGCAGCCATAAACAGATATTCCATGTAATACGTTGTCGGCTGCAGCGGGAACTCTCCATTTATGACCCGTTTCAGCAATTGTTCCGGCTGATGTTTCTCTTCCGGCAGACCGAATGCCAACGCCATGGTATTTCCGATAGAAGAGCAGATCTTCACGCCGTCATCAGGCGGCAGCCATCCGCCCGGGTTCCGCTGAGACATTCCGGGAATTCCATCAACATAAGCACTCTGTTCGGAATCCCAGAGATATTTGTTGAATGCGCTCCGGACGGATGAGGCTTCCCGCAGGAAATTTTCGCAATCCGTGAGTTCACCAAGCCATGAAGCAATATCAGCCATAGCCTTCAGCGCACCGTACCAGAGAGCTGTCATCGCAGTCGTTCCGCGGTTTGCCGGAGGATGATGATAGGCGATATCTCCATCAACAACCCAATCAATAAAGAGGTAGTTTTCCGCTTCAGAGATCAATCCTTCCGATCCGTACATGGACTTGTAGTGTCGGTAAATAATCGGAAGCACGGTATCATATAACTCCTGAATCAGGTTGAAATCTCCGCCGTGATCCATAAATTCCTTCAACATCAGCACATAACAGAGTTCGTAAGAGGTATGGAACATTTTCCCCTGCTGCCGAAGCAGGAAAGCTGCACGGATCAAATCTGCCCGTGCCAGACGGTTCTCATTATAAGCTGATGCTGCAATATTTGAACATATCCGGTAATCCCCGAAACACCCCAAACCTTCATGGTGAACAGGGGAATCCAGATGGAATCGCTGCATACACATTTCAACAGCATTCAAGCAATGATCATCAAGCTGTTTCATCCATTTTTCAGGATATTTGCAGGTGCGTTTTCTACCAAGCGGGAATGCGCGTTTCCAGAAAATAAACTCCAGTTCAACTTCTCCGGCATCATAACGTGTCCCGAAACCGGAGGTAATCAAATCAATACGGACATACCGGAAACCGTAAATCCGGAATGTTCTGTAACTGCTCTCGCCGGGCTTTGTCAGGAACCGTTCCTGCGCGATCATGTCAGGCTTTACGCCGTACAACTCCTGAAATTCCATAAACAGATGGACAGAGGTATTTCCTTTTGCGCGAACCTCAAAATGTCCGGCAGATTCTTTCGGAAGCTCAAGAAAAATTGTGGCAGGACGCCCCGGCTTCACCAGAATTTTCTTGCCGGAACGCTTCACATTATCGCCCTTCCCGAACGGGAACAGATAGCGGAACGAAGTAAATTTTTTATTGGTCAATTCAGGTAAATCAAGATCATACAACGGCTGGGTAACTGTCACAGGCACGCAATCTGCTGTCCAGTCGCTCTCTTTTACTTCACGATCTTCCCATGCATTCAGGAAATAGGAAGAAGAAATATGGAACTGCCACTCTGAGGCAGAAATCTGCTGATTATTCAAACGACACCACACCCAACCGAATCCGGTGGTGTAATCAGATTGCACAATAGGCACAGGAATGACCTGAAAACGGAACTCGTTTCTCCCGGAAACAAGCCATTTTTTCACATTTTTGAAGTCAAAAAACCACCAATCCGGAACATCTTTCTTGCCATAATCACCGCCGGGCTCAACAGGACCGTCTTCCACAAATTCGCCGTTGATCAACAGACGAAAACGGCAGCCGGCAGAAAATTCAAGGAAGCAATCTGAGTTGGAATCCCAGTCATAAAAAAAGCGGAACTCCAATAATGAATGGTTCCACTCGCTTGTTTTTGTTCTGTAATCGAAATAGGAATTCGGCAAAGTCTTCCACTGGGGATATTTCGCCGGATCACACCAAACTGCTGAAAAATCAGTGTAAACAGGTTTCATTTTTCAAAAGCGGCAAGCCGCATTCCATGTTTGAGCGGACGGATCACTGTAAGGGAACCCATCCGCAGTTGCAGTGTAAAGAACAAGCGAATCACCTTTATCATCAAACAGGATAAAGGGGCGTTCCCGCAGAGAATGACCGCCTCTGGTATAAGCAACTTGCTTGAACTTCCAATCCAAACCATCTTTGGAAACCAGCTCTACGCCGTCAGCTTCACTGCCGCCGACTTCGCCGCGCATATCTTTGGCAACCATATGATACAAGCCGTCTTTTCCGATCCAGACGAAAGGATCTTCCACTTCGCCATTGGGCGCACCTGCTCCGAACAACGGCTCGGGAGTGATTACTTCAAAAGGATCATCCGGACTCTTTGCACGGGCAGCACCGACATAAAACGGACTGAGATCTCTGCCGATATACTTTCTGGTTTTGAAGAGCATATAGATGGACCCATCCGGTTCAATCACAGGTGCGGGATTGGAAACAAGATAGCTGTAATATGTTCCCGGCTTTGTGGTCAGAACAGGCTTATCAGAGCGTTTCCACGGACCAAAAACAGAATCTGCAACAGCCATGCCGATCTTCTTGGTGGAACGGGCGACCGTCGCAACATCCTGCCGGTTATCGTCACGGATCGGGATAGTAAAACTTGTACCGATGTAAAAGAGAAGATACTGATTGCCGCGTTTGACGATCTGCGGGCAATGAGTTGCACAGCCATCCCAATATTCCGGACCGCGTGCAGGAAGCACAACTTCCTGAAACTCAAAAGGTCCCATGGGAGACTCTGCAACTGCACGGACAACTTCAGAGTGAGTCATCCAGCCGGGATGAAAAGTGTGTTCCCGTTTCCAGCGGGAGGCAAACATGTGATATCTGCCGTCTTCTCCGCGGATCACAGAACCGCACCAGACATAATAACCTTCCATCTTCAGGGCGGGCACCAGCTCATTGCCGAACAGCATCTTCAACTTCCTCTTACTTTTTCAGGTAATGGATCAGCACTTCCAGATTGTAGATCAATCCGGGGTTTTCTGTTGATTCCGGCTTGTGACCGGGGATCAGACTGACAATCTTTCCGTTCCAGGGAGAAATCGCTTCACAGCACTGGGGCCAGGTCTCACCATTCACAACAGTCGTCATCAATGTCATGATCGGACAGGTCTCTTCCAAAGCTGTATAAATTTCATCTTCGCCAAGTTCAAATTCCCGCAGCTGTTTTGCCAGCGGATGACGGCTCTTTGCAACTTTCACCACACAGGGAGCGACCGGATGAGTTGAGACGACCTGTCCATCAGGATCATTTCCCCGAGTCCAACGCAGACCGACGATTTCGCGCCACCAGTCCCATTTCCAGAAAGCGGCACTGGAACCGTGAAGCAGGAGGATATTTCCGCCGCGTTCGCAATAACGTCTGACAGCAGCCTCTGCCCCTGCCCCGGGATGCGGCTGATTGCAGGTATCGCCGATCATATTCAAAATCAGCAAGTCGCAATCCTTTTCCCATTTTCCACTTTCCAGCAGAGACCAGTCATCCATGAAAAAGGCAATCTCTTTCCGGAATTTTTCCGGCAGACACTCATACTGATGTCTGCCGGGTTCAACACTGTAATGATTATCAGAAAAAAAGTAGATCATTCTTTTCTTTCTCACTTGATGTTAATGGTGTAGGTGAATGTGTAAGGCTTGCCTTTCTTGAATTCGGTAGGAAGCTTGACAGAGATACCGCTCATTGCAGCAGCTTCTTTGCGGTACTTCAGAACCTGAGTCAGAGTGATGGTCTGAGCTGTTCTGAAGTCAACAGACATACCTTTTCCGTTCTTGGATGTCAGAGAGACATTCTTTGCTGTGAACGGAGAAAGACCGGAATCTCCGGACATGTTCTTGTGATGAACGTGTGTTCCAGTGACCTTGAATGCGGGGAACTTGAACTCTTTTCCATCAAACTTCAGAGTGCGGTTTTCAGCGAAGAGAGGAATGGTTTCCCAAAGCTCTTTCAGCTTGGTGTCCTTGGTTGCAGTCAGAGTAATGGTGTAAACCAGTTTGTTATCCATCAGTTTGACAGTTCTTACTGCATTGAGGACAGTACGCGGAATGGTTCCCTTGATGGTCAGAGTGCGGGTCTTTTCATCAAATGTACGATACTGCGGAGCATCGGATTCCAGAGTCATATCGTTGTTGATACAGACGACATTTGCAGGAACCTTTTCATCGACTTTTGCCCAAAGGAGGTTGGAGTACATTGCGTTGTGGTTGTTACCGAGGAGGACAGGTCCGCAATTAGGAACCCAGATTGCGGAGATTGCACCGGGCTTTGCGGCAGCTGTCTGCCATCCGCCGTAACCGACTTCGCGGATTTCTGTAATATCAACAGAGTTTCCGGTTGTCTTGGTCACACCCCAGGTCTGCCACATGGGATAGTTCCAGCCGAGGTAGATGATTGCATAGTATTTTCCGGTATTCACGAAAGCATAGCGTTTTCCGATAACGCGGACAAACGGCTTTGTTTCCATTGCGGGCCAGATGCTCTTGTGATTCTTGTTGTTATTGGGAATCCAGAGATCTCCATAACCGATCTTTTCATGGATCGCAGCGGATTTATGAGTATAGAACCGTGTACGGAAGTTGATATCTGTCGGGCTGACAGTCTGGTCAAAAGGACGCAGGGGGACAAAATCGCTGCGGGGTACTGTCAAGTGTGTTTTGAGCTTGTAGTAGGTATCCTGATACTTGATGATTTCCGGGATGGGAAGGATGTTGTAGACTCTGCTCAAGTGCATATCCGTTTCCAGATTGTACTCATTGTCATGTCCGAAACCTTCGCTCATGACACCGCAGGATGCCATACCGGAGTCAGTTTCCTGTCCGGAAAGGAACGCATCTTTATCAGGATTTGCACGTCCGGTTGCATCCGGTGTACACATACGTCTGACGTTGAAAACAAGAGATTCTTTGACAATGGGGCTCTTTGTATATTTGTACATGTAAGCGAGCTGTTCATTGATTTTTCCCCACTGGTTGACACAGGTGCTCATGTCCATCATATAACGGAAGCTAGCCCATTTTTCCATCAGGTTAACGACATCTGCCTTGACTTCCGGAGCCAGTGTTTCCGGATAGGATTTGAACCAGCCGTCGCCAAAATCCCACCAGTTGGAACGGAAACCGGGGTTCAATCTCTTTGCTTCCATGGGAGCATCGAAATAGGGTTTGAATCCGAAGCAGAGGGAGAAACGGCAGGCATGCTGCAGGAATGTTTTTTCCTCCGCAGTTTTGCCGACAACTTTCTTCAAGCGGGTCACGACAGGATCTTCGTAGTTTGCAAATGCTTTTGCAGCTTCTTCTGAACCGCAGAGGAGCATCGGCGCACCCTGAAGATGCAGCATGGTTCCGGCTGCAGAAGGCTTCACAGCAACTTTAATGACCTTGTTTGCCGGAGCTTTGTCGATCTTCAGGAAGTTGAAATAACCCTTTCCGGCAGTCAGCTTTCCGAGAGAAGTTTCCACAACTGCACCAAAAGGCGCAACTTCTTCTGTTGTAGAAATACAAAGAGCTTTTGTCGCTGCGGGGAGATAGAGGTAAGCACCGTTGGCGAACTGATCTTTATGAATGTAAAGACCGCACTGTCCGGGGTGAACACCTTCCAGAAGTTTCCGGGAGGGTGTCACGCTGATAAAGTGATCGTAGCAGGAAGAAACGCCCAGACGGTAGACACCTTTTTTGCCGTTTGCAGGGGCTTTGAGCGTAACAACTGCCGGTTTGATCTTTTCGGGAGCATCAAGTTTCGGAGAACGTGCTTTTCCCGGAGGCAAGCCGTTGGGGGAGAATGTACGGTGATAGGCGCGGTAACGCAAATCGAGCCAGATATCACTCATTCCATCTTTGTAACGGAACTCATTCTTTGTGATACCGTCATCTTTCACGAACTTGCGATCAACGATCTTTCCATCGGGGTCGATCAGGAAGAAGTATGCCGGACGCTCTCCTTCCAAGTTCAAGTTGAGATCGCGGACTGCGACTTTGAGTTCAAAGCCGCCGCCCTGCTGATCGTAGAAAAAGAAACTCATATTGTCACGGGGACGGAAGAATTTCTTGGGTCCGAGCATGTCGCCCTCATACTTGGCAGATTCACAGAATGTGGAACAACCGGAGAGAACCAATCCGGCAGCTGCCAGAACAAATGTTTTTACAAGGTGTTTGAATTGCATGGTAACACTTCTTATTTTTCAGGGGTGATTGTATAAACGATTTTGACTTCATCGCCAGCCTTGAACTCTTTTCCGAGAGTGATCAGCAGCGGGGCGACAGTCTGACCGTAATTTCTGTAACGGGGTCCGATTTCGCAAGGATATGCCTTGTCAAACTTCACAACGATCTTTTTGCAGAAGCGGACAGCGGTTGCCTTGCCCGGTTTTGCGGTCCACTGACCGTCCACCAGATATTCAACAGAGAATCCGGGCTTGTCCACAAGCAGCGGAAGCTGTTCCGCAAAACGGTTGAACTCGATGTCCTTGCCGAATTTTGCGGTAACTGTCTGACGGATTCCGTTGTCAATACATTCTGTGTAACGGGTGAAGTTTACGCCGTCAGCCTGGAACATTCCGCCGCGGGCAAGGATCTTGTTTCCGCCGCGGAGAACTCTTGCACTGTAATTCCAGTAATCCGGATATGCAAGTTTTCCATCGGGCAAATCGCCGCGCAGCATGTGGAATGTGTTTCCGCTCCAGTTCATACCGGTCATGAATGCGCCGTAACCTTCAAAGGCAAGAACAGCAGTTCCCTGAAGCTGGGTCCACTTGTAGACCGGCAGTTTCGGGTTTTCAACTGTCTTGAAACGCTGACCTTTTGTCCATGCTGAAGCGGTTCCTTTCAGGTAAGTGAACATGTAATAGTTGTTCTTCTTGACTGCAAGGAACTCATTGTTGAAGTTTCTTGTGAAGTTTCCGGCTTTTTCATGGGGGAACTTCGGATTCTTGATGGGTTCGGTACGGTAACGGATATAGTTCAGATACGGACCGAAGGATGCCATGGAATACCCGATGGCGTGGGGATTTGCATAACTCCGGGGTGCAAGATCCTTGAGCACTTCAATGGATTCTTCAGTGTCGCGTCCGGCTGCAAAAATTGCGGCACTTTCGATTTTATGCTGCATGAGAACCCAGCCCGCACTGAACTGAGCCACGTTCCAACCTCCGGCAGTACGATGAGAGAAGTTGCTGGAACCAACAATCCGTCCATCCGGTTCTCGGATCACACTGTGACTGAAGAAGTCATGAACTTTCCGGCAGCCTTCCAGAGCTTCTTTGTTGCCGCTCATGCGATAGTAAAGAGCCTGCAAACTCTGTCCCAAGCCCTGATATGTTCCATCGGGTCCGTACGCTTCCTGCTGATATCCGGTCTTCATAAAGGGATTGATCTCAGGATCGTTCAGCTGATGAATGTAATCTTCCGCAAGCCGTTTGTAGCCTTCGTTTCCGTTGGTCTCATAAAGAGCCTGGAAGCAATAGGGGAAATGGCTTGACTGGTTTTCGCAGGAGACACGGAACATGCTGAACCGGTCGGAATAGCGTTTCACTGCATCGTACCAGAGTTCACGCATCGCCGGATCTTTGATCGAACGGACTGATTCATAGTAACTTCTGGCATGATCGATATAAAAGAGAGCATCGCCTCCGGCGTAATCGGAATGGGATTCTTCGCGGGTATCGTTTTCTTTCATCATAAGATAAATCGGCAAAGCACCGATCAGAATACGATTATCAAGTTTTCCGGTGTACGGGTTGTAGGGAGCTTTCAAGCTGTTCACAACACCCATCGCGGAAACAGAGGGAGTTTTGCCGAAATTCTTGCTGTTCGGATCCAGATTCTGTTTTTCCAGCTGGAAGTTGATGTAACTGAAAACGCCCCAGGGACCGATGATACCATTTTTGAACGGTACAGCATTGAATTTATCAGCCAATGTCCGCAAGTCGACGATATCGACTTTCAGATCTTCCGGCTTCAAACTCTTCAACCAGTTGTGGATGCGAACCTGATATTTATGAGCGTAAATCGTTCCATCGGGAGCTTTTTCGATACTTCCGTTGATCTTCTTTGCGGTTGCTGCATCATCGCAGAAAATCACAGGCAGTCCGCCGAATCCGAAAGAGTAGTAGGCTGTTGTTTTCGGTGCTTTTGCACTGAACTTCAACACTTTGCCAACATACTTGGAGACATCCATTTTACCATGACGCTCCGGGGTACTTTTCCAAATGACCTTTCCGGTATCATCAGAAAGGGTAAACGGAACGCCGATAAAATACCAGTTCAGCTCTTTGGAGCCTTCCGGGATCAGGAAATAGGCTTCTTTGAACTGATCAACTGTATTGAAATTGAACCGGCAGCGGGTTGCTGAAACACCATATTTTTTCGTCGGAAAAGAGATGGGATCGGCGGTATATTCCAGACCGCTGATACGCATCTGGTAGATACCGGCAGGAGCATTCTTTCCAAAATCATGGGTCACGGTTTTCTTTCCGGTGAATTTAATATAATCCCAGAAGACTTCCTTTTCATCAGCATTCTGGATCTTGACAACAACTGCACCGTTTTTGGCAGAGTTCAAGTTCACGCCGACTTTCAGAGGTCCGCCGTTATGTACAAAATAAAAGGCAAGCCCCTGTGCCCGGTACGGCCCTTTCAGAGCCGCTTCGGCACAGAAACCAATCACCATTGCAAGAGCAATGAGAAAAACTTTCAATTGTTTCATGAATCACCCGGTCTTATTCTGTTGCGAATGTGGAGGGCGCATAAACCATTTCAGTCTTGTCGCCGCGAATGATCTCAAGTGCAAAAAGAACGTTGGTCCGTTTCAGCTTTTCGCCGGGCTTGAAGTGGGAGAAATTGTCATATTTGACTTTAAGAGTCCAAACTTTTCCGCTGTCATCGCCCTTCATTTCATAAGAATCTTTGCCGTTGAGTTTGATTTTCGGCATAGTATATGCTTTGAAGAATTTGACATCGACAGCATCGGCTTCTTTCTGAAGTTTGACGGTCAGAGTCAATTCACCGCCTTTTTTCAGGACGGCAGGAGCCATGTCAACTGCAACTTCCGGAACTTTCACCATAGCAATTTTTCCGATGGTGATCTTATTTCCGAAATAGTCAATACGCAAGTACTGATCACGTTTGACATTCATACCGTGCTTCACGACATAGGTTCCTGCGGGGATCTGAGTCACAACGCCGAGCAGATGAAAACCGTTGGGAAGAGATGCATTGAACGCATTATAACCTTTCGGGTTCCGTTCGTTGGCGTTCACCTTGGCAATGAAGTAGGGATACTCTGCAGAGACGGGGACATAACGACCGAGATCTCTGGTTCCTCCGAACACCATATTTTTGGCATCTTTCACCGGCTTGATTCCGCCGCCGGTAATTCTCCATGTTGTTCCGGCGGAAGCTCCGTAAACGGTATTTCCGCCTTCTTCACTCCAAAGAGTGTTTGCATCCGGATTTTTCTTGAATTCTGCATAGGCACCGAAAGCCAAAGCACCAACTGTCAATGCGACTAGTGTTTTTTTCATTTTGTATATCTCCTCAAATTTTATTATTTCTTACGGGTTCCTCCGGCTCCGAAAAATTCGGAATTCCATGCACCGTTATTGGATCTGATCGTCATCTCACTGAGTGTCATATTTTCCACATGACCATCTGCAAACAACATATTGGAAGTATTGCCGTGTCTTCTGCGGGCAACGCCCATCCCTGTATAACGGACATAGTACCATCCAGACTGACTTGTCGGGGTCAAATCATTATTGGCATCAGTAAAGGCGTTTGGTTTATAGATACCGCTGGCAGGATATCCGCTGTCAGTAACCCAACCTTTGTTAGATGGATTGAGAACATAATTCATCTTCGGGAAACAGTCATTTTCAAATTTATAACCACCTGATTGAGGTCGACCTCCCATATATTCGTTCATTCCATACTGGGTATATGACCAACCGTGAACAGGTCTTGGCCATGCAGGGCATTTCAAGACGCCCTTTCTCAATCCCTGTTCCATGTTTGTTTCATAAATACCGGATTTGATAGTTTCCTGATTCATACCGATTTCTTTGCGAATATAAGTTGTCCACACCAAACCGCCGTCACCGCCAAAATTGCGCAAACTGTTATCTATGGGAAGAAGCCATTCATCATTTTCCAAAGTATATGTATTCAAGCCCTGTCCGATCTGTTTCAGGTTTCCCTGACAGCTGGATACATGCCCTTTCTGTCTGGCTTTATTCAATGCCGGCAGGAGCATTCCGGCAAGGATGGCGATGATTGCGATTACGACCAGCAATTCAATAAGAGTAAAACGTCTTTTCATAATAAAAACCTTACTTTCCTGAACCGAAAATAACGGAAGTCCACGCTCCATTATTGGAACGCAACCTCATTTCTGACTCAGTTAAATTTTCAACGTGCCCGTCAACAAACACCGCATTTGCACTACCACCGTGTCTTGCACGGGAAATATTCCGTCCTTCAAACCGCACCTCATAAATTCCATCATTATTTGAACCGGAGGGGTCTAAACCCGTTTCAAAATTAGTAGATGATTTATTCGTCCATGGATAAGTACTGTCAATCGCCCAGACTTTTTGGGTTACACTTGTGACATCTTTTGTTTTATTGAAATTTTGACTTTTATTTCCGCTGATATATTCCGGCATTCCATATTGAGTGTATCCATAGTACTTCACATGCATAACATTGGCAGGACACTTTAATATACCGTTCTTGTAACCACTCTCCAAGGTCTGGCTGTAAGCCCCATTAGCAGGAGTATCGATTTTTTGATTGATCCCCAAATACGAACGGATAATAACGGTCCAGACCACACCGCCATCTACTCCGCCGAACCCACGGTAGGTTGTCAGTGACGGAACCATCCAGTCATCATTATCACTGCTGTAACCGATCAATGCCTGTCCGATCTGTTTCAGATTTCCCTGACAGCTGGATATATGCCCTTTCTGTCTGGCTTTGTTCAATGCCGGCAGGAGCATCCCGGCAAGAATAGCGATGATTGCAATTACGACAAGCAACTCTATTAAGGTGAAACTTTTTCTGAACATTTTCATGTTTTTTCCTTGTACTTTTATTATGGTTTTCTGTTCGGCTGGTAACCTCTGACCCCGCCGGCACCGATCAGAACATTGGGCCAGTAACCATTTTCGGAACGGTAGATCATTTCTTTCAGGCTCAACAGCTCCACATGACCGTCAACGAACACAAAATTCGTTGCATTTCCATGCAGATTTCTGCGAATTTTTCCGCCGTTTGGATCGACGTTAAATATTCCTTTGCTTTTTGCTGTGGAAGTGTCGCCTTTTCCCCCTGGGAAGTCGTAAGCATAATTTCCGGTGGAAGGATAGGTACTGTCGCAAAGCCATCCTTTTCTGGTTATCTGAACAACATCCTTTATTTTATTCAGACCATTCGATTCCTGTCCCATATATGAAGTCATGCCGTACTGGGATTCCCCGAGAGCATTCACTTCAACAACAGTTCCCGGACATTTCAGTACACCTTTTCTTTCGCCATCCCCTTTCAGGAGAGCGTTTCCGGAATAATAACCTGTCTTATCCGGAAAACGTTTCATTCCGATATAAGTAGTAATATACCAAGCCCATGGATTATAAACAGCATTTCCCCCTTTTGCAACTTCCTCGGGAGCAAAATTCCGTTTCTGACTGGAAGAGGGAACAAGCCAATCATCATGTTCCATTGCATACTGAGTCAAAGCACTTCCCAACTGTTTCAGGTTTCCCTGACAGCTGGAGGCATGACCTTTCTGTCTTGCGTTATTCAATGCAGGAAGGAGCATTCCGGCAAGAATGGCGATGATTGCAATTACGACAAGCAATTCGATCAAGGTAAAACTCTGATTTTTCACAAAAGACTTAAAGCAGTTTCTCATGATAGAATTCCTCCATCCTGATTAATTTTCTTTCGGATATGTACTGACGCCGCCATCACCATACAGCAGATTAGATGAACCGGTATTCAAACGTTTATATGCGTTTTCCATATCTCTTTCTGATTTCTGCTCCACATGACCATCCACAAACACCATATTGGAAGCTGCGCCGTGAATATTTCTGCGGATATTCTGTCCAGTTCTGGAAACATTGAACACTCCATTGGTTTTTGCAGTAGATTTATCCCAAATCGGGTTTGCTGCGAAATCAGAAGTATATCCGGCATAAGCGGAGTCGATCAACCATGCTTTCTGTGTAGGATAAAGCACCTGCTTAACCTTGTCGATCGCGGCACCATATCCGGTTTCGCCACCCAACTTTGCTGTCATTCCATACTGAGTATAACCGAACGCGGTTACAGGAACAACTGTTGCGGGACATTTCATGATACCATTCTGATGTTCTTTTGCGATCTTGACATTGTAAGCGCCACCGTCCGGAGTAGCGGAATACACCTTGTCAGATTTGATACCGGTGTATTCCTGAATATAATATCCCCAGACATTAAATTGAGCCCCACCGCCAAATTTTCTGCATTTGGAAGTCACAGGGACCAGCCAGTCTTCGTTGTCCAAGCTGTACTGAACCAAATTACTGCCCAACTGTTTGAGATTAGACTGACAGCTGGAAGATGCCCCCTTCTGTTTTGCCTTGTTCAATGCGGGCAGAAGCATCCCTGCAAGGATCGCAATGATTGCTATTACCACTAACAGTTCTATCAAGGTAAAGCACTGGTGCTTTACCCACCTGCAGGTGGGATGCTGGACAGATGTCGCTTTTTTACAAACTTCCATGTTTTTCTCTCCTGTTTTATATTGCAAATTCTGTTTGTTTTGTATTGCATCCTTTGATCTCTGCCCGGTACAGCCTCTTCAAAACCGGGGTGGAAAGATCATCGGTTTTCTTCATCAGATACTGAACAGCATCTTTCATCATTGCCTCCAGCGGCATCTCCAGATAATAAGCAGAGTAATCATAAAACTCTTTCAAATAACTGATGTCGTCAAAGCAAAATACCACGGGTGCAGATTCCGGAGTGATCCCGCTTTTCTGAAACGCCCGGAAAAGCGGTGAAGCAAAGCTCCCATTCTCAAGATAAATAGCATCAGGAATTTGATTTTCCCGGAAAAATTGCAGAAAACGAACGGCATATTCTTCATTTGACCGTCCATAAGGTTGATTGCAGTACCGGATTTTTGAGCCGGAATAAAAACGCAAAACGCCCTGTTCTCTAACACTGAACGCATGTCCGGGCTCATCCGCACGGACATAGCATATTTTGTCGATATTCTTTCCCTTCAGAAACTCTGCACTGGTCTGAGCTTCCAGCAGATAATCACAGGAGACATAGCCGATTTTCGGATTTTCATAAAATCTGTTCACCACGACCGGGTGGATCCGCAATTCAGGCAAACGGGCAAGCAGCGGATTCTCCTGCATCCCTCTGTACTGCCCGGTTTGAGCACAAATCAGACCGTCACAGAACCCCTTTCTCATGGAGTTCTGATTTTTCGTATCATAAAAGACCTGACGGATCCCGAGAGCGTTGCAGGCGTTTCGGATGCCATTGAAAAGAATCTGATGATACCACGGTGCAGCCACAAGATCCAAGTCTGCGGCAATGGTATAAAGCCGTGAGGAAATGGTACTGTCTGCCACAGAAAGAGAAGGATCCGGAATCCGGACAAACCATCCTTTTCCGGCTTGACGCCCGATCAGATTCTCCTGTTCCAGAGAAGCAAGTCCTGTCCGGACAGAGCTGCGGCAGATGGAATACTTCAGCGCCAACTGATTTTCAGACGGCAGAGATGCCCCGGGAGCAAGCAATCCGCTCCGGATCTGCCCCAGCAGTTCTTCACACATCTTTCCGTACGACAGTTTTCTCATTTGTTTTCTCTTTCAAGTTATACATGTATACATTACATGTCACCACTTAACAGTGATATTATATATCATTTTTTCCATTTTGTCAAGAGTTATACCGAAAAAAAAGTGTCGTTTTCACTTTAAAAACTGCCAAAAATCCGATATTTATTTCTGAAATATGCTGCAAGATGCCTTGAATAACCATTTCCGGAGGATATATTATCTTCCCAAAGAAAGGATTTTCAACCGTGACCTACTACGATGATATAACATTTGCTGTCGTGATCCAGCACTTTTCCATGTACTCAACAGGAAGCCCGTTCCATCCGGAAAATCACTCCATTGAATTTATTCAGAAAGGGAAGATCAAACTGGAGGCAAACGGAAAGATCATCGAACTGGTCGCCCCTGCCCTCTTCTGGATGCGGAGCGGCGGAAAATACCGTTTTCTCGTTGACGAAACCCGGAGTGTCACCTGTGAACATATCTATTTTGATTTCAATGGACGGCGTGCGGAAAAGATGATCCAGGAATTGGAACGAACCTGTCCGGAAGGCTATGTTACCCCGAAAGATCCGGAACTCGTGGAACAGATTTTTGCAGATCAGGTCAGAAAATACCGTCAGGATCACATCTACTACCACCCGGATCTGGTCGTAAATGCTGAACGGCTCGTCCTTCAAATCGTTCAATCAGCCAGAAGAGAACAAAAGCAGCAGGACGATCTTTACGGGATCCTCTCGATCGGAAGAAAAATCAAAAGCGATCCGTTTCAGGATTATGATTTCAAGGCGTTGGCAGCGCAGGCGGGAATCTCCTACGAACATTACAGGCGTCTTTTCCGGGAATATCACGGCAGAGCCCCCGCAGCCTTCGTCCTCAACAGAAAAATGTTCCTCGCCGCAGAAATGCTTCAGATGACAAACATGAGGATCAAAGAGATCATGACCACATGCAAGTTTGATTCCATGATGAATTTCTCACGGACATTCAAGCGGTACTCCGGTCTTTCCCCGATGGATTACCGGAATAAATTCAAGTGATCCGGAATCACCCGGGGAGATGCTGGTGCAGATAATGCCCCCTCGTTTCCGGCAGGAAGAATGACATCAGAACAGCGATTCCGGTGGGGATCAACAACAGCAGAAACACCATCTGGTAAGCCTCTGCAGGATAAATAACCGCCTCTCCGGCAGCAAGACCTTCCCGGGAAACATAACTGTCCAGCAGCTTCCCGATCAAAAGAGGTCCGATTGCAACAAACAGATAGTTGCAGAGATTGTTCAGCCCGGTTGCCTGTGTCATGGTGTCACGGGCATTGATTTCCTGCGCAACCAGTGCAAATGCCACGGCAGAACCGGATGCCACAGAATAAAGAAGAAATCCGGCAATGAAAAATTTCGGGGACAAGCCGAATTTCATTACAAGCACCATTGCAAGCGTATTCAGGAAAGCCAGAGATGAAGAAAAAATCATCTGCGGTTTTCTCCGGTTTCCCAGGATCCGGATCAATGTCCCGAACCCGAGCAGTGTCAGCATACAGGTGAATGTCTGGCAGAAAATCACCTTTGCTGCGCCTGCAGAACTCAACTGCACATAATCCTGAAGGAATTTTTTTCCGAAGACCATCTGGATGGTGGAGTACGTTGAAAAAATGATGGAAGAACAGAAAATCAGCATCATCATGTAAGGATTTTTCAGGAAGTATACCACCGGTTTGAAAGAGATTTTTGTTTTGGAAATCGGTCCGGGAGGAATGATCCGCTTTGTAAAAATAACAACAAGATACATCGCAACAGAAACAACACCGATGACCAGCAGAACATTGATCCAGTTGAATCTTTCGTTCAACCGTTCAAAGGGATAGGTTCCGAACAGACCGCCGGAGTAACCGACAAAGTAGACGATCCCGAGGAATACGGAGTAGTTCTGCCGACCAAACAGACGGTCAGTCTCTTTGACAATACTGAGGTACATGGTACTTGCTCCAAGACCGGTCAGGAAACGCATGGCGTACATCGCCCAGAGATTTCCGCAAACCAGAGGGAATCCGACCACACCGATACAGAAGATCAGACCGCCCCAGGTGATGACACGGATCCCGCAGAACTTATCCGCAAGCATCCCGACAAACAGCTGACAGAGAGAGTAGACGCAGACAAATGCTGTCCCGACCCCGGCGATCTGAACTGCAGTGAAACCATAGTCACCGGAAAGTTCATCAAAAATCGTTCCGGGGATCCCGATTCTCTGAAAATAAGAGGTTGCATACAATAATATAAGAGGAACATAAGCCCAGAATAAACGTCGGTTGTCCTTCACTGTCTGAAAAAAACTTGCCATGATCAAACGCTTTCCTTTTTTTGATTAAGGTTGAAAATCATCCGGTAATTTACCACTGTTTCAGTGATTTGTCAATTAAAAATCAGGATTTCTTTTGCAGTATTTTCTGAACGACCTCTTTTTCACAGAGGCGGATCCCCAGTTTATCGGCAAACGCACGGACTTCTGCATAGTTGCTTGAAACATCTTCCGGACGATGGGCATCCATACCGATCACAGCTTTGACATTTGCTTCAGCCGCCATTTCCCAGAAAGGCAGCCAGGGGTATGGCGGGCGGGATCCTTCGGGAGTGTCGACATAGGGCTTCCGGAATCCATAAGCGTTGATTTCCAATGGGATATCCAAGGCAAGGGAAGCATCAATGATCTCCCGGTAAAGAGCTTTATATTCCGGTTTCCAACGGTCACAAGCAACCGCAGTAAGATCCGGATGAGCCATGTAAGCGACCAGCCCGGTCTCCATCGTTGCGATCGTCAGATCCACAAATTCCCGGAGAAGTTCCGGGGGGATCGGTTTGATGTAAGAACACCAGCGGGAAGTCCGCCCTTCCCTGGCAGGGGTATAGTGCGCTCCGCCGATCATATAATCCAACCCCAGCTTGTCAAAATAAGTATCCTGATAATATGCCTTCCCGAGGATCGGACGGTAATCCATCTCCAACCCTTTGAGGATCAGCATCTCCGGATATTTTTTCTGAGCCTCTTCGATCTCATTGATATAATCCGGCAGTTCGTGAAAGAACATGCGGTCCGGATGGTGTTCAAAATCTTCAAAAGGGATATGATCGGAGATTCCGAGAACCGAAATTCCTGCATTATCAGCACATTTTACATAATCGTCAATGGTACCGGTTGCGTGTCTGCATCTGTAGCAGTGTGTGTGGAGGTTGATTTCCGGGGCTGAAAAACTCATAGCAGTCATTCCTTTGTTTGCTTTATGGTAATATACCATATTTCATCAGAAATATCAAGTCAGCACCCATAAAAACTCCGGAATCGGCGTGGTCGGCATAAAAAAAATAAAACTTTTTTTTGCGAAATTGCTCAAAAAACGCGATGTAAACATTTATTATCAACGAGTTGCACAAATATTACTTTTTAGTGAAAAATCACTTGAAAAAGTAAAAAAATATGCTATTATAGTTTATTGTTAGTTTGTATATAGAGAACTGATACTTAAAAAATACAAAACCAAAAGCATTCAGCTAAAAAAGTTAAGGAGGTAAAGCTGATGGGTAGTATGATGAGTGATCATGGTATGAACTGGGTAGACTGGATCTTTGTGGGGATCCCGATTCTGCTCGTGGTAATGGCGGCTTTAAAGTCCCAAAAGTACGTGAAAGGGGTTGCGGACTTCCTTTCGGCAGGGCGTGTTGCCGGCCGTTACGTTGTCTCTGTGGCATCCGGTGAAGCCGGTCTCGGTTTGATCAGTGTTGTCGCGATCCTCGAAATGTATTACAAGAGCGGCTTTGCGATTTCCTTCTGGTCATCGCTGACTGCACCGATCGGTCTTGTTCTCGGTTTGGTTGGGTTCTGTACCTACCGTTACCGTGAAACCAAAGCAATGACCATGGGACAGTACTTTGGTTTCAC
>SUVT01000065.1 GCA_015061845.1 Lentisphaerota bacterium
AAATATGAGCTGTCGTTCCCCGATGCCCACGGGATTTGGGGAGCTGCGCTTGGCTTGGGAACAGGCGGGCGTTTTCCCTCCCTGATCGCACCCATGATCGAAGCCCACAAGCGGGCAATGGCATATTGCGCCGATATCGGATGCAAAACTTATACCGTTCACATGGGAGCGTATGAGCATATCTATTTCGGAACTCCGGCGGCAATCTATAATGAACTTGCAGCAAAGGCTCTGGAAAAACTGATTCCGGAAGCTGAAAAGTTGGGGCTGGTCATGGCTCTGGAAAACAATTGCGACAACCCCGGCAGTGCGGATGCCCTGCTGCCTTTGTTTGAAACGTTCCATTCACCCTACTTCGGCTGCTGTTTTGACACCGGACACGCTCATTATCTGACCCCTGCCCCGGGCAGAGAGGTCTTCTCTTATGAATCCGGGATCACGCTGGATTTTTGTACCGATCCCCTGAAAAAACTCCTGCCCCACATCGTGACCGTTCACATGCACGATACTGACCGGACAGGCGACTGGCACAGGATGCCGGGAAAAGGAGAAATCAACTGGTCAGAACTGATCCCCGCTCTGGACAAAGCACCCCGTCTGATCTCATGGCAGAGCGAAGTGGAAACAGGCGATTACAATATCTCCATCCCCGAACTTGTAACTGAATTTCAAAAATTATTAACCATAAAGAGAGGCAAACCATGTTAAAGAAACTGCTCCCCGTTTTTCTGCTTTCAGCAGCAACCGCATTATTTACCCAGGGATGTATGACTCCCGCAAAAAAAACGGCAGCACAGCCTGTTGTGAAAAAAGCGGAAGTCAAACCTGCGGCAGTGAAAAAAACTGCATACAAAGCACCCGCACTGGAAAATCCCCAGTCATGGACAATGGTCGTTGTTCCTGATGTCCAGACTTATACCAAACAGATGGAAAATCACGGGATTCTGGATATGATGCTCGCATGGATCGTGCGGAGACGGGAAGAGATGAACATCCAGCAGGTACTTTTCACCGGAGACCTCGTTTATTACAATGACGTCCGGATGGTTGCGAAAAAAGACGGTGTCCCAAGAAATCACCGCAAGACTGATTATATCGGAAAAGAGCAGTACAAAGCATTCTCCCGTCTGATGGAGCGTCTTGACGGACAGGTTCCTTATATTCTCTGCACCGGGAACCATGATTACGGCATCACAAGTGCCCAGAACCGGAACTCCTGGTTCAATGATTTCTTCCCGACAGACCGGAATCCGCTGACCCGGCGGCAGCTTGTCGGCTGTGCCCCCAATGCCTTTGGAGTTACCACGCTGGAAACAGCAGCTTATGAGTTTCAGGCACCCTACCCCGATGGCAGAAAGTTTCTGGTGCTTTCCCTGCAGTTTGCACCGACAGACGCAGATCTTAAATGGGCAAAATCCATTGCGGATGATCCCAGATTCGCAAACCATTTCGGAATT
This sequence comes from Lentisphaerota bacterium, assembly GCA_015061845.1. Lineage (GTDB taxonomy): Bacteria > Verrucomicrobiota > Lentisphaeria > Victivallales > UBA1829 > SIG79. The sequence continues at coordinate 1,458 of SUVT01000065.1, forward strand.
GTCCTGACTCATTCTTACATTTACGGAACCGGAAAGCGGATTCAAAAAGAAAATTATATTCTGAACAAACAGGGCGGAAATCCCGGAGAACAAATCTTCAAAAAACTGGTCTATCCGGCAAAAAATATCCGTCTTGTCGTTTGTGGTCATGTCTGCAGACCCGATGACTGGGATGCAGCTGTCGGCTTCTCCATGGATAAAAACAGCTCCGGAAAAACCGTTGCCCAGATGGCGTTCAACACACAGGCGATCGGCGGCGGATTCAGCGGCAATGGCGGCGACGGCTGGCTCAGACTGCTGGAATTCATGCCCGATAAAAAGACCATTAAAGCAAAAACATTCTCACCGTTCTTTGCAAATTCTCCCTCCACACGCTATCTGGCTTGGAGAAAAGATGCAAAAAATGAATTCACTTTTGAACTTGAATAATCCCCAAAACAGGAGTTAAATATGGGAAGAAAAGTTTTGATCTTCGGCGCAACCGGAGAAATCGGCGGACGTATCGCACAGCTCGCTGTCATGGCTGGTCATGATGTCTACGGAGCTGCACGCGGAAAATATGAAAATGATCTGGTGGACCTCACCGGTGTCAAAATGCTCATGGGTGATAAAAATGATGAAAACTTCCTGCGGGATGTTTGCGCCCCAATCAAACCGGATGTGGTGATCGACACCGTTCCGAAAATCCACTCTGTGGATCTCTACATGAAGTATTTCCCGGGCGTTTCCAACGTGCTTTTCTGCAGTTCCACAGGAACATTCGTTCCGCTGCAGCATTTCCCGGCAAACGAACAGCACCCCTGGAGACTGGAAACCCCGTTCAACTTCTACGATCAGTGTCAGCGCGATGATTACGCTTTCCGCATGTATCACGAAAAAGGATTCCCTGTCACTATTTTCCGTCCGACAAACATCATCGGACCCGGCAGGATCCCGCTGGAACTCTGGGGTGCCCGCGATATCAAATTCTTCCAGATGCTGAAAGCCTCCCAGCCAATCACCATTGCGCCATGCGAAGATATTCTTCTGCAGTCCGGCTACAACTGGGATCTTGCAAGTGCATTTGTGAAAGCCATCGACAAGCCCGATCTCATCCGCGGGGAGCTGTTCATCATCTCCTGCGCCAAAGCTATCACTCTGGGCGAATACCTGAAGACAGCCATGGAGTATCTCGGCAGCAAGTCTGAAATCTCCCACTGTCCGGCGCAGAACCTCAAAGATATTTACCCCGAAGTCACCATGAAATGGCGCATGGACTTCCTGCTCCTGCACATGTGCTTTGATATCTCCAAGGTCAGAAATGTCCTCGGTTATCAGCCCACAAAAACGGTTCAGGAAAGTCTGGTCGAAACCCTCGAATGGTGCGAACGCATCGGAAAACTCTGATCCCCGAGGTAATTTCAAAAGTCCGGCAAAATTTGGCTGAAAAAAGATTGTTGATGAGTTGGAAATGGTAGTTTGAGCGTGGCTACCATCCTCCTTCGCTGAAGCTATGGAGGACAAGCCGAAAACGCTCCATTTGCAGATCGCAACAAGAATTTTCTGCCATTTTTGAAGACTTTTGAAATTGCCTCACTTATTAAATATTACAGGAGATAATTATGTTTTTAACAGGATTCGCAGATGAAGCCGGCAGCAGCATTGATCTTCAGATCAAAGCAACCAAAGAACTCGGCTGGAAATTCATCGAAACCCGTAACATCGACGGCAAGAACCTTTCCACTCTCACTGAAGAAGAGTTTGAAACCCTTTGCGGTAAACTCAGCGATGCAGGTGTGGCGTTCAACTGCTACGGCAGCAGCATTGCAAACTGGGGACTTCATCCCAGAAGCGACGAAGATTTTGCTCTCAGCAAAGATCTTCTCTACAAAGCGATTCCCCGTATGCACAAACTCGGAATCAAAATGCTTCGCGGCATGAGCTTCAAAACGGTGGAAGATGAAGAGCCGGATAACCCGGAACTGGAAAAAATCATCTTCGCAAAAGTCAACGAACTCGTCAAAATCTGCGAAGACAACGGGATCATTTACGGTCACGAAAACTGCATGAACTACGGCGGTCTTTCCTATCTGCACACCTTGAAGCTTCTGGACAATGTCAAGAGCAAGGCGTTCACCTTGATTTACGACACCGGAAACCCTGTCTTCAACTACCGCAGAATCGGTTCTTTCCCCTATGCGCTCCAGTCCTCATGGGAGTTCTACTACAACGTGAAAGAGTTCATCTCTTACGTTCACATCAAAGACGGTACAGCGGTTCCCCACGAAGACGGCAAGACCCGTCCGCCGTGCAAATACTGCTGGGCTGGCGACGGCAACGGTGATGTCCGTGCGATTCTGATCGACCTTCTCAAGAATGGTTATGATGGAGGTTTCTCCATGGAACCCCACGTTGCGGCAGTGTTCCACGATGCTTCAGAAAACACCACAGACTTGGAAGAGATCAAATATTCCAGCTATGTGGAATACGGCAGACGCTTTGAAGCGATGCTGAACGGAATCAAAGCCGATCTGGCTGCAAAGTAAAATTTGTAAGCGGACAAGCGGAAAAGATTTTTGCAAAAGTCTTTTTTGCTTGTCTGCCCGGGTTCCGGGAGTACTGGGAGTACTGGGAGTACTGGGAATACTGGGAGTACTGGGAGTACTGGGAGTACTGGGAATACTGCGAGTACTGGGAATACTGCGAGTACTGGGAGAAAACGGACAATGACAGCTTTTGTCGAATAATCATTTCTTCACGCACCCCGGCGCGAAAAAACAGTGCTCCCAGAAATCCCAGTACTCCTTGTACTCCCAGTTCCCCAGCAAATCCATGGCTTGTGTGCCGTTCGCATCGGCTCTGCCGGAACTCAATAAAGGAAGCCTTTCTGCGGCATGACTTTCTGAGTCAAAGGTTCTTCACAAAGAACTTTTCCCTTTTCTTCGATCCGGATAGAACCACCCGGTTTGCCGGTTTTATTGAAGACAACAATAACCGTTCTGCCCTGCGGAGTGGTAAATGACACAGTTGCAGTTGCGGTATTCTGAGTCATTTTGATGCCTTTCACCGGAGTTCCACCGACGTCGATCACGTTCAGGAAATAATCCCGTTTTGCCGGAGTTTTCGGGGAAAGATTGATCCGCCATGCACCGGCATACTGCAAATTCTTAAAGATTTTCTTCGGACCATCCCAATTAACAGCTGCGCCCATAAATTCTTTTCCGGGGCCACCGATTTTGGTGATGACTCCATTTTCCGGAAGAAGCGTTGTACAGCGGAGGATCCCACCCTCATCAGAGACCTTTGCGGTCGTCTCATTTCCATTCACGACAGGCTCTTCGAGGAAATGAAGCAGCCACTCTTTTTTGAATGCCGGATTTGTGGATTCCACACGGTCAAAGACAATAAAAACATCCGGCTGAATGTGGACAAACTGCCGTGTAAATTCCTTGCATTTTTTTGCGGAATAAACCTTTGTTGCATCACCAAGCGCATAACTGTAAAACTGATTGGTTGAAAATGCCCTGCATTGCCCGCCGATTTTGGAGACCTGTCCGCCGTCAGCATCGGCAAAATGGGACTTATGCTTCCGGTAAAGCGCTTCCCGTTCTGCAGCATCCCACATGTAACTGCTGCGCTTGTAGGTGTTTTCACACTGGTCAATATCTTCGACAAAGCGTTCTGAGGGATCATGGATCAGGATCGTATTGTGGGCGATAGAAGCGTTGTGATACTTCCATGCGCCGTACCAGTTATCCTGCCGATATCCGGAATCAATCGCAAGATATCCGTTTTTGAAAATCGTAAAATGGTTTTCATCCCCGCGGTTGTTATGAGCTTCGACAGTACATCCGGAAACGAACAATGCTTTAGTGTCACTTTTACCGGTGCCGCTGTGCATGAAAACAACTCCACCGGGTCTGAAGTGACGCGCCATTGCTTTTTTCTGACCGGATGTTTGGACAGGCGGCTTGACATTTTTCATATCGTATGCAAGATAGCGGCGGAAGAAACCGTAGTAGTACGGCGGGGATTTTTTCCGGACGGAGATTCTTCCGGGATCTTTGAAGTAATCGGCTTGATATTTTCCATCCATCTGCTGAAGTGCGGCTGCGATCTGCGCGGAATCACGGGGATATTGAACGCCGTAAACACCGAGGATCGCATACAGATGCGAGGAGATACCGAACATTGCCATTGTGGAGTGGTCATTATCCCCGAAGCCATAGTTCCGGATCTTTATTTTTCCTTTCCCCGGTATGGAGTTCCACTGGAACCATTCGGGGAAGTACATCAGATGAGTCAGGAACGGCAGTTTGACGGGCTTTTTGAATGCTGTCCGCCAGAGATAAAGGAAGTCATAGCTTGCCCACGGATATTGTCCGGCGGAATAGTTGATCGTGGGGCTGGAGAGCATACCGTCATCTTCTGCGATCGTGTCGCGATAGTTCAGACATTCCCGGTATTTTTTGTAGCCTTCTTTCAGCATACTGATTGCCAGATCATCACAAATGCCTTCTTTATACGCCATGACGCCCATGAAAAGTTCATTATTGGCATCGCCGTAAAATCCGGAAACTTTTCCGCTTCCGCCATTCACACCGAAGAAGGGGCCCCACCATCCGTGGCGTGCATATTTGATGTTGACATCGATAAACTCTTTGAGATATTTTTTAGCCCGGGGAACATCGGAATTCCAGATCCAGTCAAGAGCCGCCATATTTTCGATGCGTCTGATGGCGAACCATGAGATCGAAGCCCGCTTTTCGGCACAATCTTTATAAACAGCAAGGTTGTGATCGAGGAACTGCCATGTTTTTTCAAGATATTTTTTATCATCAGTCAGAAGATATGCAAGAGCGCATGTCAACGCTTCATCTTCATAAAGAGCCGCAATTTCAACTTCCCGGCTGGCATAAGGGCGGGTCGTTCCGACAGCACCGCGTCTCTTTTCTTTCAGATTGGGGTCGATCCGGAAGTTGTCCGCATCTGCAAGCAGCTGTTTTGTACCGATCTTCTGCGCCCATGCCTTGACCAGAGGGAGAGTTTCGCTGTTGATAAAAATTCTGGGGTGATCGGTACGGAGATTATTGATCCAGTCAGTCTTTGAACTCAAAGGTCTGTCAGCATTAAAACCGGCTCCGGCTTTCCACGGCTGACAGAACCAGGTAAAAGCCTTCGTTCCGAACCCGTTGACTTCCAGCATCATGTAACCGACATTCACATTTCTTCCGGAGAGGGAACGAACCTCTGTTTCCGCACGGAATGTGCCTTGTTTTCCAGACACCGGTTTCAGCTCCCATACATCATTTTCATTGAGCTGAAGTTTATTCCCCCGGGTGGAATCTATAAAAACGAGAGAAATTTCAGAAACCGGTTTGAGTGAACTCTCAACGGTCGCTTTCAGCAGCGCATCTTCACACAGACATTTCCGGCTGACGAAAAAATTATTATCCAGAGTCACCCGGACCCGCGGAACTTTGACCATACGCATATTTCTGATTCTGACATGGGCATCACGGATCGCAAAAGAGTAGAAAATATTGCCGTTTGCACGCATTTTCGGAGCGTTTTCATAGAGATTTTGAACATAATAACCGCTTTCAGGAGCAGGATTCCAGTGGAATCTCGGTCCGGCATTGACACACCCGCCATACATGGAAAAATGATGTCCGTTTTCTACGATTTCCAGATCAAATTCCAGATACGGGAACTCTTTGGATGCTGCAAGATACATGCCCACATCACCTTTTTTCCCGATGGCATTGAATTCAAAACCGTTTTCGATCTGTTTGATCTCGCCACCCCGTGCCCGCCAGCCGCGAATACCTTTGGGCGACAGTTTCAATGGATTCCCGTTTTCCAGCCATAATGTATTGGCATCCGGCTTGCTGACGATATCACCGCAAAGCATCATCGGGATCACACATAAAAGAAAACATTTTTTCATGATAAAATCACCTCATGTAAAATCATTTTTTGTAAAGACAAACGCTGTTCCATGTCTGAGCAACTGGATTCCTGTACGGGAAAATCTCTGCAGTGGCAGTGTAAAGAGCAACGGGGTCTTTATTGTCATCGAAAAGAATAAAGGGACGTTCCCGCAGTGCAAGAGTTCCCCGGTTGTAAGCAACTTGCCTGAACTTCCAGTCCAGTCCGTTTTCCGAGACAAACTCCATTCCGTCAGCCTCGCATCCGGCAATCGTTCCAAGCATATCTTTGGCAAGCATGTGATAAACACCGTCACGGTCGATCCAAAGGAACGGATCTTCGATCACACCGCCGGGCATATCGGGTCCGAACAACGGTTCCGGAGTGATCACCTCAAAGGGAGATTCCGGATCCGCAGCGCGGGCAGCTCCAATATAAAATTGACTGAACTGACTGCTCTGATCAATATATTTTCTTGTTTTGAAAATCACAAAAATCGAACCGTCCGGCTCAATTACAGGTGCGGGATTCGATACCAGATAGCTGTAAAATGTTCCGGGTTTCGTGTTGATTGCCGGAGCATCTGACCGTTTCCACGGACCGAAAACAGAATCCGCCTCTGCCATCCCGATCCGTTTGGAAGCCCGGGAAATGATCCCTGCATGGATCCGGTTTTCATCATTGATCTCCAATGGACAGCTGGTTCCGATATAGAACAGAAGATACTGATTTCCGCGTTTCACAATCTGCGGACAGTGGGTCGCACTGCCATCCCAGTATTCCGGACCGCGGGCAGGAAGAACGACTTCCTGAAACTCAAAAGGTCCGGCAGGCGTATCTGCAACAGCCCGGACAACTTCCGAATGAGTTGACCAGCCGGGATGAAAGGTATGTTCCCGTTTCCATCGTGAAGCAAACATGTGATAACGTCCATCTTCGCCGCGAATCACAGAGCCGCACCAGACATAGCAGCCATCGATTTTCAAGGCGGGATGTAAATCATTACCGAATATCATGGTCAACTCCTTAATTATTGTTCCCTGTCGAGTTCGCCCAGATGTTATTGTTCGTTATCTCACCATGTGCATGCAAAGAAACATGACCATCGTAAAAAAGAATCGTTACTTTTCTGTTGTGACGGTATTGCAGATGCGTGTCATACCCGATCCCATCATTGTTGGAGTCTCCGAAATGAACGATTTTAGAACCATTTCGGATTCTCGCCAACTTCTTGATCGTATATTTTGCATTGTCGATACGGGCATAATTCCCGGAATGAAAACATGTGTTCAATCCAGGTCTGCCCCGGTATGTTCCGGTAAACTGATCTTTGTTTGTATCATCCTTTTTACCGCCCGGACAGAACGGCTCTTCAAATTTCGGCCATTTCATCTCTTCCGCAATTGCTGTTGGAACTCCGCCGTTCCTTGTCAGAACATCTGCAAAAATCCTGGTTTCACCTGCACCGGCAATACTGTAAGGCATACCGAAGCCATCAAACATCGCGGCATATTCAGCATCAATCAAATGCAGCTGTTTGTAGTTGTTGAGACAGGAAGATGTTCGCCCCTGCGCCCTTGCCTGATTCAATGCAGGCAACAGCATTCCTGCCAGAATGGCAATGATCGCAATTACAACAAGCAATTCAATCAAGGTAAATTTATCCATTTTTCGTTTTGAACACAACTCTTTGTAAAACATCATTCCTCTCTTTCTTAATTTTATCTTAAAAACGGTTCTTGAACCCGGTTTCCACGCCGAATTTCATGATTTCTTCAAATAAAATCAATCCGAGATCAATGATCTCATCATGGGTAAACGGAATATTGACGCATCCGTGAGGGAACTCATACAACAGCGGAAGTCCGCCGGATGCCATGTAAAGAATATCCTGCAGAATGAACGCTCTGCCCTGCTGAAGATTGACTCTGTGGTAAGGCCGCAAGTTCGCTTTGATCTGATTTGCCATTACACTTGCCGCGATCTGCTGAACCATCCGCAAGCCGTTATCAGTTAAAGTCGCAGCCGGAGTACTCATTCCCGGGTCGGCTTCGCAGGAATGACAGGAAAGGATGCAGTCGGGGCGTTCCTCATGAACCAGATTGATCAGAGTCTGCGTTTCCGGCTGGATATTCCCGAAAAAATCATCGTGCTGACAGTTCACACCGTTATCGTTGAAATATGCGCCCAGCTGCTCAAATTCATTCACAGGAAGCGGCATAACCTCTTTGTGATAAGGATATTTGCAGGGAGTTCCGTCTTTCCAGACTCCGTGAGCATAATACTGGAACACATCCAAACTCTGTCCTGCCAGACTGTTCCGGCGGAATCTGGCGCGACCATCCGGCTGGGAGAGCGGAACGATCACAATACGGTACTGTTCTGCCAGTTTCAGAAGAGCATCGTTTTTCCGTCCCCGCAAATCTGTTCCGTGTTCCAGAAGATTGATCAGGTTCAGCAATCCTGCCGTTCCTTCCACTTCTGCACCATGGATCGCCCCGTAGATGAAAAGAGAAAGTTTTTTCCGTTCAGGAGCCCGGGTGTAGAGTTCCGGTTTCTTTGCAGCAAAGGCAGAGGAAAAAGAGACTGTCTGCGGCAGATCTTCTTTTTCACCATACGCATAAACGAGGATTTCCCGTCCCCCGGCAGAGTGACCTGCAACAGATACGGCTCCCTTCTTCACATGCTTCTCAAGATACTCTTTCACCCCGTCCAGTGAGGTGATCCAGTACTCCGGTTCCTGAACAAATGTTTCCACAATATTCATTATTGACCCTGTCATTATTTTTCTTTTTTTATTAGACTTCACCTATATATATAGTCCAAATTTTTGGTTTTGTCAAGCCACAGATAAAAAATATACAATTTTTAATGACCCTGTCAATAAACAGTTTGACAAATCTTTTTCTGCTGATATATTACTTGAAAAAAACAGAAACTGACGGGGATTCAAAATGAGCGGTGAAAAAGAAGAGTTTATTGTAAATTATCTTTTGGAAAAAATCGAAGCGGGCAGTTATAAGATCGGCGCACGGGTTCCGTCAGAATATCAGCTTGCCCGGAAATTCAATGTCGATAAAGGAACTGCAAACCGGGCGGTCTCACAGCTTGTTACAAGAGGATATCTGAAACGCACCCGGGGCGCAGGCGGCACAATTTTGATCCGGAAAGATTTTTATCCGGAAAGACGGATCGTTTATACCGGCTGTTTTCCCAGACACCACTCCTTTTATTCCCGCCTGCTCCTCGGATTGATCAATGGAACTCATGCCGCTGGTTATAATTTCACGGTCGTTCCAATGGCTGGTCAGACAAATATCCAGTTGCTGGAAGAACAGATCGAAAGTCTCAAACCATGCGCCATCTTTATCGGTGGGGAAGCTCTCAAACTCAAATTGCCGGATGTCCCGGTGTTTTGTCTTGACACGCTGGTTCCGCACGGGAACGAAGAACTGACTTACCACATCAACCCTGATAACTTCATGGCGGGTAAAATCCTGATGGAAGAGATCTGGAAACGTGGACATTGCAAAGTCCTGCATTTCTCATCTCCAACAGGAATTGCGGTTCAGCGGGAACGTTTTCTCGGGGCAAGGGAACGGGCAAAAGAATTGGGGATCGAACTTAAGGAAATCAACCTTGCATCGCTGCCGATCCAAAACATTCCCGCTTTTGAAAAATATATTGCAAAGCTGAAAAAAGAATATACCGTGATCATTTGTGAAAATGATATTCAGGCGGCAGACTTGATCGGTCAATGCAGAAGGATCGGTATCAATGTACCGGAGGATCTCTCCGTGTGCGGATATATCACCGGACCGGAATTTCACCATTTTTACCGGATCACTTCTATAGAATTTGACCCGGATGGGCTGGGAGAATATGCGTTATCTCTTGCCATGCGGGTCATTGGAGGGGAGACCGACCTGCCCCACTCGGAACTGCTGCCGGTCTCTTTCTTTGAAGGCGAAACTTTGAAAGATATCAGAAGGTGATTTTTCCTGCGCCTTATTTTTTCACAGCAGCCGGAGCTTTGTCTGTTTCAACCAGAGAGAATCCGTCAACAAGAAGTTTTGCACCTTTTTTCGGGATCCGGTTCCAGTTGCCGAACCAGATGAACGGACGGGCATAGACTGCACCTTTCCAGAACTGTTTGCTGGTTGCGCCCGGTTTATCGGAAATTCCGGAAAGAACCACGGTACATTCTTTTCCTTCTCCTGCAGGCATCCAGCCGCTGGTAAGATAATACATCGGCGGTCCATAAGGTGCATGAAAACGGATTTTTGTTCCTGCCGGATAATCTTTCTTCAAAACGCTCTTCAGCTCCATGCGGACATTTCCATCTGTTGTTTTTTCAACTTTGGAACATGTCGGGGCAAGATCCATATTCGGAATATCACTGAAATCTTCTTTTGCATTGAAAGCAGCACGTTTATTTTTGATTTTCTGAAAGTCAGAAATCATTTTAACGATCATAAATTTATCGCCTTTTTTGGCAGAAACAACCTCGGAATATTTTAAGTCTACTGTGACCACATGAAAATATTGCATTCTGCGTTTCTGAGCATCAAAAAGTTCAAAACCCATATATGCACTGGCGGGCAATGCGGCATCCAATGATCTGAATTTAGCTTTGAAAATATAAGTTTTTGCGGGGTCAATGCGGAACATTTTATTATAAATCAACGGTGTCGGATATCCCCCGTAAAGGACAAAACAAGGACCGTTGTTTCTGGCATGTTCCCTGGAATACTCCACCTTGCCGCTCCAGTTTTTGGGGTTTTCCTGATCGACGACCAATTCTTTCGGGGCAGCGCATCCGATGGAAAGCAAAGCACCCGTAGCCAACAGGAATAAAGATTTCAGCATAAAGCCATCCTTTCTGAAAAAAAGTTAAAGTCTGACTGTAATATATTGCAGAAAAAAGATTTGTCAAACAAAATACTGTTCAGTAATCCGAATATTTATGAAATGGAGAGGCAATTTCAAAAGTCTTCAAAAATGGCAGAAAATTCTTGTTGCGATCTGCAAATGGAGCGTTTTCGGTGGTTACCCTGTGGGTAGCCACGCTCAAACTACCATTTCCAACTCATCAACAATCTTTTTTCAGCCAAATTTTGCCGGACTGTTGAAATTACCTCTGGTGTAATTTCAAAATCAGATTTTTTTCTTTCAGGGCTTGACAATTTTGTGAACATGTGCTAAAATATCAACAGAACTGGTCTATGGCAGTTTTTAAATTCTATTCAAAAAATATCATTTTGAAGTAGTTTTAAAACAGGAGAGGAAAAATGTCAAGCAAAACAAAAACTTTGAAAAGAGCCGGGTTTACTTTGATCGAACTGTTGGTGAGTGTTACTTGTCAAATAGGTATTTTACCGTTGTATTGCCTCAAAAAAATTCATAAAAACTGCACATCCTTACGCCCGTCAGGGCGCACTTCACGTTTTTTTTGTGATCTTGCCGGAAACGGCAATCGCAAAAAAAGCTCTTCACACCTTCACATCTTCACTCAATCAGCGTTCACGCTGATTGAACTTTTGGTTGTGATTGCTATCATTGCAATTCTCGCAGGCATGCTTCTGCCCGCACTGAATAACGCAAGAGCAAAAGGAAGAGCCGCTTCATGTATCAACAACTTGAAACAGTGCGGAATGGCATTCACAACATATGCAAACGACAGTGACGAATATTACTATGTGGAAAACCCGACCGGAGCTCCCTCTACAGCATGGGCATCCGTCTATATCCGGCAGATCAAGTATATTGCTGACTACGATATGACGACCTGTCCTGACACACTGAAACATGGTGTCGGACCCGGTTACTGGAATATGTATGGTATCCCCGCCCGTGGAGCTGTCAATTTGAATTGGAGTGTCCGTGACAGTGAAGAAAAATTGTATTATTATGGCAAAAAGATCAAGGATCATTCCAATTTTCCGATGATTTCCGACGGGGGAATCAAGATGGACGGACGCAGCGGAGGTATTTCCCCCCACTCCAGCAATGCAAATGATTATACCTGGATCCTGCGCCACGGCGGAAGAGCAAACATCTGGTTTCTGGATGGACATGTTCAGGCATGTGATCCTGGTATGTTGAAAACTGCAAGAAAGGCTATGGAAGATGATTCCACTTATCTTGCTTATATCAATGAATACAATGTAAGAGTTGGAACCAACGTTCAGTAATAAAAGGAGTTTACAAAATGAAAAAAATTCTTATCCTCTGTTTTCTTTTTGCAGCAGCTTTGCCGGTATGGGCAAATGTTGTGATGCACGGAAACTATTATGCGCATCATCAGTTGGGCGAGGATGCAACACCTGCGGAAAAAACTGCAAGAGAAGAACTGCTCTCTCATTTGAGACTGGTTTTTGGAAGAATTACCGGTCCCGAAAAAAATATTTATATCGGAAGATCCCCGCACTGCATCCGTCGGTTCGGAAAAAAACGTCTGGATGCGCTGGGAGAAGAAGAGTTTCTGATCGAAAGCGATAACAAAGGAAATATCTACATCACCGGCGGACGTCCGAGAGGAACTCTTTACGGGGTCTATTATTTCCTTGACCGTCTTGTTGGTATCCGTTGGTACACGCCTGATTTCACCTATATTCCGAAACTGAAAAAGCTGGAATTAGGGACGTTGAAAATCCATGAAAAACCGAAATTTGTCTATCGTTGTACTTCCGGCGGCTTTGTACCGCACCGCTATTCAGGGCACCGTCCGGATCCCCGCTGGGCTGCCAGAAATCTGTATAACAACACAAACGCTGCCCATCACCGTCAGCATGTTTCTGATGAGTTCGGCGGAGAATATCTGTGGAGTCTTCCTTTGAGATGTCATGGAATGATCGAGCTGATCCCGTCTAAAATCTACTTTAAGACGAATCCGGAATTTTTTGCGATCCACAAAGGAAAACGGGTCGGCAGAGGAGTCGCTTCGGATTACTGTTTATCCAATCCCGCACTGCTGGAAGAAACGGTCAAACGGATCCGTTATTTCATGAAAAAAATGCCCGGAGCCAGAATGGTTTCTGTTCAGGAAGGGGATTATACGGTTGCCCCCTGCGAATGCAAGGGATGTCAGGCATTGCTGAAAAAATATGTAAATGAATCCGGTATGTGGCTTGATTTTACAAACCGTGTTGCAGAAAAACTTGAAAAAGAGTTTCCGGATGTCATCTTTGTGACCTTTGCTTATGATCGTACTCAGAAACCTCCGCAAAATATCAAGGCGCGCCATAATGTGGGGGTGCAGATCTGCGCATGGGGAATCTCGCGCGGAGTTCCTTATGATGACCCGCGAAACACCTATCGCGGCAAAAAGTTTGTAGACAATGTCATCAAACCGTGGAGCAGAATTTGCAAAAATCTGGTATTCTGGGATTATATCTTTTCACCCGGACATTTCAGTCAGGATCCGAACCCGATGATCCAGGTTCAGAATATGCAGATGTTCAGCAGATATACCAAACTGGGCGTATTTAACGAAAACGGTCTCGGAGAATTTCTTAACGGACAGCCGTTCAAAAGTTTCCTGATGGGGCGTTTGGAATGGAACCCGTTCAATGTCGATGCCGTAGCAGAACACAAACTGTTCTGCGACCGCTACTACGGAAAAGGCGGTAAATACATCTTTGAATATTGGAAAAATCTCCGGGATGTCAATGAAAAACAGGGGTTCTGCAATATTCTTCTGGGCGGAACCATCGGAAAAATCCCGGCTGAATTTGAGTCCTTTGAAACAACGATGAAGTCTTATCAGCTTTATCTGAAAGCATTGAATGCGACCAAAGATTCTAAAATTGAAAATGCCCGTGTAAGAAATGCTTTCATCGGAATGCAGTATCACATCCTGCTCAATTATAAAAAATGGAAAAAAGATCTGCAGACACACAACATTAACATTGATGATGTCTATCAGGCTCTTATCAAACGGCTTGAAGAGATTGATGCAGAAGTGGGAACTGCAGATTCAACAGAACGTTTCATCGGGTCCGTCAAGAAACTTTATTCCATGCGTAACATCAATGCCTCTGCGAGCAATTATTACGGAAATTCCATCCCGGAACGGGCTTATGACGGAAACTTGAAAACCTACTACCACGGCGGTGTTCAGCGGTCATGGTGTCAGAGGGAGTTTGACAATCCGGTAGAAATCAAACGGCTGATCACTGTTCTGGCAGGGAAGAACAATCTCTCATGCACATACAAAATCACCGGAAGTTTGGACGGAAAAACATGGTTTGATGTTGTAAAAGAGTCAAAAGCAGTTCCAAAAGATTCTCACAATTATCTTTTTGCTGATGATACGCTTCCAAAACCTGTAAAGGTGAAATTCCTGCGGACAACGGTTTGGAAAGTAATTCTTCCGCAGAACCGGATCAACGATGCGACATTGCATGAACAGTTCATCAACCCGACGGAACTGCCCAAGGGGCTGATCAGGAAGTAAACCCAAGGTCACAGACAGGGGGCTGAAAATGCCCCCGTTTTTTTGTTCCGCATTTGACAAAATGAAAAAAAGGAATATAGTTCTATTCTGACAACGAGGTTTTAATGAATAAAAAATCAGGCAACGAAAAAAAAGAACTGTCACGGATCGAACAGATCAGCGGTACGCTTGCAGAGGAGATCCGGAGCGGAAAACTTCCTGCCGGAAAAAAACTCCCCGGAGAACGGAAACTTTCGATCCGTTTCGATGCCAGCCGCGGAACCATCAACGAGGCATTGAATCTGCTTGCCCGCAAGAATCTGATTGAACGGGTCCCACAGAGCGGAAGCTATGTCATGCCCCAATACCGCAGATTTGCTCTGGTTTTCCCCGGGACTTATACCGCTCTTCCGACACCGACAGCATGGGAAAGCTGGCAGATCGTTTCAGAACTTTTCCGGGGAGCTTTGCAGGAAGCTACCAATAACAATGCAGAAGCTGTTCTGGTCTGCTTTGAAGAAGAAAATGACAAAGTCAAACTCCAAAACCAGCTGCGCCGGCTGCACAGTTTCGATGCAGTATTCTTTCTTGTCTACGATCAGATGAAAGCTTTGCGGAACGCTTTGAAAAAAGAAAAGTTCCCTTATACCCGTTTGGCGGATATCATGGACAATGCCTCAAATCCGGAAGTGCTGTCCCGTCCGGATCTGGAATATAATTTCCGGCTGATGTGTCAGAAAATCAAAGCAAAAGGCTATCGAAATATCTTTCTGACAACAAAACGGAAAAAAACGGATGAACAGGAGCCGAAACTTGATCTGTTTCAGCACTTTGCAGCAGAAAACGGTTTGAAAACAAAAATCATCAGATGCGATTCATTCCCGAAAGAATTTCTTACCGGACTGAAAAGCGGTATTGATGCCATCTATTGTGAAAATACTGAGTCGATCCAGACGATTTATCAAGCTGCTGAAGAATGCGGGCTGGTTCCGGGAAAATCGTTCGGGCTGACAGCTTATGCCTCCGGGCAGACATTCATTAATCTGAAACCGGCGGTCTCTTATCTGAAAATCAATCATCACATGATCGGTGTCTATGCGATCCGGAAACTCAATGAGATCCTTGACGGTCAAGCCCCTGCCCCGGAATTTATTGAAGGTGATTTTATTGATGGTGAAACTCTGTAAAAAAGCTCTCATGTTGAGTTCCGGTATTTGATTTTTTATTCAAAGCAGTCTATATTATGCCGGAAACTCAATATCAGGAGCGAAAAATGTACAGTAAATTTCCAGATAACTTTCTGTTCGGTGCTGCAACCAGTTCCCTGCAGGTGGAAGGTTCTCCAAACGCTGACGGCGCAGGTTTGACCACATGGCAGGTCGCCGCAAACACCCCGGGAATCATCCGCGACGGATGCAATTTTGAAGTCGCATGCGATCACTTCAACCGGTATCGCGATGATATCAAACTCATGAAAGATATGGGAATTCAGGCGTACCGCTTTTCCATCAACTGGGCTAGAATCTTTCCCGACGGTTACGGAAAATTCAATCAGAAAGGCATGGATTTTTACAAACGTTTGAGCGAAGAATTGCTGAAACAGGGGATCCGTCCTTTTGCAACGCTGCATCACTGGGAACTGCCTCAGACACTGGAAGAACAGTTCGGCGGCTGGCGCGCAAAAGAGACAGCCCACTACTTCGGAGAATATGCTGCGACCGTCGGTAAAGAACTCTCCGGTCTCGTTCACAACTATTTTACGGTCAATGAAATATCAAACTTTACCGATGCCTGTTACAACACGCGGGGCGCATATTTCCCGCCTATGGTCAAATGTTCACTGAAAGAGGAACGGCAAGCGGTTCACAATGCATTGCTCGGACACGGTCTGGCGGTTCAGGCTCTGCGTGCCAATGCCTCCGGGGAGCTGGAAATCGGGCTTGCAGAAAACCCGGCTGTCTACATCCCGGCAATCGACACTCCGGAAAATGTCAAAGCGGCAAATCAGGCGTTCCGGATGATGAATGCCCCTAAACTCACAGCTATCTGCGAAGGGAAGTATCCGGAAGAGTATCTCTCTGAATTGAAAGGAGATGCGCCGGAATTTACTGAAGAGGAAATGAAGATCATCCACGCTCCGCTGGACTTTATCGGACTGAATATTTATGTCGGTGAGTATGTTGTTGCGGACGGTGATGGCTACAAGATCCTGCCCTTCCCCGATGGGTATCCCACCACGCAGATGTCATGGGGACGCGTCACACCGGAAGCATTGTACTGGGGTGTTCGCTCCATCAATGATCTCTGGGGCGCAAAGAAGTATTACATCACTGAAAACGGCTGTGCAACTCTTGACAAAGTGGACAATGGCGAAGTCTATGACACGGAACGGGTCATGTTCCTGCGCTCCTACCTGCAGAACCTGCTCCGTGCCGGGGATGAAAACA
Organism: Lentisphaerota bacterium; assembly: GCA_015061845.1. GTDB lineage: Bacteria > Verrucomicrobiota > Lentisphaeria > Victivallales > UBA1829 > SIG79. The sequence continues at coordinate 18,252 of SUVT01000065.1, forward strand.
TCAATATCGCCGGATATTTTGCCTGGAGTTTCTTTGATAATTTTGAATGGCGCGAAGGTTATACCAAACGGTTCGGCATCGTCCGGGTGGATTATGACTCCCAGAAACGCACTCCGAAACTCAGCGCAAAATTCTATCAGGAACTGATCAAAAACAAACAATTATTATAAAGGACAACAGATCATGACTTATGAAGAAAGAATGAAATGGTTCCGGGAAGCCCGGTTCGGTATCTATGTTCACTTTGGCTTGTACTCCATCCTCGGAAGAGGCGAATGGACCATGTACTCTGAACGCATCCCCGCTGCGGAATATGCACAGTTGGCGGATCAGTTCAACCCAGCCCCCGGCTGCGCCAAAGAGTGGGTGGAAACCGCCAAAGCTGCCGGTGCAAAATATATGGTTCTCACCACCAGACACCATGAAGGATTCTGTCTGTTCGACAGCCAATATTCCGATTTCACAAGCGTCAAACACGGCTGTAAACGGGATATCGTCCGGGAATATGTGGATGCCGCACGGGAAGCCGGACTCAAAGTCGGACTGTACTATTCTCTGCTGGATTGGCGTTTCCCCGGCTACTTTGAACCGGAAAAATATCCGCAGTCAAAGGAAGCCCTGCTGAAACAGATCCACGGTCAGGTTCGCGAACTCATGACCAATTACGGCAAGATCGATCTTCTCGAATACGATGGCGGCTGGGATGCCAAGCTCAAGCTCGACAAACAGGGCTGGGCGGATTTCTGGCAGGCAGATAAACTCAACGCCATGGTTCGTGAACTTCAGCCGACAATCATCATCAATGACCGCTCCGGGAAAAAAGAAGACATCGAAACACCTGAACAGGTGGTCCGTGCCGGCAAAGAACTCATGACCGAAAGTTGCATGTGTATCGGCGATTCCTGCGCATGGGGCTACACCCGGTTCAATCCAAACTGGAAGACCTCTGAACAGCTTCTTCAGCATCTGATCCAGGCGGCGCAGCTTGACGGGAACTATCTGCTCAACATCGGTCCGGATCCTCAGGGACATATCCGGAATGAAGAGATCGAACGCGTCCAGCAGGTTGGCATCTGGCTTCAGAAAAACGGTGAAGCTGTCTACAATTCAGAACGTTGTGACTTGATTGGTTCTTCTCAGCCCGGTCTGGTTGACTTGAACTTGCAGGGTCCCTGGACACGCAAAGGAAATATCGGCTACTGGTGTATTTTCCGCTGGCCCGGCAACACTGCGACGGCTGTCATGGTCGATACGCCTGTCAAGCGGGTGACATTGCTTGCCACCGGAGAAGAGTTCAAATTCCAGTGGAACGCAACGACCGGACGGTTGCAGATTTTCGGATTGCCCGCCCTGCCCCCCGATCCGCTGGCATCGGTTTTGAAGGTGGAGTTTGAAGACATTCCCCGCCGGAAGAAAGAAGAAGATCTTTCCAGCTGGATTTCCGGAAACTGATTCCTTTTTCACCCGGGTTCTGGGAGTACTGGGAGTACTGGGAATACTGGGAATACTGGGAATACTGGGGATACTGGGGATACTGGGGATACTGGGGGAAAGAAAAGGTTTTTCGCAAGGTTATTTCTCTGCACACCCAGGCGCAAAAAAAACAGTACTCTCAGTACTCTCAGTACTCCCAGTTCCCCAGCCGATCCTTTGCTTGTGTGCCTTTTCACCCGGGAACTGGGAATACTGGGAATACTGGGGATACTGGGGGAAAACGGGCAAAGAAAAGGTTTTTCGCAAGGTTATTTCTCTGCACACCCAGGCGCAAAAAAACAGTACTCTCAGTACTCTCAGTACTCTCAGTACTCCCAGTTCCCCAGCCGATCCTTTGCTTGTGTGCCTTTTCACCCGGGTTCTGGG
>SUVT01000066.1 GCA_015061845.1 Lentisphaerota bacterium
TTTGGGAGAGAGCGGGCAAAGAAAAGGTTTTTTCGCAAGGTCATTTCTCTGCGCACCCAGGCGCAAAAAAACAGTACTCCCAGTACTCTTAGTACTCCCAGTTTCCCCAGCCGATCCCTGGCTTGTGCGCCTTTTCACCCGGGTTCTGGGAATACTGGGAGTACTGGGAATACTGGGAGAGAACGGGCAAAGAAAAGGTTTTTTCGCAAGGTCATTTCTCTGCGCACCCAGGCGCAAAAAAACAGTACTCCCAGTACTCTTAGTACTCCCAGTTTCCCCAGCCGATCCTTTGGGAGAGAGCGGGCAAAGAAAAGGTTTTTTCGCAAGGTCATTTCTCTGCGCACCCAGGCGCAAAAAAACAGTACTCCCAGTACTCTTAGTACTCCCTGTTCCCCAGCCGTTCCTTTGCTTGTGCGCCTTTTCACCCGGGTTCTGGGAATACTGGGAATACTGGGAATACTAGGAGAAAACGGGCAAAGAAAAGTTTTTTCGCAAGGTCATTTCTTCGCGCACCCAGGCGCAAAAAAAACAGTACTCTCAGTACTCTTAGTACTCCCAGTTTCACCAGCCAGTCCTTTGCAAATGCGCCAATCCCTCCGGCTCTGCCGCAGACTTCCGGGAAAAATTTTTTATATGGTTGAGGTTGTTTTTTCAGAAAAACGGCGTATATTAACACATGGAGATGGGGCGGCGGTCGCTTTGCATTGCAAAGAGGAAAGTCCGGACCCCACAGAGCAGGGACTCCTCCCGTAATAGGAGGATGCCGCGGACAATATGCCGCGGAAAGGAAAGCGCAACAGAAAGGAAACCGCCTGATTCGTCAGGTAAGGGTGAAACGGCGGGGTAAGAGCCCGCATCCGGCAGGAGTAATCCGGCAGGAAAGGCAAGCCCGTCCCGGAGCAAGGCCAAATAGGGAATGAGCTGTTGCTCGCAGCGTTTGAATTCCGGGTTCTGGCCGCACAGACAGATGATCGCCGCTTCCTTCGGGAAGTTACAGAATCCGGCTTATGCCCCATCTCCGCTTCTTTCAGAAATTCCCCGAATAGTCTCAATAAAAAATAAAATAAATGAAAGATTTTTTCTTTTTTCCGAAATAACATTAGTATAAAGAGGCAATTTTTTCATTCAATCAAGAGAAGGATAAGAAAAATGAACTGGAAAAAATTTATGATCGCCGGAGTCGTTGCAACGCTGTTATGCGGAGAAGTTTTTGCAGGTTTTAATGAAGATCTGGCAGCCGCGAAACGTGGGGATGCAGAAGCGCAATTCAATGTTGGCGTGAGTTACGCAAACGGAGAGGGGGTCAGTAAAAATTTATTCCAAGCTGTTTACTGGTTCCGCAAAGCTGCTGAACAAGGATTTGCAAAAGCTCAGTACAATTTAGGCGTGTGTTATGAAAACGGATGGGGGGTCAGTAAAGATTTGTTCCAAGCTGTTTACTGGTTCCGCAAAGCTGCTGAACAAGGACATGCAAATGCTCAGTACAATTTAGGCGTGTGTTATTATGACGGTGAGGGGGTCAGTAAAAATTTGTTCCAAGCTGTTTATTGGTTCCGCAAAGCTGCTGAACAAGGATTTGCAGGTACTCAGTACAATTTAGGCTTATGTTATGCAAACGGTAGGGGGGTCAGTAAAGATTTGTTCCAAGCTGTTTACTGGTTCCGCAAAGCTGCTGAACAAGGGGACAAAGATGCTCAATACAGTTTAGGCGTGCGTTATGAAAATGGTGAGGGGGTCAGTAAAAATATGAGGACTGCTGCTGAATGGTATTATAAAGCAGCTCTTCAAGGGGTCCCCCATGCTCAAATGAACTTGGGAGTATTATATGTTTTGGGCGATGGTGTCGGAAAGAGCCATAATAAAGCGCTATATTGGTTCCGCAAAGCTGCTGAACAAGGATATGCAAAAGCTCAGTACAATTTAGGCTTGTGTTATAAAAACGGATGGGGGGTCAGAAAAAATATCACGGAAGCAAAAAAATGGTTCCGCAAAGCCGCTGAACAAGGGTTGGAAACTGCACAAGAGGCATTGGATTCTCTGTAGAGGTAATTTCAAAAGTCCGGCAAAATTTGGCTGAAAAAAGATTGTTGATGAGTTGGAAATGGTAGTTTGAGCGTGGCTACCCAAAGGGTAACCACCGAAAACGCTCCATTTGCAGATCGCAACAAGAATTTTCTGCCATTTTTGAAGACTTTTGAAATTGCCTCTTATGATTTTTCAGAAGTTCTCCCGCCCGGTGAGCGGGAGACATAATTTTTCTTATCTCTCGGCAGGTGCAATATACCACTTGCCGTTGATTTTCACAAACTTCATTCCGGGCAAAACGCCTTCTTCTACGTTTATCTCTCCGAAAGCAGCGACTTTGATAGCCGGAACGAGAACATTTCGCGGCATGCTCTGTTTTGTCGCTCTTGCAATTCCCCTGGGAGCCTTTCCGCCAGTTTTTGCCTCAGCAGATTTTCTGAGTTCCGGTGAAAAACAATCCCACATGAGTTTATCGTTTTCGTAATAGACACTAAGCAGAAAACTCAAAACCAGGCGGGTCGGACTGGAATGATCAACAAATCTCGGACAGGGAGGGATCTTGACATTGCTGAATTCCTGTCCAAGCATTTTCCACATGTCAATATACCATTTCCCATCAACTTTGATGATATATTTATCCCAATCTTTCAAATATTCGTCAATAAGTTTTTTCCACTCCGGAGTATTTACAATTTTCCGCAATTCGGCTCGCGCTGATGCAGGACAACCTCTGAAGTAATTCTCAATACTGCTCTTTTTCAGAGACTGAAGATCTCTTTGTTTTTTTAATTTCAGTGGAAGAAAAGTCTGCCACAGAGCCTCACCATCTTCATATGCAGACGCTTTCAGAAAAGAGTCTACGATTGCCTCTTTACTGGAATGATCCACGGTTACATTTTTTACCGGAGCAGCCATAAGTGAAGCGAGAGTTCCCATGACAGCGACCACAACTGCTAAAAATACTTTGTTCATTTTTTACCTTCCATTATTTTCAGGTTTTATGTTTTGTTACTTCATTAGATGCTCAAGTCTGAACAGTCTGACAGGGGAAACAGAAAAAAAGTGAAAAAAAAGGATCTTGAGCAGAAAAAACTGTTCAAGATCCTTTCAAGTTATTCAGGAACGATTACTTCTGGAGACGTTCCGGATCGAGGAAGAACTGGCGATAGCCGTAGGTGTTGCTGACACCGGCTTTCAGCAGTTTCTTCTGAGCTGCTTCAAAGACAGACTTGTAGTTTTCAGCCTTCTTTTCGGGAACGATTTCAGCGACGACGAGGAGCTGAGAACGTTTGGTAGCTTCAGTTTCGGTGGAGAAGATCCATCCGATGAAAGGAAGATCCTTGAGGAAGGGCACGCCGCCGGAGACACTCACAACACTGCGTTTTTCGATTCCGCCGATGACCAGTTTGGTACCTTCGTTGGAGATCATGAATTCAGTGTCGATCTTTGCACCCTGCTGAATGCGGGGGCTGCCATCAGAGGTATAACCGATCAGAGAAGTATTGCCGATCCTGACCCGCAGAGTGGTAGCCTTCTTATTGATAGACGGAGTCATGCGGATTGCGAAACCGATTTTCTTATCAGCAGCTTCGGTTTCGATCTTGTTACCGCTCGGATGACCGATTGTCTTATCATTGAAAGCGTTAAGATAAATCATATTGATTTTCTCTGCATTAATGACCTTTGCACCGGTATCTTTTCCATCATAGTAGAAAGTTGCTTTGTTATTTTTGTCAAGGCGCAATCTGTATTCAACATAACCATCTTTCTGGAAACGGAAGATTGTTACGTTTGCATTTTCTGAAACGGTGATCGGTCTGCCTTTGCCATCTTCAGCCAAAGTGACTTCAGGATCAGCGTAAATATTGCAGTAGTTGGTTCCGATCTCATAATCCCCTACAGGAGTGGACTTGGCAACAAAAATCTGGGTGTATTTATCAATTGCACCAGTTGTATTGTTGAGCAGATTCATTTCAGAGGTGTGAAGAACCTTTGCTTTGCCCTTGCTGGTCAGGAAGTCGATGTACTTGGTGTTCCATTTCGGGTTGAACTGGAAGTAGGAGACATCGTTCCAATCAGCAGCATTGTTGAGAACGTTTCCGGCATAGTTTCTGGAATAACGTCCGCCGCCGCTGAAGAAATTGATTCCGTCGTTGTTCTTCCATGCCTGGAAATCAAAACCGAGCTTGGTATCATTTTCAGCATAGAGTTCATAAACGGTGACTTTAGCACGGACTGACGGAGTCGGCTGGTCGTATTCTTCCAAGAGATCCATGATGGTTCTGCGGGAGAAGGGAGCGGTGCAGAAGAAGAGGAGGTTGAGTCCGGGATCTTCAGCAACGACATCTGTTCCGCCGACGTTGTTCATGACAGCATTCTTGCTGTAAAGACCGACATTGCTGATCATTTCGAGGAGGTCAGCAGAGGAGCGGTATTTGGGAGAATAGACATAGGTATGACGTCCGGAGCTGGAAATCAGTTTCGGTTTGTCGAGTTCTTTGACGATGGAGTCAAAGCCCTGTGCATTGGGGGTGTCTTCAAAACGGTAATCTTCAGCAGAGATCAACAGGACAGAAGTTCCGTCGGTGTATCTGACTGCTTCGATATTGGTGTTGTTGTCATTGACTTTGCGGGTCTGAACGACATTGCGCAGATAGGAGCGCAGTTCGTAAGGATCCACATGCTTGATGATGTAAGCCTTGGTGATAACATTGGGGTCAGCATTATCGCGGACAAAGTGGACGACCTTGGTATCTTCCTTGACGGTCACGTTAAGGCGGGCGTCAATACGGGTGTTGTCGTAGGGAGCTGAAGGACTTCCTGCGAACACACTGGCTCCGAGAAACAATGCTGCGGCTGCAGGTACAATATTGTATTTCATAGTAATTCAAAGCCTCTTTCGTTATTTCTTGCTGATTTCGTCGAAGTCTGCAACAGTTCCGGGCTTCATGTTTTCATTGTAGACAACAGGAACAGCGCGGACAACTGCGATGCAGCGGATTGTTTCTTTATTCTTGGTGGTGGTACCGAAGATATATTTGAGAACAGGGAGTTCACAAAGGAACGGAACGCCGATTGTCTGTTCAACTTCTGCGGTACGGGTCCAGCTGGAAAGAACAACATCCTTGTTGAACGGAAGAGATGCGGCAGCAGAGATGAACTCGATTTCAGACAGCTCAGCACCCATGTTGTTACGTTCAACAACGTTGCGGTTTTCCAATTCATAATTGAAGTTGACTGTACCGTTCTTACCGGCTGTGATCACAGCATTGTAGAAGATTGCTGTCAAAGTGGAATCTCCGCCGACGGTAACAGAAGTTTTGTGGTCTGCATTCTTTTCGATATTCTGATATTCAGGAGCGAAAGTAACTGCAAAATCTTTTCCGGGAACATTGGAGACGACAACACTTGCGGTGCTGCTGATGGTAGCTTTACCGTTCTGCTGGAGAATACGGATGAAGCTCATATCAAAAGCAGGAGCGGTGTAGAATCCGCCGAAACCGAGGGAGGTGCTTCCAAGGAGTTCAGAACCATAATTCACGAGGGAATCAACGATCTTTTCTGCAACGCGGACATAGAGAGCATTGTAACCGACTTCAAAAAGGTTCAGACCGGGGCCGTTCTTCCATGCGAGGTAGTCGATACCGATATCCTGGAGATCACTGTCACGCAGTTCGTAGATTGTGAGCTCAAGACGGCTCTGCGGAACCGGCTTATCAAGCCATGCAAGTTTATCCTTGATGTCTGCAACAGTGGCAGGAGTATCCTTGAAGTAGAACATGTTGCGCTTGGAGTCAAACTTGATTTCGCCATCCTGTCTTCCACTTGCAACATCGCCCTTGACCATGACATCAAGCATGCTTTCTGCTGCGCGGTAGGTCGGCTGATAAACACCAACTGCGATCCCGTCACCGGTAATGTTGGAATATTTGTCAAATTTAGCATTGCGGTCAAGCACTGCAACGAGTTTATCAACATAGGGGATCATGTTGATACCGGTGGAAACCAGAAGCATCTGACGGTTTCTGGAGGGATCATTAATTGAAGAAACGTTGGATTCCTTGCAGTAGCGGACAACTGCACTGCGGATGAACGGAGCAACGTCACCTGCTTTGGTGTACTTCAAATAATAGATCTTTGATGCCATGTTTTTCTGGGCATCATCTTCGATGAAGGTGATCTTCTGAACTTTTTCTTCTGCTTTCACAGCAAAAGAGAGTGTCAGGGCACCTGCTGCCAGCACAACGGCTGCGCATTTCTGAATCCATGGATTCATAGATTTCTCCTTAATGGTTGGGGGTTTATAAATACCATGTTTACTTTCTGAAATACGTCCGGAACACTCTTCCGGACAACTATCATATAATATATACCTGCTTTTTTTATTTGTCAAGTTAGTTACGCCTAACTTTTGCATTTTTTTTAAAGATATTTTAAAAAACACAGAAAAATAAGAATTTTTTTTAAAATGCTGAAAGATTTCAGCTGTTTTCCGAGAATATATATAATGAAAGCAATTTTTCTGTCCGTCTCGTAAAATACGAACTGACAGTGATTAGAAACAGAGTCATAAATTTATGAGTTCTAGTTTTCCGGGGAGAATTCCTCCATCGTTGTTCTCCCCGGATCTTTTGAAAAAAATCCGCCCTGACCCATTACTCTTCGTATTGAAAAAATTAGCTGTATATGGAGAACTGAAATGAAAATGAAAATGAAAATGATAAAAGCTGCTATTGCTGCAGCTGCCGTGATCGGGACATTTTTCTTTACCGGATGCGATTCTGCTGTTGAAGGATTCCGGACGGTGGTCTTAAAACTCGTTGATTCTGAAGACGATCCCATGGAGAGAGAACGTAAAGAAATGGAGAGGAAGGCGAAGAAAATTGATGCCGAATTAGATGCACTTGATGCCGAAATAGAGGCACTCGAAAGAGAAGCCAATGACCCGATAAAACAACTGAAGGACGAAAATGAGAGAATTCTGAACGGCCTGGGAAATTGATTTATCCTGAACCGGTTACCTGTTGTTCCCTGTTCAGGTCGCCGGTTGAATTTTGCAAATATAAAGAGCTAATTTCAAAAGTATTGGCATTTTTTGTTAATTTTACATTTGATCGTGCCGTAGAACCATTTTACGGCATCACTTTTGGCTTTTTTTTTGCGAAAAAAGCCTGAAAAATCAAGTTTTTGAGTGTACACCTCCATTCCCGTCTCTGACGGAAGTTAATCAGTTTTTTTGTTTTTTTGAACGTAACGTTCTTTCATTCAACATATTAAACAGTTGCTTTAAGGAATTGCAACTTGACTGTCATGCAGTGAGGCAGAAGTCAGAACCGCTGCCAACGGCACATCTCCATCCCCTGTCGCAAGATGCAGTTTATACCCTCTCCAATAAGGTTATGAAGTCACTAAACTTGAAGTTTTCAAGAGCAATAAACAGAAAGTTGCTTTGCTGGATATGGGCGATATCGAGGCACTCAGACCTTACTTCAAGTCCGGGCAGATTCTCGTTGCAGTTGGCGGAAAACAGGGTTTGAAAGAAACAGATTACCAGAAACCTGCTCCCAAAGATCTCGATGCAGCATTTGATGCACGTTTTGAACTTGTCACAAAAGACAATATTGACAAAATCAAATAGTAACACAGGGAATTAAAACGTACATTCGTCTACGTTTTATCCTGACGGGCTGCGGAAATTTTTTATAAAGAGGCAATTCAAAAGTTTCCGCAGTCCTTATTTTTTATCACTTTTCTGCTTGTAAATAAAAAAAATCAAGCTATATTAGTCTTGTTTTGATACCTTAAACAACTTTGGAGTAAAAAAATTTTATGTCGAGTGGACTACTCACGAACATAGGAGGAATGATTTTTCTCCTTGCTATGTCTGCCTATTTTTCTGCCTCAGAAACTGCTTTTTCATCTGCTAACAGAACCCGATTGAGAACATTAATGGAAAAAGGAAGCCGCAGAGCACGGCTGGTCCTGAAACTGACCGATCAATATGACAGGTTGATCTCCACGATCCTGATCGGAAATAACATCGTTAATATCGCCCTTGCCTCTCTGGGAACAATGCTTTTTGTAAAATATTACGGAGATGAACTCGGGGCAACCTTGTCTACAGTTGTCATTACTCTGGCAGTCCTTATCTTCGGGGAAATTTCTCCGAAAAGTATAGCAAAAGACTGTCCGGAGCCATTTGCATTATTTGCAGCCCCTTTCCTTCAATTTCTCATCTGGATATTTGTTCCGTTCTGTCTTCTCTTCTCCATGTGGAAAAAATTTCTTTCAAAGATCCTGAAACTGAACCCGGACAATAAGATCTCCCAGGAAGAGCTGCTGATGTTTGTGGAAGAAGTTCAGCAGGATGGCAGCATCAATAAAAACGATGGGGAACTGCTGCGGAACGCCATTGAATTTTCCGAGGTTGAGGCAAAAGATATTCTCACCCCCCGCGTTAAGATCGAAGCGCTGCCCAGCAACTGCACAAAAGAAGAGCTGGCACAGCGTTTTCAGGAGACAAAATTTTCCCGTCTGCTCATTTATGACGGCTCCATTGACCATATCGTCGGCGTGATCCACCAGAAGATGTTTTATGTCGGCACCGGAGTTACAGAAAAACCGCTGAAAGACATCATCCGTCCGGTGATCTTTGTGTTCCAGAATGAAAAAATCAGTTCTCTGATGAAGAAATTACAGCAGAAACAGGTTCAGGTTGCAGTTGTTCTGGATGAATATGCCGGTACTTGCGGGATCGTGACCATGGAAGATATTCTGGAAGAACTTGTGGGTGATATCTGGGATGAACACGATGATGTGGAAGAATTTTTCAAGAAAACCGGAGAGAATACTTATCAGGTCAATGCGGCAGTTCACCTTTCTGACTTCTGCGACTTCTTCGGTGTCAAAATTGATTCCGACATGGTTTCCCTGAACGGATGGGTTCTGGAACACTTCCACTCCATCCCGAAAGCCGGAGATATGTTTGAATATGAAAATCTGAAAATCATGGTTCTCGATTCGGAACACAGACGGATCTCCCTGCTGGAAGTGAAGAGAGAAACTCCTGACAAAACAGAAGAACAAGAGAAAGCTGAAAAACAATGAAAAGACTCCTTTTCCCCGCACTTGCTGCAATGTTTTTGCTTTGCGGCTGTAAATCCATTCCGCAAGATTCCTTCAATCTGGCAACATTCAACATCCGCTGTCCGGTCGATAAATCACCGAACTCCTGGCAGGAACGGAAACCGCGCTGTCTGGCTGTCATCAGAAAAAATCAACTTGATATTTTCGGCGTACAGGAAGCAGTCCGCTTTCAGCTGGATGACTTGCTGGGAGATGAATTTCTCTTCATCGGCGGCGGGCGTGATGATTTCAAAAATAAAGGGGAATTTTCTGCAATCCTTTACCGGAAGGATCGTTTTGAGCTGATCAAAGGCGGCACTTTAGGATTGTCGGAAAAGCCTTCCGTTCCGGGGTACAAATCCTGGAAAACAGCCTATCCGAGAATCGCTACATGGGGACTTTTCAAAGATAAAAAGACCGGAAAACAGTTCGTTTATTACAACACCCATCTGGATCACGTCAGCGAACTTGCACGGATCAACGGAATCAAACTTCTGGTCAATCATGCAAAAGAAAATGCAAAAGGAAAACCTCTGATCATCTCCGGTGATTTCAATGCCAAACCGACTTCTGCAACATATCAGACAGCCGCATCTCTGCTGAATGACACCGCAAAAGTCTCCCTGACACCCCACACCGGTCCGGTACAGACTTTCCACGGATTCGGACGTTATGTCAGAACATATCCCATCGACTTTATTTTTGTTTCTGATGATATTCAGGTATTTTCTCACAAAACAGATGACACGAAATTCCCGGAAGGTTTCCCCTCAGACCACTTCCCGGTCGTGACAAAACTGAAATTGAAAAAGTAATTTCTACGGGCGGAGACAACTCTTCTGATTTGCCCGAAGCATAACGAAGAAATCCCCCACTATTTCGGGATCAAGTAAAGAAAAAGCCCACCTGGTGTGCAATACGCGTGTCAGGTGGGCACTCTTTGCCAAAACACTTACAAAACGCCGTTTTTCCGGTTTTTGACTTACAAAAAAACATCTTGGATTACACCCATTCGGGTATAAAAACAAAAAAAACGTTCAAGACTTGCAGAAATCTTTAACAGGGAATCGCATATACAAAATGTCTGTTTTGTACCGTAGGATCCCCTGCATTGAACCCGCAAAAATGGGGCTGTTGCAAAACCTGAAGATAAACAGCCCTGTAAGGGCGGCAGAACACAGCCCGGGGTAAACAGACTGAAAGTCTGTGCAGCCCCGGGAATAGATAAAAAGAATAATATAAAGCCCTGTAAGGGCGACAGAATTAAGTTTGTTCAAGCGGTTTTTTCTAACGCTCCTACAGAGCTTCAGGGATAATTGATGATTTATACCCAGGGCTGCGCGGTCCTTCAGACCGCTTACCCTGGGCTCTGTTCTGACGGCTCCTTCAGAGCCTTAGCCCCAGTGGGGCTATCTCCTCAATCAAGATATTTGAGCAGACTGATAAAAAACTTCTACATTATTCTCAAACATGGGATTATACAAACGATTTTAATGCTCAAACAAGAAAATAATGGTCTATTGCAGAATTTTCAGGTTTTGCAACAGCCCCCTCTTTTCTCTTTCAATCCGCCCCGTTTTTCAGAAGCGGATAGATTCCAGCATTGTCTTCCAGCCTTCAATGGAGAGTTCGGAAAGAAGCTCTTTCTTTTTGCCCTTTGCTTCAATCACTTTGACAGTATCATCATCGACTGCGACCGCAACGAGATAGAGGTAGTCGACGCCGTAAATCTTTGTTTCCACCTGGAACCAGAGAGCATCTTTTCCGTCGATCTTGCATTCATTACAGATGATTTTTCCGTTGAAGCGAACCTGAAGAGCCTTTGAGATCATGTTTTTATATAAGGCGATCCCTGCGTAATCCTTTCCATACCAGCGGATATTTCTCACAGCATTATTGATCTCACGGAAACGGATATTGCAGTTGCTTCCGGAAACGGCATATTCGCCGCCGGCAAAGAAGAATTTTGCAGGAAGCTGAACCCGGAACGGAACAGAGACTTTTGAAGAACCGGCGGTGATCCAGCCCTGAAGATTTTCTCCGAGCTGATTGATCCAGACCAGCGGAACATTTGCTCTGGGAGTGACCAGAACGGGAATATAAGTCTGGAAACGGACAGTGATCGTAACGTATGCGATCCGGTTGTTCAGGTTTTTATCAGCTGCCTGGAGGCGTTCCAGTTCCGTAGTGACGCGGTTGAGTTCCCGTTCCACCTGAGTAAGATCTTTCACATTTCCTGTCCGATCCATAAGTGCAAGCAGACGTTTTCTGGATTTTTCCAGATTTTCCATGCGGATCCTGATATCAGCGGATTGTTCTGTCACATCATCTCCCTCGATCCGGAGATTTGCGACTTCCCCCATCTTTCCGAGGGTGTTCAGGAACGCATCCCCTTTTGCAACGGGGATCGCAAGGACAAGCATACTGTTATTCAGAGTTTTCACATAACCGCCTGCTTCGGATGTCTGTTTTCTGGTATCGGCAATAGCCTTTTTGATATCAGAAACTCTGACAGTGATATCCGCAGTAAAAGCCATTTTCCGTCCGGCGGGGGCATTGAAATTTCCATTGGAGATGGCATCATTTGCAAAATTCATTCTTGCGCTTTTCATTACTCTCGGGGAACTGCTTGGTAAAACAGGATCATGCCGGACCGTCCGGTCTGCCATTATTTCTATTCGGGTATCGGCATCTTCCATTGAGGTGCATCCGGAAAGAAGAAGTACGGCAGCAAGTGATTGAAAAAACAGATTTTTTTTTCATAAGGGAACCTCCTTTGATGTGACGTTTTTTCTCAACATACATCCAACTGATAAAGATGTCAAGAGGAAAAGATAAAAAAAAACAGATTCCGTAGAAATTTTATAACTTCCTGAAAAATGCGAAAAAAGCTGAAAAAAAAGTGATTTTTCGGGTTGAAAATCTTCAATTTTGTGTTATTTTTACGAAGTGGACCCCCATAAAAAGAAATATAGCGGAAAAAAGTATGTTTTTTATTGAAAAACCTGCTGTTAAAATAGAGGCGGTCCACCAAAGAGAAAGGTAAAAAACTATGGCTTCTGAAAGAATTATTCTCAGCGGCGATGAAGCAGTGGCGGAAGCTGCGCTCTGCTGCGGAGTCAATCTGGGTGTCGGCTATCCCGGAACTCCCTCCACGGAAGTGTTGGAACATTTGGCAAAAATCGGCGGGAAAGCCCAGTGGGCTCCCAACGAAAAAGTCGCTCTCGAAGTCGGCGCAGGTGTCGGGTTCGGCGGCGGAAGAACCATCGTCACAATGAAACATGTTGGTTTGAACGTTGCGGCTGACCCCCTGTTCACTCTTGCATACACCGGAACAAAAGGTGCGATCGTTATTCTCGTTGCCGATGACCCCGGAATGGCATCCAGCCAGAACGAACAGGACAACCGGAACTATGCCAAGGCTGCAAAGCTCCCCATGCTGGAACCTGCAGACAGTCAGGAAGCATACGACTTCATGATCCGTGCTGTGGAAATCTCTGAAAAGTTCCAGATCCCTGTTCTGCTCCGCATGACCACAAGAGTCTGTCACTCCAAGTGCATCGTTGACCGCTGGAAACCGGTGGAAGCTCCGAAAGAATCTGATTTTGAGTTCGCTGTCAAAGAACGTGTGATGGTTCCGGCGTTTGCCCGTCCCGCTCATGTCCGTCTGGAAGAAAAGATGAAAACCATTGCGGCATCTGCGGAAGCAAATGTTCTGGCACAGAAAGAAACCGGTTCTGCGGATCTCGGTATCATCTGCTCCGGAATCTCCTATCAGCATGTGAAAGAAGCATTCCCCGAAGCATCTGTTTTGAAACTGGGCTTGACCTGGCCGCTGCTGATCGAACCTGTGAAAGAGTTTGCTGCCGGAGTCAAACGCTGTGTGGTCGTGGAAGAAGGAGATAAATTCCTTGCCGAAGCGATCCGTGCGGAAGGTGTTGCTGTGGAAGCAAAACCGGATGCTTTTGTGTTTGGCGAACTGAGTGTTTCCCGTGTCAAGAAACTGGTTGCCGGCGATACGACTCCGGAACCGGCGGCTGCACCGGGACGTCCCCCGCAGCTCTGCCCGGGCTGCCCCCACCGGAAATCCTTTGAAGGTCTCCGTGATCTGAACTGCATCGTCTCCGGCGATATCGGCTGCTATACTCTCGGAACCCTTCCTCCGTTCAATGCGATCCATACAACAGTCTGTATGGGTGCAAGCATCGGTGTCGCGTTGGGTTTGCGCCGCTCTCTGAAAGAAGCAGATGCCCGCCGGGTCGTGAGTGTGATCGGTGACAGTACCTTCATGCACAGCGGTCTGACCGGTGTGGCTGAAATGGTCTACAACCGTCCTGCAACCGGACACCTGCTGATCATTCTTGACAACTCCACCACAGCGATGACCGGGCTTCAGGAACACTCTGCAACGGGCCGTTCTCTGAACATGGAGCCTGCAAACCAGGTCAATATCGAAGCCGTCTGCCGTGCAATGGGTGTGGATCATGTGGATGTGGTCGACTCTACCACGGAACATGAAAGATATATGGAACTTATCAGGGAACGTCTTGCATCCAATGATGTCAGTGTTATTATTGCAAAGAGACCCTGTATTCTCCAGATCAAGAAACTTGCAAAATTCCAGAAAGGCGGTGCGAAATGAGCAAGGCTATTACCAACGTACTGTTTGCCGGGATCGGCGGACAGGGGATCATTCTTGCCAGCGACCTGCTTTCTGAAATGGCATTCCGCTGCGGTTTCGATGTAAAGAAGAGTGAAATCCACGGAATGAGTCAGCGCGGCGGAAGTGTCAGCGGCGATGTCCGGTTCGGAACAAAAGTTTACAGTCCCATGATCCCCGCCGGAGAAGCCGATTATCTGGTTGTCCTCTCCGAAGATCAGGTGGAAGTCTGCAAAAATATGATCAATGAAAACACCGTGATCCTGACTCCTGCGATCCTGGGTGATTTCGATCCCGGAAAGAGTCTCAATGTTGCAATGCTCGGCGCATTGAACGCCGGATTGAAACTGGATAAAGAAATCTGGTTCGGTCTGCTGAAAGAACACTTCAAGGGAGAGTTGGCAGACGTAAATATTGCAGCTTTTGAACGCGGTGAAGCGTCTGTTAAATAAAGGAAGTACAGAAAATGGCAAAACCTTACAATCCGGTCAGTGCGGCGGACTATCTGCCGCGTCATCTGCTTCAGGAAATCCAGCTGAAGCGACTTCAGAACATTATCAAGCATGAGTATGACAATGTTCCCTTTTACCGTCAGAGAATGGACGAAAAAGGTGTGAAGCCGGAAGACATCAAAACATTGAAAGACATTCAGCTTCTTCCCTTTACAATGAAGAAGGATCTCCGGGATACTTATCCCTTCGGATTGTTTGCCGTTCCAATGAACAAGATCGTCCGTCTCCACGCTTCCAGCGGTACAACGGGAAAGCCCATCGTTGTCGGTTATACTCAGGAAGACGTTGATTCCTGGACAAACTGTATGGCTCGCGCTCTTGCTGCCGGCGGTGTCACTTCCAATGATATCATCCAGAACTCCTATGGCTACGGTCTTTTCACCGGCGGTCTTGGAGCTCACAACGGGATCGAAGCTCTCGGAGCAACTGTTGTTCCGACTTCCGGCGGAAACACCGAACGTCAGATCATGCTCATGCGCGACTTCGGCGTGAACGGGATCTGCTGTACCCCCAGCTACTTCATCCACCTCTGCGAAAAAGCTGCTGAAATGGGGGTCGATGTCAAAGCTCTCCCGATCCGTGTCGGTTTCTTCGGTGCAGAACCCTGGACACAGGAAATGCGCCAGAGAATCGAAGAGGCTTCCGGAATCGAAACATTCGACATCTATGGTCTCTCCGAAATGAGCGGTCCCGGTGTCGGGATCGAATGTGAACACCATTGCGGACTTCATATTTTTGAAGAAACATTCTATCCTGAAATCATTGATCCGGATACCGGCGAAGTTCTGCCTGACGGCGAACGCGGCGAACTTGTCTTCACCACCATCAACAAGTTCGGTATGCCTATGATCCGTTACCGTACACGCGACCTGACACGCATCATTCCGGAACCCTGTCCCTGCGGCAGAACCCTGCGCCGGATCGACCGTATTTCCGCACGCAGTGACGATATGTTCATCATCCGCGGCGTGAACGTCTTCCCATCCCAGATCGAATCTGCATTCCTCTCTGTGGATGCTACCGCTCTGCCGCACTACCGGATCACACTCACCCGCCGCCCCGACGGTCTGGATGACATGCTGATCGAAATCGAGGTCCGCGAAGATCAGTTCTCTGATGACATGCGGAAGATGAACGAACTGCAGAAGAAGTTCTCTCACGAAATTGAACGGATCCTCGGTATCCGTGCAATGGTGAAGATCGTTCAGCCCGGTGCGATCCCCCGCAGCGAAGGAAAAGCAAAACGCGTTTTCGACTTGAGAAACACAACAAAGTAAAGGAGACTTCATGATGTATCTGAAACAGCTTTCAGTCTTCGTAGACAATAAACCCGGCGCATTGTATGCACCTTGCAGCGCACTGGCAGAAGCAGGAGTCAACCTCTCCTCCATCTTTCTGGCAGACACCAAAGATTTCGGGATTCTGCGCGTTATCACAAAGGATAATGAAAAAGCTCTCAACGTTCTGCGCGAAAACAACTTTGCCGTAAAGCTGACCGATGTTCTCGCCATTGAGATCGAAGACGTTCCCGGCGCACTTTCCAAGATCCTCAAGACCGTGGAAAGCAAAGGACTGGACGTGCTTTACATGTATGCCGCTGTCGGAACCTCCGGAAAACCGGTGATGATCTTCCGTTTCGATGATGCGGATAACGCTCTGGAAAAGCTCCGGGAAGCTGATTGTACCATCGTTAATTCCGAACAATTTTTTGCATAAAACAACAGTAAGGAGAAATACAAAATGAAAAAACTTTTATTACCGGCTCTTTTTGCCGCTGCAGCATTGACTTTCACCGGTTGTGTGAATGACTTCAATGAAGATGACTTTGTCAAAACCGTTCCTGCAATCATGGAAAACATCAAGGTCGAAGGTGATCTGGCAAACGATCTCCGTATCATCCAGACCAGCAAGATGAAAACAGAAAAAGGTTCCGAAGTCATCTGTGTCCGTGCCCGTCTCAAACGGGAAAGCCTTGAATGCTTTGTGAAAAATTGCCCGAATGACATTCAGATCTCTTACAAGTACACCTGGTTCGATGCTAAGGGAAAAGAAATTGCCGGTGCAAAATGGCAGTCTCTTTCTCTGAAACCCGGCAGAGAATTTGCATGTACTTCCACCGCTCCTGTAAAGGGGATCTCCAAAGTCACTCTGACGATCCGCAGAGATTGCACCTCTCACCCCCATTGCAAAAAAGCTGATGCAAAGTGCAAAAAAGCAGCTGCAAATTGCCCGAAGGCTGCCGCAAAAAAGAATGTGAAAGCAGCTCCGAAAGCAGCAAAAAATGCAAAAAACAGCTGCCTTTGCGGTTGTGCCAGCGGTGAAAAGTGCTACTGCCCCGCAGGCGCACCTTGCCCCAACGCCGGAAAAAACAAGAAAAAATAATTGATAAGGAATTCAATCATGATCTCAACAGAATTGAAACTCGACTTTGAAAAGTGCGGCGGTCTCATCCCCGCAATCGCTCAGGATTGGCAGACCGGTGAAGTCCTCATGCTCGCCTACATCAACCAGGAAGCATGGGAAGAAACCCTCAAGTCCGGAAATGCAACCTACTGGACCCGCTCCCGCCAGAAACTCTGGAAGAAGGGCGAAGAATCCGGAAACGTTCAGAAAGTCAAAGAAATCTATGTCGACTGCGACCAGGATACTGTGATTTTCAAGATCGAACAGATCGGCGGAGCAGCTTGCCATGAAGGCTATCACTCCTGCTTCTTCCGCAAGTATGAAGATGGCAAGCTCGTCATTCAGGGCGAACCTGTCTTCGACCCCAAAAAGGTTTACAAGAAGTAAAAATGAGTAATCCCCTGCACGATATTCTGTTTGCGCGGCTGAAAACAGCTCTTCCCCGGCTTGCGGTCGATCCGGAAGCCTCCTGGAAGGACTCTTCAACAGCCGGAACAGGATCGGCTCCTTTCTTCCTGATCGAGCCGTCATCCGTGCGGGAGTTCCAAACTCTTCTCATGGTTTTGCGGGAATTTCCAGTTTCCGCAAGACCTCTCGGAGCAGGTTCCAATTTCATCGGGTCCGACAGGGAACTTTCCACTGTCTTTCTCCGTTTGAAAGCACCTGCTTTTTCTGCCGTACAGCAGAGAGGTTCTCTGCTGGAATGCGGCGCAGCGGTCCGTCTTTCTCTCCTTGCCAATGAAGCGGCAAAACTGGGATTCGGCGGACTTGCCCCTCTTTGCGGAATCCCCGGTACACTTGGCGGTGCAGTCAGGATGAATGCCGGAGCAAACCGTGCGGAGATCGCTCAGTTCATTCAGGAAATGAACGGTTTTCATCTGGCAGACGGTTCAACCTACTGCTGGAAAAAAGGCGATGGCGGTTGGGCGTACAGAACTTCGCCCGTTCCGCAGGATGTTATGATCACCTCTGTAACGCTGGAACTTCCCCCGGTGGAAACAGAACCTGAACTGGCATTGATCCGTCAGGAAAAAGAGCGCAGAGCCGCTGTAACACCCAAGGGACGTTCTGCCGGAAGTACATTCCGCAATCCCGGACAGGCTGTCGCAGGGATCCTGCTGGAAAATGCCGGATGTAAAAATATTTGCTGTAACAATATCCATGTCAGCGGACAACATGCAAACTGGATCATCACGGAACCGGTTGATTCACCTGCATCAGAAAAGGATTATCTTTCTGTTCTCATGCAGATGAAACAGGCGGTGTTCCGCAATCATAAAATCAATCTTCAAACGGAACTCTGTTTTGCTGATACGGAGTCAGAAAGGCTTGTAAAGAATATGGATCAGAAATTGAACATTGTGGTGCTGAAAGGCGGAACAAGTTCGGAACGCGAGGTTTCCCTTATCTCCGGAGCGGCTGTTGCCGAAGCTCTCAGAAATGCCGGACACAATGTCACGGAATACGATATTCTCAAGCCGGAAGTCACTGACGATATGCGGAACGCTGATGTAGTTTACCCTGTCCTTCACGGCGGATTCGGGGAAGATGGAACTCTTCAGAAAGTCATGGAAAGCGAAAATCTCAAGTTCGTGGGATGCCCCTCTCAGGCTTGTATCGATGCCATGGACAAAGTTATTTCCAAACAGATCATGGAAAAGAAAAATATCCGTTCCCCGAAATATTTTGTGACGGACTCCGCTGAAACCCCCTTTCCGGAAGAGTTCGGACTCCCTATGATCGTGAAACCGCCCTGCGAAGGCTCCACATTCGGATTGACTCTGGTAGAATCCCGGGATCAGTGGAAAGGAGCCCTGGAACTGGCTTTGAAGCACGATAAATGCGCCCTCGTGGAAGAGTATATCGAAGGTGTGGAAGCAACGGTCAGTATTCTCGACGGCAAGGCAATGCCCCTGGTGGAAATCCGTTATCCCGGAAAACTTTACGATTACGATGCAAAATATACCCACGCCCTCGGGGAAACAGAATATATCTGTCCGCCCACAGGAATTTCCGAAGCCGCTCAGAAAGAAGCTCAGGAACTTTCTCTGGCATTCTATCATGCTGTCGGGGCAAGAGATATGCTCCGGGTGGACGTGATCATCGGAAAAGATGACCGTGTCTGGGTTCTGGAAGGCAATACTTTGCCGGGATGCACGCCCAGCAGTCTTCTGCCGAAAGCTGCCTGCGCAGCCGGGATCTCGTTCCCGGAAATGTGTTCCTCTCTTGCATTTGCAGCTGCAAACCGCTGATTTATAAGGTACGGGAATGGCAATTCAGAAACGGGAAATCACAGTCACAGAAAAAGCATTGGAACCCATCATTCCGGTGGGTGCAACTGTTGTATGCAGCGGTAAAATCTCACCGGAGCCGGGGGATTTCATTGTCTATTTTCCCGAAAACGGTATTCCTCTCTTCCGGAAATGGCGGGTTCTCAAGGATCATGCGATCCTGCTGGAAGCACAGAATAAGGATTCTGATTCCTACCGGTCAACGGAGGAAGAATTAAAGAAGCGCGGAAAGATCTATGTGATCCTTTCCATGAATAAAACGTTCCGGTCCTTACCGGAAGAGGTGTCTGAAAAAGCAGAAGATGTTGCTGCATCTGCAGTTGCAGAAGATTTCCTTACGTTCCCGGAAGCCATGGCGATCCTGAAAGTCAAACGGACGAGAATGTATGAATTACTGCAGTCAGGCACGATCAAAGCCTCAAAACTCGGCAGACTCTGGCGCATTGAGCGCAGTTCCCTGAACGAATTTATCCGCGGCTGCCGGAAGTAATTTCCACGGTTTATTCCTGTATTTTTTTCTGATCTTCTCAAAATTTAAACAAAAAAAAGGCGGATATTTCTATCCGCCTTTTGAATTTCAGACTTAACTGATTTGATTCAGATTAGTCGTTGATCTTGGGACCATACTGATTCTTAGCATCGTTCTGCAACCAGGACTGTGCGCCGGTTCCTGTTCCAGGAGCTGCGACAAGCCAGTTAGCATCTTTAACCCAGTTCTTGCTGGATGTACCGGTGGAACCCTTGACAGATCCATCGCCCATCATGATGCTTCCGTAGTCGGTGTGGTTGATCTTGGAGGTTTCAGTGTGACCGTCAGCTGCAATACCAGAGGAAGATCCTGCTGCGGAGTCGATACCGGGGATGTAAGCATAGGAGATGTGACCGCTGAGATTCTGAGCGACAGTTGTGACATTCTTCAGATCTGCGGGAGCGGTTCCCTTTTCGGTGGTGGAG